>NZ_JBGCAQ010000024.1:0-148838 GCF_041261405.1 Streptacidiphilus sp. EB103A | reverse complement strand
TCATCGCCCGCGAGGTCTACCACGCCCTGACCAGCCACAACACACCCCAACCCGAACCCACCCAACCCACTTGACATCTATAGGAGCATCCCCAACGCATAGACAGTGACCCCAAAACCACCCCCGGCCCCGGAAGGAACGTTTCTGCACGCCACACCCCCGCCGACCCGCCGCCCGGCAACGACGCCCCGCCCCTGCCCCGGCTCCTCGTAGTCGCCGCGAGCGGAGCGAGCCACCCCAGCCACCCACACACCCACGCGCCCCACGGAACTGACGAACGACCACCGGGAGCGAACACGCACGTCAGAGACGGCGTCGGGACGGGGGCTCGGCAGCCAAACCCACCCCGCACCACCCCACCCACCTAACTCCGCTGCTGAGCGGGCGCGGAGGGACTGCGCATCAGGGGGCGCTGGCGACGAGCAAGGGTTGGAAGAAACCGCTGTCGCCGGGGGAGAGCCAGTTGATGTGCTGGAAGCCGGCGGCAGCGACCGCTGTGGTGACCTGGGCTTGGGTTAGGGCCCAGGAGGTGGTGCGGCGGGTGCGCACGGTCCAGTTGTCCGTCTTCGACGTGTCGTCAGCGGGGTGCAGTTGGAAGTGTTCCAGGTCGTAGCGTTCGCCGTCTTCGCGCCAGTGCCAGAGTTGGAAGCTGATCACGCGGCCCCGGGTGGTCTGGGTGACCTGGGGCGGAGTCGCCGAAGGGTGTTGGGCGCGGATCTCGTCGTAGGCCCGCATGCTGAGGAGCAGCAGGCCGTCGTTGCGCAGTGCGGCTCGCATGGTGAGCAGGGCTGAGGCGATGTCCTCCGGGGTGAGGAGGTGGGCCAGGGAGTTGTCCGCGCAGACGACGGCGTCGAATTCGCCTGGGGTCACCGGCAGGTGGCGCATGTCGGCGGCAGCGGTGGGCATGGCGAGGCCCCGTGACCGGGCTTCCGTACCGGCCCTCGCGGCGGCGTTCGGGCTGAGGTCGGTGCCGATCACCCGATGGCCTGCGGCCGCCAGGCCGATCGCCTGGGTGCCGATGCCGCAGGCGCAGTCCCAGATCCGCTGCGGGTGGTCGCCGAGTTCGGCACGCAGTACCCGGTCCAGTGCTGCGCCCTGGCGCTGGATGCCTGCGTCCCAGTCGCCGTACAACAGGTGGTAGTCGTCGGCCAGTTCGTCGTAGAAGGTGCGCACGGAGTGGGCATCGGTCATCCGATCACGCTAGTTCCCGGGCCGGGAGCTGTGAAGCGCCAATCTGGTTGCCATGGCGGCGGGTTGAGTAGCAGGGCGGCCAGATCTGCTCCGCCCAGCAGGGTTTGGAGGGCCCAGCGGTTGGGGGAGTGGGTGATGAACAGCAGCGTGGCGTCGGCGCCGTCCCACTCCTCCACCAGATCGTCGAGCAGGGGTTGAGTCGTCCGTAGTCGCACTCGCGCAGGCGCAGGTCCTGCCGCAGTGGTGAGCCTCCGTCCGGGAAGGCGAGTTGGGCTGTCTGGATCGTACGGTTAAGGTCGGAGGTGAGGACGGCGGTGAGGCCGACCCCTCCGTGATGCCGGAAGCCGAGCTCGACGGCCTGCTGGCGGCCCAGTTCCGACAGCGTGCCGGGGAGCCATCCGGTGGCGAGGCCGGCCTCGTTGTCCGAGGTCGTGGCATGCGACTCCACGATGATCTCCAGCGACATGGTCCGTCCTCTCGGTCGCTGTCACTGCCCCGGACTAGGGTTCCCGACAGGCAATCATCCAGCTCCAGCCAGTCAGGGAGACCCCATGTCCAGACGAGTCACCAGCGCGTTCACGATCGACAGCTGGGAGGGGGAACCAGAGGACTGGCACGGGGCGCAGTTGCAGCGCACCCAGGCTGCGAAGACGTTCACCGGTGAGCTCTCCGGGAGCAGCGCGTTGGAAGCGGTCATGCTCGGTGTCGGGGAGAACGTCTCGGCGTATGTCGCGGTAGAGCGTCTCGAGGTCGGGTTCGACGGCCTGAAGGGCAGCTTCTGCCTCCTGCACTCGGCCACGGCCAACGGGGACGACAACCACATGCGGCTGACGATCCTGCCGGGTTCCGGGACGGGTGATCTGGTGGGGCTGTCCGGGACTGCGGAGATCCTGCAGGGCCACGGGTTCGCGCTGGTGTACGAGCTGGAGGGCGACCCTGAGCGCGCCTCCGAGACCAACCCCCAGACCAACCCCGTGGCCACCCCCGCGACCACCCCCGAGCCGTAGCCTCGGCGTTTGCTGTGTGAGAGTCGGCACGCCCGCCCGGAATGCCGTCTCTGTTCCCTCCGGGCTGCCTAGGCTGTGGACTATGAGTACACATTTTGACGTCGTGGTTCTCGGTGCCGGCCCCGGCGGCTACACCGCCGCCGTCCGCTCGGCCCAGCTTGGCCTGCGGGTGGCGGTCATCGAGGAGAAGTACTGGGGAGGGGTCTGCCTCAACGTCGGCTGCATCCCCTCCAAGGCGCTGCTGCGGAACGCCGAACTGGCGCACATCTTCACGCAGGAGGCCAAGACCTTCGGGATCAAGGTCGAGGGCAGCGTCACCTTCGACTACCGCGAGGCGTACCTGCGCAGCCGCAAGGTCGCCGAGGGCCGGGTCGCGGGCGTGCACTACCTGATGAAGAAGAACGGCATCACCGAGTACGACGGTCGCGGCACCTTCACCGACGCGCACACCCTTGAGGTGGCCCTGCGGGCGGGCGGCACCGAGACCGTGACTTTCGACAACTGCATCGTCGCCGCCGGCGCCACCACGCGTCTGCTGCCGGGCACGTCGATGAGCGATCGGGTCGTCACCTACGAGGAGCAGATCCTCAGTGACTCCCTCCCCGAGAGCATCGTGATCGCGGGCGCCGGCGCCATCGGCGTCGAGTTCGCCTATGTTCTGCACAACTACGGTGTGAAGGTGACCATCGTCGAGTTCCTCGACCGGATGGTCCCGCTGGAGGACGCCGACGTCTCGGCCGAACTGGCCAAGCGCTACCGCCGGCTCGGCATCGACGTGCTGACCTCCACCCGGGTGGAGTCGATCGACGACAGCGACCCCGCCGCCAAGGTCCGGGTCACCGTCAGCAAGAACGGGCAGCAGCAGGTCCTGGAGGCGGACAAGGTCCTGCAGGCGATCGGCTTCGCGCCGCGAGTGACCGGTTACGGTCTGGAGAGCACGGGCGTTCGGCTGACCGAGCGGGGCGCCATCGACGTGGACGGGCGCGGTCGCACCAACGTGCCGCACATCTACGCGATCGGCGATGTCACCGCCAAGCTGATGCTGGCGCACGCCGCCGAGACGATGGGAGTGATCGCTGCCGAGACGATCGCCGGTGCGGAAACCATGGAGATCGACTTCGTGATGGTCCCGCGGGCGACCTACTGCCAGCCGCAGATCGCCAGCTTCGGCTGGACCGAGGCGCAGGCGCGCGAGCAGGGGCACGACGTCAAGGTGGTGAAGTTCCCCTTCACCGCCAACGGCAAGGCGCACGGTCTCGGCGACCCGGTCGGCTTCGTCAAGGTGATCAGCGACCAGAAGTACGGCGAGCTGCTGGGCGCGCATCTGATCGGGCCCGAGGTGACCGAACTGCTCCCGGAGCTGACGCTGGCCCAGCAGTGGGACCTGACGGTGCACGAGGTCGCGCGCAACGTCCACGCCCACCCGACGCTGGGTGAGGCGGTCAAGGAGGCCATCCACGGTCTCGCGGGGCACATGATCAATATGTGAGGGGCTTGTCGCTTGTTATTCGCACGAGGTAGAAATTACTTGTGCGAGTAACCAGCGGTGGCTCCAGGCAGCCCGCGCCGCAGCCGCAGCAGCGGTCGCTGGCGGCGACGGCGCGTCGGGCACAGATCGTGGCGGCGACCATCGAGGTCATCGCCGAGGAGGGGTACGCCCGGGCAACCTACAGCAGGATCGCCCGGCAGGCCGGCCTGTCCAGCACCCGGCTGATCTCCTACCACTTCGGCAGCCGCGACGAGCTCATGGAGCAGGTCCTGGTCGAGGTGGGGACCGGGGCCCGGCGGGCGATCGGCGAGAGGGTGGCGACCGAGACGACCGCCACCGGCGGGACGACGAGGGTGGTCTGCGGTACGGACCCGAGCTCTCGGCCGAAGCCAATCTCACCGAGCTGGAGCCGATCCTGACGGACGGTCAGCAGAGCGGTGAGTTCCGTGAGTTCGACGCCCGGCTGATGGGGCTGACGATCAAGTCCGGGATCGACGTGGCGATCGTCCGGATGTTCCAGCCGTCGGGGCTGAGCGTTGACGAGTGCGTGCGGGAGATCACCACCTGGGTCGGGCTGGCCACCAGGAGGAACCCGTGACGCCCTCCGCAGCCGAGCCCGCATCGGCACCGCCTCCGCCCCCTCCGCCCTCACCGCCCCCACGACGGCGCACGGCGCTGCTCCTCCTCGCCGATGTGGCCCTGCCGATCGGTGCCTACTACGGTCTGCGCGCCGCCGGCCTGAGCATCTACACCGCCCTGATCGTCTCCACGCTCGTTCCGCTGCTCAGCGCCCTGCTCCAGTACCGCCGCGAGCGCCGGCTGGACGGCATGGCCGCCTATGTCGGCGCCGTGATGCTGCTGGCGCTGGCGGCGTCGCTGGTCAGCGGCAGTACCCGGTTCATGCTGGCCAAGGACGGCTGGGTGACCGGCGTGGCCGGGCTGTGGTTCCTCTGGACGGTGCGGTCGCGGCGGCCGCTGGCCTTCGTGGGAGCGCGGCCGTTCCTGGAGGGCCGGTTCCGCTCCGATGGAACGTCCTGGGACGTCCTCTGGCAGGACTCCGCGCGCTTCCGGCGGATCTGGCGGGTCTCGACCGCGATCTGGGGTGTGGCGATGATCCTGGACGGCGCGGTGCGGGTGCTGATGGCGTACACGCTGCCGGTCGACGCCGTACCCGGTCTCGGCGGGCTGCTGTGGCCGGTCACCCTGGTGCTGCTGCAGGTCGTGAATGGCGTGTACTACGAGGTGGCGGGCCTCTGGCGGATCACCCGCTCCAGCCCCAGCGCGTAGAAGACCAGTCCGGCCGCCAGACCCCAGAACGGGGAGCCGATGCCGAGTGCGGTGACCCCCGACGCCGTGACCGCGAAGGTGACCACCGCCGCCTCGCGCCCCTTCTCCTCGGCGACCGCCGCGCCCAGGGCGGAGCCGAGGGTGCCGAGCAGGGCGAGCCCGGCGACCGCCTCGATCAGCAGCGGGGGAGCGGCGGCCAGCAGTGCTGCGGACAGCCCGGCGGTGAGGCCGAGCGCGATGTAGAGCGCGCCGGCCGTCACCGAGGCGATCCAGCGGCGCCCCCGGTCCGGATGGGCGTCCGGACCGGCGGCCAGAGCCGCCGTGATGGCGGCCAGATTCACCATGTAGACGCCGCCGACGGCTCCGGCCGCGGTCGCCAGTCCGCTGCCCAGCAGGGCGGTCCGGAACGGCGGCCGGTAGCCGAAGTGGGTGAGCACGGCCAGGCCCGGTATGTTCTGCGCGGCCATGGTGATCACATACAGCGGCAGTGCGATTCCGGCGACGGCGCCGAGCCGGAAGTCGGGTGCGGTGAAGGTGACCGACGGCAGCAGCCCCGCCCCCGCCGCGGACAGGCCGGCCGGGCGCAGCGCCAGCGCGGCGATGGCGACGGCCAGCGCGCCCGGGGTGGCCCAGCGCCGGGCGAACCGGGTGAGCAGGGCCCAGACGGCGATCACCGGCAGGGCGAGAGCGGGAAGCTGGACGGCCGCATGGACCGGTGCGAGGCACAGCGGGAGCAGCACCCCGGCCAGCAGCGCGGTCGCCAACGGCCCGGGTATCGCGGCGATCAGACGTCCCAGCCGCGACCACAGTCCGGTGAGGGCGATCAGCAGCCCGCTGATCAGGAAGGCGCCGACCGCCGCCGGATAGCCGCCCGCCTGGTGCCCGGCGCTGACCAGCAGCGCGGCTCCGGGCGTGGACCAGGCGAAACTCAGCGGCTGCCGATAGCGCAGTCCCAGGACGACGGCCAGGCCGCCCATGGCGAGGCAGAGCAACAGCAGCCCGGATTCGGCCTGGTCCCGGTCGGCTCCCACGCTGCGCAGCCCTGTCAGTACCACCACGAACGTGCTGGCGAAGCCCACCACGGCGGTCACCAGGCCCGCGCTCAGCGGCCTGCTCAGGTCCTCCACGCGCCTCATCGCTCGCCCTTCTCCTTACCCATTCCCCGCCGTTCCGTTTATGGAACGATAGGGCATCGGGGATACTGGGCGCCATGGTCGAGCGGGACGGACAGGACCCACGGGACACACGCGGGAAGCGGTGGACGGCGGACACCGCCGCCGGCACTGGGCTGCTCATCCGCCGGCTCAGGACCGAACGCGGCCTGAGCCTCTCGGAGTTGGCCCGTCGCGCCGGTATCGGCAAGGCCACGCTCTCCGGACTGGAGACCGGGACGCGCAATCCGACGGCCGAGACCCTCTACGCCATCGCCGGCCAGCTGGCGGTGCCGCTCGCCGCACTGCTCTCCGCACCGGACGCGGCCCCCACCGTCGAGGGCGAGGCGGTGAGCGCGACGCTGCTGGAGGTGTTCCGTGACGGCGCGGTCAGCACCGAGCTGTACCGGCTGACGATCCACCCGGGGGCGGTCCAGATCTCCCCGGCCCATGCGCCCGGTGTCGTCGAGTACCTCACCGTTTTCTCCGGGACGGCCCGGGTGGGGCCGGTCGCCGCCACCCGGGTGGTGACCGCGGGTGAGCACGCTTCCTGGGTCTCCGACGGTCCGCACAGTTACGCGGCGATCGGCGGCGACCCGGTCGAGGCGAGTCTGCTGATCCGGCACCCGCTCACCGACTGACCAGCCTCACGCGGACCACCCCGCGCGGACCACCCCGACCTGCGGGCTGTCGGTGCCGGCGGCTACGGTGAGGCAGCAACGGGGAAAGGGCACCCACCATGCAGAACCTCACCCTGTCCTGGCAGTCCGCCGGGGCGGTCGGTGCCGCGGTGTACGCGGCGTCCGTGGTGACGCGCCGGTCCGGCAGGGTCGGCGCGGGGCTGGTGCTGCGTGAGACCGCGACGGTGCTCGGCCTGTTCGCGCTGTGGCAGTTCGCCGGGCAGCTCAGCGTCATGGGGACGGACGGCGCGGTGGCGCGCGGCGAGTGGATCTGGAGCGCCGAGCGAAAACTCGGGCTGCCCAGCGAGTACACCCTGCAGCAGTGGGTGCTTCCGCACCCCTGGCTGGTGCAGGGCGCCAACTACTACTACGCCACCATGCACTTCGGCGCCATGGTCGCCCTGCTGGCCTGGGTGTTCCTGCGTCATCGGGAGTCCTATGCCTGGGTGCGGACCACCCTGATCCTGGTCACCGCCGCCTCGCTGGCGGTCCAGCTGATCCCGGTGGCGCCGCCCCGACTGCTGCCCGACGGAGGGATGGTGGACACGGCCCTGGCCTACGGGCAGTCGGTGTACGGGACGACGGTCGCCGGGCTGCAGGCGGACTCCTACTCCGCCATGCCCTCGGTGCACGTCGCCTGGTGTGTCATGGTCGCGGTCGCCGTGGTGCGGATCAGCCCCAGCCGCTGGCGCTGGCTGGTCGTCGCCCATCCGGTCGTCACCGTGGCCGTGGTGCTCGTGACGGCGAACCACTTCTGGCTGGACGGGGTCGCCGCGGTGGTCCTGCTGCTGCTCTCCTACCTGGTGCAGTGGATGCTGCGACGCCTGGTGCGGCGCCGGGCCGACGGCGGCGAGGGCCGACCGCCCCGAAGGGTGGCCGACCCCCACACCGTCAGCGAACCGGTGGGCTGAGCCGCGGCACGGCCGTCGGTACGGTCCGTGAGATCACCGGAGACCGTGAGATCAGCGGTCCGGGAACGCCGGACAGCACGCCCACCCCGCTGCTAGCGCACGGTCAGCCCGTAGCTCCCTGCGGTCCGCCCCGTCACCCGCCAGCCCCCGTCGACCTTGGTGACCTCGACGCTGGTCACCCCGACCGGCTGCACGACCGGTCGCGCGCTCCCCGGGAACCACGCGTCGAGGGCGCCCTTGCCGCTGCCGGCCAGGAGCAGACTGCCGCCGTCCACCCGCCACTGCGTCAACTGCCCGGGTGCGGCCCGTGGATAGGGCCGGTCCAGGACGGCGGTGACCGCCGCCGTCACCGGGAGGTCCTTGCCGGTGGCGCAGTCGACCCGGACCACGTTGCCCGCTGTCACTACGTTGCCCGCTGTCGCCGTGTTGCCCGCTGTCGCCGCCCCGGGATCGCTCTGCGGATCGCCGCAGGCTTGCTTCCACGCCCAGACGGCATCGCCGACCTGGTGGGCGTCCGCGGCCTCGACGAAACGTTTCTGCTTGGCTGAGTCCGCGGTGCCGTCCCCGAACCAGCCCCACGCGCCGATCCACAGCGGCATGCCGTACGCGTTCGCCTGCTGCCTGGCCAGGGTGAAGCCCTGCTCGATCGACACCAGGTCGATCCCGGTGCCCTGGTCCAGGGTGGTCGACTCGTTGTAGAGATGCGGGGCGAAGACCAGATAGGGATCGTCGGAGAAGCCCTGCGGCGGCGCCGCGTCGAAGCCCAGCCCCGACCAGAGCACGCTCGGCTCGATGAACACCAGATGCGGGAAGCCGCCGGACTCCTGGGCGCGGATCTCCCGGACCGCCCGCTGGTAGTAGGCGCCCAGCAGCACCGACGAGGTCACCGGTGCGTCGTCGCCGACACCGGGCTCATTGAGCAGGCCGTAGCCCGCCACCGCCGGCCCGTCCTTGAAGGTGGCGGCGAGCAGGCCCCAGGTGCGCACCAACTCGCCCTGGATGCCGTCGACATCGTGGTAGAAGTCGGTGAAGGCGGTGGCCACGGCCGCCGGTGCGATGTCCCGTTTGCCGAACTGGCAGCGCGAGGCGCCGTCCGTCTGCGTCGCCCACTGCGGAGCGCCGTCGTGGCCGAGCAGCGGCGAGGTGCCGGACGGGCAGACCGTTCCCGCCGGTGCGCCGATGTACCGGCTCCAGGCGTCCTGCTGCATGTTGATGTCGGTGTACATCCCATGCGCCGCCGCCATCGCCACGGCCTGCTGGACGCGCTTCAGATAGCCGGTGTCCCAGTGGCCGCGCTGCGGCTCCAGCAGCGACCAGGAGATGTCGAGCCGGACCACGTCGAAGCCCAGCGCCGCCATCGCGGCGAAGTCGGCGTCGCTCAGCGGCCGTACCGTCTGCCTGCCCGAGGCACCGGGGGCATAGTCGACCAGCTGGTTGACGTTGACGCCGCGCAGCAGGACCTGCCGCCCTTCGGCGTCGACGATCTGCGCGGGCGTGGACCCCTGCGCCGGGCGCACCGTCAGGGCCGGCAGCGGCTGCCCG
The DNA here is from genome assembly GCF_041261405.1 of Streptacidiphilus sp. EB103A. Lineage (NCBI taxonomy): Bacteria > Bacillati > Actinomycetota > Actinomycetes > Kitasatosporales > Streptomycetaceae > Streptacidiphilus > Streptacidiphilus sp. EB103A. Next base: position 139,580 of record NZ_JBGCAQ010000024.1, on the reverse strand, counting down.
GCGGTGGCCGCCGCCTCGGCGGTGAGGACGGGTGCGGTGCTCGCCTGGGCCGGGGTCACCACGGACAGGCTCCAGGAGGCCAGCGCTAGCACCACCGCCGAGCTGACGACCGTCACCACCCGCCTGCGGGCCATCACGTCCAGGGCCCGGCTGAGCAGCAGCAGCGTCGGCAGCACGCCCCAGCCGAACGCCAGGCCCAGCGAGAGCCCCGCGCCGACCCGTACCGCCAGCTGCGGCGCGACCAGCCATCCGGTCGGCAGCGCCAGGGCGGTCTGCACCACCCCGGCCGCCGCACCGCCGCCCATCGCCGCCAGCCAGCCGCCGATCAGCAGCCGGGTCGGCCGCTGGTACCGGAAGTGCCGGGACGAACGCACCAGCAGCACGGCCGAGACCACGGCGGCGACCACCAGTTCCACCGCGAACCGGCCCGGGCCCAGCGGCAGCGACCGCAGGTTCAGCCGCTCCCCGTAGAACGCCCCGGTGGGGGAGCCCTCCCAGAGCAGCGGACCGACCAGCGGTCCGATCAGGGCGAGCGGCAGGGCGGTGCCGGTCAGCGACCAGCGCGGTCCGAAGCCGGTAGCACTGGCCCCGGCGCGGGCGAAGACCAGTGCGGCCAGGCCGGGCAGCCAGCCCACCAGCAGGGCCTGTTCGGCCGTCAGGCCGGAGGTCCAGAGCGCGACCCGGGCACCCTCCCGGGTCGGCACCTCGACCAGCAGCTGCAGGCCCCGGGCCAGTCCGGCGGCCAGTGCGGTCGTGCCCCAGACGCGCAGCAGGGTCCGCCACCGTCCGGCGCACTCGCCGACGCTGACGGCAGCCGTCCAGCCGGTGACGGCGGCCGCCACCGGGAGGAACACCGCAAGCCCGGCCAGTGACCAGAGGCCGTGCACCGGACCGGTCCGCAGCTGGGCCCGCGGCACTAGCGCGAGCAGCCCGGTGGGGTCGAGCAGCGCTTCGGCCGTGCATGCTCCGAGCAGTGCCAGGGCGGCGCAGACACCGGCGCCCGCACGGCGGGTCCGGGAGGTGGCGGGGTGGTCGGATCGGGGCATCGCATGATCGTAGGGAAGCGCCCCCGCAGGCACCAGGGCACACACAATCCCCACGCAACTGCTGCTACGGCCTGTTGCCGCCTGCCACGCCCTGCCACGGCCCGCTAGGGCGTCGGCACCCGCAGTGCCAGGATCGCCATGTCGTCGGAGGCCGGCTCCGGAGCGAATCGTTCCACCGCCCGCAGCACCCGGGCCGCCACCGCGCCCGCCGTCAGGCCGGTGCAGCCCGACAGCACCTCGGCCAGCCCGTCGTCCCCCAGCATCCGGGAGCCCTCGCGCCGCTCGGTGATGCCGTCGGTGACGCAGAGCAGCACATCGCCCGGGTCGAGGACGAAGGTTTCCTCGACCAGTTCCAGGTCCTCGATGACGCCGAGCAGCGGCTGCGGTTCGGCCGCGGCCGAGACCGTCCCGTCCTGCTTCAGCCGCAGTGGCAGCGGATGCCCGGCGCAGACCGAGCGGAGCTCCACGGTGCCGTCCTGACGTGGCGTCATCTCCCCGTACAGCAGCGTCAGGAAGCGGCTGCGGGCGCCCTCGTCGAGGATGGCCGCGTTGAGCCGCTTCAGCACCTCGGGCGCGGTCAGTCCCTCCCGGGCCAGCAGTCGCAGCGAGTGCCGGGCCAGTCCGGTCACCGAGGCGGCCTCGGGGCCGGTGCCGCAGACGTCGCCGATGGCGAAGCCGTAGGTCCCCTCGCGGATGGTGAAGACGTCGTAGAAGTCGCCGCCGACCTCGTTGCCCTCGCCGGCCGCCCGGTAGATGACCTCGACCTCGACGCCGGGGATCTTCGGCAGGTCCGGCGGCAGCAGACTGCGCTGCAGCGCGCGGCTGATGGCGGTGCGCTCCGAGTAGAGCCTGGCGTTGTCCAGGGCCAGCGCGGCCCTGCGGGAGAGGTCCTCGGCCAGTTCCAGGATCTCCCGCCGGAACTTCTCGTCGGCGGCCTTGCCCAGGGTCAGCATCCCGATCACCCGGTTCCGTGCCACCAGCGGCAGCACGACGGTCTCCCCGCTCACGGTCGCCGCCGTCGCCAACGCCGTCGCCGGGCCGGAGCCAGGGGTGGGGCGGGTGGTGCCGCCTCGGCCCAGGCTGCGCAACGACACCCGCATCGCCGCGTCATGGGCCGCCTCGGCCGGGGCCCGCCAGTCGCGCGCGCCGGGCACGTTGAGCGGCTCGGGCGGCGGGATCAGGGCCAGCAGCGCCCGCAGGCCGTCGATCTGGTCCTCGTCCTCGTGCAGCACGAACGCCAGCTCCGGAGACGCGTGCTCCGAGATGGTGTAGACGGCGCACCAGGCGGCCAGCGTGGGTACGGTCATCTGGGCCATCAGCGCCAGCGTCTGGTCCCGTTCCAGCGTCCCGGCCAGCAGGTCCGACGCCTCCACCAGGAACGACAGCGAGCCCCTGCGCAGCCGCTCCAACTCGGTCAGCCGGGCGCTCTCCACCGCCAGCGCGATCCGGTCGGCCGCGAACTGCAGCCGCAGCGCGTCCTCGTTCCGGTACTGCCCGGTGGCCTGCGCCGCGACGCCCAGCGAACCGGTGAGCCGGCCCTCGACCTTGAGCGGCACGGTCACCACCGAGCGCAGCCCGGTCCCGGTCAGCAGCGGAACCGCACCCGGCTGATCGGTGAGGTCGTCGTGCACGGCGGGGAGCCGGGCCGAGCCGTAGCGTCCGGAGCCGGCCTCGACCGGCACCCGGGCGAAGCGCTGCCGCCCGGACGGCAGGCCGCAGCTGGCCCGCACCTCCAACTCGGTCTCGTCGTCGGTCGCCAGCAGCAGGTAGGCGGCGTCGCCGTCCAGCATGTCGCGGGCCCGTTCGACGGTCCGCTGGAGCAGTCCGTCCAGGTCGTCCGGGGCGGGCGAGCCGATGAAGGCGTCGAAGGAGGTCGGACCGCCCGCGCCGTCCTGGTGGGCGCCGCCGGCGATGCCGTCCAGCGGCTGGCCGCGGAACGGGGACTGCAGCACCGCCCGTTCCACGTCGCGTACCAGCAGGCAGACCGTGGACGCGGTGCCCTCGCTGTCGCGGACCCGCAGATGCGATCCGTACACCGGGACGGTCCTGCCGTCGCCGCAGCGCATCCCGTAGCTGCCCTCCCAGCGGGACAGCCGCAGCGCCTCCTCCAGACCGAGGCCGGTGCCGGGGGTCTGCGGCCAGGCCGCGAAACCGCTGAGCGGCTTGTCCAGCACGTCGGTCGCGGGCAGCGCGAACAGCCGCTCGGCGTCCTGGTTCCAGCCGGTCACCACACCCTCGGAGTCGACGCGTACCACGGCGACCAGCACCGCCGAGTCCGCGGCCGGCAGCAGCCGGTCCGGCACCTGCGGGCCGGCGAAGCGGGTGCCCGCGGCCCGGGCCGGCAGGTCGAGCCGGAACCAGACGCGCTTACGGGTCGGCGTGTAGTCAACCCCCCAGCGGGTGGCCAGGGCGGCGCACAGCAGCAGACCGCGCCCTCCCTCGCGCTCCAGTTCCGCCGGGCCGACCTCGAACGCGGGATCCTCGCCCGGTGCGCCCGCGCCGTTGGTGTAGGTGCCGTCGTAGAGCGGGACGGTGCGCTTGGGATAGCGGTCGGCGACCTCGATCCTGATGCCCGCCTCGTCGCGCAGACAGGTCACCTCGGCCGCCGTCCCGGCGTGCACCACCGCGTTCGTCACCAGTTCGCTGACCAGCACCACCGCGTCGTCCACGACCTCGGAGAAGCCCCACCCCTGCAGGGTGTCCCGGACGAATCCGCGCGCGGACGCCACGGAGCGGCCTACCGGCTCGAACGTGGCGGTTGCCCGCGCGGTGACCACGAGGTGACTCCTCTGCTCTGTGCTGGGGACAACGGCCCTGAAGCCGCAAGGTTACTGATTCGTGCTGTCGCTCCGTGCCCGATCGGCAAGCCGATACCCCGCGCCACCCCTCACGCAACCCCCGATGGTCGCTAGATTGTCAGTACAGGACTGGCGCCTGCGCCCGCACCCGCCCCGGACAACGTACCGGGCCCGGCGGATGTGAGGTGTGGCACGGTGCCGGTTGGCAACTCTGGAGGGACCCCGGTGGAATCTGGCAGGGCGACAGCAACGGCAGCGGCCCGTGGCGGCAGGAGCCGCCGGAACCGGGGCGCCGACGCGGCGGACCTGCGCAAGCTGCTCTCCGCGCTGACGGCCATGCGCGACGGCAACTTCCGCAGAAGGATGACCGTCCCCGGCGACTCGGTCATGGCGGAGGTCGCCGCGGTCTTCAACGAGATCGCCGAGCGCAACCAGCATCTGACCGGTGAGCTCGCGCGGGTCCGCCGGGCGGTCGGACGGGAGGGCCGGCTCTCCGAGCGGCTGGAGGCCGGCGCCGGCGAGGGAGCCTGGGGCGCCGCGGTCGACAACTGCAACGCCCTGATCGACGACCTGGCCCGGCCGATGGCCGAGGTCGGCCGGGTGCTCGGCTCCATCGCGGAGGGCGACCTGGACCAGCGGATGGAGCTGCGCGCCATCGGCCCCGACGGCGGCACCCATCCGCTGCGCGGCGAGTTCCTCAAGGTGGGCCGTACCGTCAACGGGCTGGTGGCCTCGCTGTCCGAGTTCACCGACGAGGTGACCCGGGTGGCCATCGAGGTCGGCACCGAGGGCAAGCTCGGCGGCCAGGCCAGGGTCCGCGGGGTGTCCGGCAGTTGGAAGGACCTCACCGACTCGGTGAACATGATGGCCAGCCGGCTGACCGCGCAGGTGCGCGACATCGCCCTGGTCACCACGGCGGTCGCCAAGGGCGACCTGTCGAACAAGGTCACCGTCCATGTCGCGGGCGAGATGCTGGAGTTGAAGAACACCGTCAACACGATGGTGGACCAGCTGTCCTCGTTCGCCTCCGAGGTGACCCGGGTGGCCCGTGAGGTCGGCACCGAGGGCCGGCTCGGCGGCCAGGCCACCGTCCCCGGCGTGGCCGGGACCTGGAAGGACCTGACCGACAACGTCAATCTGATGGCGACCAACCTCACGGTGCAGGTCCGCAACATCGCCCAGGTGACCACGGCGGTGGCCCGCGGCGACCTGTCGCAGACCATCGAGGTCGACGCCCGCGGCGAGATCATGGAGTTGAAGAACACCATCAACACCATGGTCGACCAGCTCTCCGGCTTCGCCGAGCAGGTGACCCGGGTGGCCCGCGAGGTCGGCACCGACGGCATCCTGGGCGGCCAGGCGATGGTCCCCGGCGCGGCCGGGGTCTGGCGGGACCTCACCGAGAACGTCAACTTCATGGCCGGGAACCTGACCGGCCAGGTCCGCAACATCGCCCAGGTGGCGACGGCGGTGGCCAAGGGCGACCTGTCGCAGAAGATCACGGTCGACGCCCGCGGCGAGATCCTGGAGCTGAAGACCACCCTGAACACCATGGTGGACCAGCTGTCGGCGTTCGCGGACGAGGTGACCCGAGTGGCCCGCGAGGTCGGCACCGAGGGGACGCTGGGCGGCCAGGCCATGGTCCCCGGGGTGTCCGGGACCTGGAAGGACCTCACCGACAACGTCAACTTCATGGCCAACAACCTGACCGGGCAGGTCCGCAACATCGCCCAGGTCACCACCGCGGTCGCCAAGGGCGACCTGTCCAAGAAGATCACCGTCTCGGCCCGGGGCGAGATCCTCGAACTGGTCACCACCGTCAACACCATGGTCGACCAGCTGTCGGTGTTCGCCGACGAGGTGACGCGCGTCGCCCGCGAGGTCGGCACCGAGGGCATCCTGGGCGGTCAGGCCCGGGTCAAGGGCGTCTCCGGGATCTGGAGCGACCTGGCCGACAACGTCAACTACATGGCCAGCAACCTGACCGGGCAGGTCCGCAACATCGCCCTGGTCGCCAAGGCGGTGGCCGGCGGCGACCTGTCCAAGAAGATCACCATCGAGGCGCAGGGCGAGGTCGCGGCCCTGGCCGACACCCTGAACACCATGGTCGACCAGCTGTCGGCGTTCGCCGACGAGGTGACCCGGGTGGCCCGCGAGGTCGGCACCGAGGGGCGTCTGGGCGGCCAGGCCCGGGTCGCCGGGGTCGGCGGGATCTGGAAGGACCTGACCGACAACGTCAACCTGATGGCCAACAACCTGACCGGGCAGGTCCGTAACATCGCCCAGGTCACCACGGCCGTGGCCAAGGGCGACCTGACCAAGAAGATCGACGTCGACGCCAGCGGCGAGATCCTGGAGCTCAAGACCACCATCAACACCATGGTCGACCAGCTGTCGGCGTTCGCCGACGAGGTCACCCGCGTCGCCCGCGAGGTCGGCACCGACGGACGCCTGGGCGGCCAGGCGAGGGTGCCCGGCGTGGCCGGCACCTGGCAGGACCTCACCGAGTCGGTGAACGAACTGGCCGGGAACCTGACCCGGCAGGTGCGCGCCATCGCCCAGGTCGCCACCGCCGTGACCAGGGGCGACCTCAGCCTGCGGATCGACGTGGACGCGTCCGGCGAGCTCGACGAGCTCAAGGACAACATCAACCAGATGATCGCCAACCTGCGCGAGACCACCCGCACCAACCAGGAGCAGGACTGGCTGAAGACCAACCTGGCCAGGATCTCCGGGCTGATGCAGGGCCGCCGCGACCTGGAGGCCGTCGCCTCGCTGATCATGAGCGAGCTCACCCCGGTGGTCTCGGCCCAGCACGGCGCCTTCTTCCTGGCCCAGCCGGGCAGCAGGCCGCCGGAGCTGGTCCCGGAGGACGAGGACGACGGCGACCTGATCCTGCGTCTGATCGGCTCGTACGGCTACCAGCGCCGCGCCATGCCGACCACCTTCAAGCCCGGCGAGTCGCTGATCGGGCAGGCGGCGGTGGAGAAGCGGCCGATCCTGCTGACCTCGGCCCCGCCCGGCTACCTCAAGATCGCCTCCGGTCTGGGCGAGGCCGCACCGGTCAACGTGATCGTGATGCCGGTGCTGTTCGAGGGCCGGCTGCTGGGCATCATCGAACTGGCCTCGTTCAACGCCTTCAACAAGGTCAGCCTGGACTTCCTGGACCAGATCGCCGAGATGATCGGCGTCACCGTCAACACCATCTCGGTCAACACCAAGACCGAGGGGCTGCTGCTGGAGTCCCAGCGCCTCACCGCAGAACTCTCGATGCGGTCGGCCGAGTTGGAGGCCCGGCAGGAGGAGCTGCAGCGCTCCAACGCCGAGTTGGAGGAGAAGGCCGAACTGCTGGCCACCCAGAACCGCGACATCGAGATCAAGAACTCGGAGATCGAGGAGGCGCGGCAGGTCCTGGAGGAGCGCGCGGAGCAGCTCGCACTCTCCTCGCGCTACAAGTCCGAGTTCCTGGCCAATATGTCGCACGAGCTGCGCACCCCGCTCAACTCGCTGCTGATCCTGGCCAAGCTGCTCACCGACAACGCCGAGGGCAACCTCAGCCCCAAGCAGGTCGAGTTCGCCGAGACCATCCACGGCGCGGGCTCCGACCTGCTCCAGCTGATCAACGACATCCTGGACCTGTCCAAGGTCGAGGCCGGGAAGATGGACGTGCGTCCGGCCCGGATCGCCCTGGTCCAGCTGGTCGACTACGTCGAGGCGACGTTCCGTCCGCTCACCGCGGACAAGGGCCTGGACTTCGCCGTGCGGGTCTCGGCGGAGCTGCCGGTGACCCTGCACACCGACGAGCAGCGGCTCCAGCAGGTGCTGCGCAACCTGCTGTCCAACGCGGTGAAGTTCACCGACTCCGGCGCCGTGGAACTGCTGATCCAGCCGGCCGGCAGCGCCACCGGGCAGCACCCGATCCCGCAGCACATCCAGGAGCAGCTGCTGGAGACCGGCGCGATCAGCGACCCCGAGGAGCCGCTGATCGCCTTCTCGGTCACCGACACCGGCATCGGCATCCCGCAGAACAAGCTGCGCGAGATCTTCGAGGCCTTCAAGCAGGCGGACGGCACCACCAGCCGCAAGTACGGCGGCACCGGCCTCGGACTCTCCATCAGCCGGGAGATCGCCCGGCTGCTCGGCGGCGAGATCCACGCCGACAGCGAGTTGGAGCGCGGCAGCACGTTCACGCTCTTCCTCCCGCTGGACTCCGGCCAGGACACCCCCGGAGCGGTGGACGCCCACCCGTCCGACGTCTGGGGACGGCACCTGGCGCCGGGCACCAGCCCGGCCCAGCTCTGGGCCGACGAGGTGCGTGAGGCCGCCCAGGAGCGCCGCCGGGAGGCCGCCGCGCTGGCGGCCGCCCTGCCGCGCCCGGCAGTCGAGCCGGCGCGTGCCCCGCAGCAGGCGCGGCAGAACGGCTACGGGCCTGCCGCTGCCGAGAACGGCGCGGGCGCGGCCCCGGACCAGCTGGAGGAGCTGCCCGGACTGGTGGACGGCTTCCTGCCGTCCGGTCCCTTCGGCGGCTACTTCGAGGGCGAGAAGGTGCTGATCGTCGACGACGACATCCGCAATGTCTTCGCGCTCACCAGCGTGCTGGAGCAGTACGGCCTGACCGTCCTCTACGCGGAGAACGGCCGCGAGGGCATCGAGGTGCTGGAGCAGCACGAGGACGTGGCGGTGGTGCTGATGGACATCATGATGCCGGAGATGGACGGCTACGCGACGACCGCGGCGATCCGCAGGATGCCCCAGTTCACCGGGCTGCCGATCATCGCGCTCACGGCCAAGGCGATGAAGGGCGACAAGGAGAAGAGCCTGGCCGCAGGGGCCTCGGACCATGTGACCAAGCCGGTGGACACCGACCATCTGCTCGCCGTGATGGAACACTGGCTGCGCGCCCGGAGGTAGTCCGGAGGCAGTCGGATGCGGGCGCCGGCCGGTGTCCAGCGGGTGCCCGCGACAGCGAGCATCCGTCCAGCCCGCCGCCGTGGGCAGGGCTGTTCGTCTGCGGCCCGGAACCGGTGCGGCCCGGGCGGGTTCGATTGCGGGACCGGGGGCAGACGAGGGGAACTGCGGCATCGGTGTGCCTCCGGCGCCGCTCGGAAACGCAGGTGTCCGGGCGGGCGTCGGATCTGTCCCCACTCGTAGGGGTGGTGGCAGTTTCCGGAGGGAACCGGCTAGGGTCACTCCGCGTTGCCAGAGGTATCGGCTGGGTCACCAGGGACCGTACCTGAGCACTCCTGAGGCGCGGATTGACGGTGGCATGGGTGGCGGGCAGTGAGGTGCGGCTAGCATGACCGTGACGAGCACGAACGGCAGCGGCACCAGGAGCCGCGAGACGTCCACCGGGGTGGTCCCGGGGCGAGGAGGGCGGGCCATGGTGCAGAAGGCCAAGATCCTCCTGGTCGACGACCGGCCGGAGAACCTGCTGGCGCTGGAGGCGATCCTCTCGGCGCTGGACCAGACCCTGGTCCGGGCGTCCTCCGGGGAGGAAGCGCTCAAGGCGCTGCTCACCGACGACTTCGCGGTGATCCTGCTCGACGTCCAGATGCCGGGCATGGACGGTTTTGAGACCGCCGCCCACATCAAGCGGCGCGAGCGCACCCGCGACATCCCGATCATCTTCCTCACCGCGATCAACCACGGCCCGCACCACACCTTCCGGGGATATGCGGCCGGAGCGGTGGACTACATCTCCAAGCCGTTCGACCCGTGGGTGCTGCGCGCCAAGGTCTCGGTCTTCGTCGAGCTCTACATGAAGAACTGCCAGCTCAAGGAGCAGGCGTCGCTGCTGCGACTGCAGTTGGACGCAGGCGCTCCCACCGCCAACGGCATTGCCGGCAACGGCAGTGGCAATGGTGGTGGCAACGGCAACGGCGGCGGAACCGGCTCCGAGGCCGCCCGCCGCAGCGTGCCCGGCGGCGGTCTGCTGGCCGAGCTCTCGGCGCGGCTGGCCGCGGTCGAGGAGCAGGCGGAGGCGCTGACCAAGCAGTTGGACGAGACGGCGGACCCGGCGGCGGTGGCCACCGCGACCCATCTGGAGCGCAAGCTCTCCGGCCTGCGCCGGGCGCTGGACGCGCTGGAGCCGGGCACCCCCGGCGGCAGCACCGCTGCCAGCGCCGGGAGCTGACGCTCCGCCGTACGGACCGGTGTACGGACCGGCCGGTCACCCGGTCCGGGTGACCGATCGTCATCTCGTCCGGTCATCCCTTTCGACACACCCCGGGCAACCGGACGCGGCGCATGTTGCGCCGGAGCCGCCACCGGTAACCTGAGCCGCATGGCGACACGCATGTCCGGAAGCAGCTCGCGTTCCCCAGGCGCGGGAGCGGCGCGGAAGGCTGCCGCCGGGCCTGCCAAGAAAGCCGCACCCGCGAAGAAGGCGGCGGCGAAGACGGCTCCCGCCAAGAAGGCCGCGGCTGCGAAGAAGGCCGCCGCGCCCGCCAAGCCCCCGGCCCCGCCGAAGCCGCTGCCCTACCGGGCCGTGCGCGGCACCTGGCTGGGGATGGCGCACGGCGTCGGCGCGATGGCCCGCGGCGTCGGCGACGGCGCCAAGGGCCTGCATCCGGCGCACCGCAAGGACGGCCTGGCGCTGCTGCTGATCGCTCTGGCGCTGCTGATCGCGGCCGGTTCCTGGTCGGATCCGCAGGGCTGGCTCGGCGTTGCGGTCACCAATATCGTGAAGGGCGCCTTCGGCCGATTGTCCGTGCTCGTGCCGATACTGCTGGCCGGGATCGCGGTCCGGCTGATGCGCCATCCGGAGCGGCCCGAGGCCAACGGACGCATCGTCATCGGCCTGGGCGCGCTCAGCCTCGGCGTCCTCGGGCTGGTGCACATCGGCTGCGGTGCGCCCGGGATGGGCGCCGGCGCCTCCCACATCAGGAACTCCGGCGGGCTGATCGGCATGGCCGCCTCCCGTCCGCTGATGGCGGCGGCCGGACCGGCACTGGCGGTACCGCTGCTGCTGATCGTGGCCTTCTTCGGGCTGCTGGTGGTCACCGCCACACCGGTCAACCAGATCCCGCAGCGGCTCCGGCTGCTGGCCGAGCGGCTGTCCCTGGTCGAGCCGCTCGCCCCGCAGCCCGGCGACGGGTCGGGCGAGGGAGACCTGGACGGCCTCGGCTTCGTCACCGACTACGAGGGTGGCCTCGGCGACGGCGAGTTCGCCGGCGAGCCGGGGACGCCCGCGGAGCGCGCCGCGCTGCTGGCCAAGCGCGAGCGGCTGGAGCAGGAGGGCGCGCTGCCGCCGCGCCGCCGCCGGCCCCGCCGGCGCCTGGGCGCCACGCCGGAGCACCAGGGCCTGCCCGGCGGGCTGGACGCGATCGACGTGGCCGCCGCAGCGGCGGCCGACCTGGACGGCGCCCTGCTCAACGGCGCGCTGGTGAACGGGGTGCAGCCGTCCCCCTCGCTCGCCGATGTGCTGAACCGGGTGAAGGACCGGACGCCGCCCAGCGACGCCGACCAGGCCGTCCCGCTCACCAAGGGCGACCCGCTCGGCGACGGTGAGGAGCCGGCCGAGGTCCCGCCCGCGCGACGCGAGGAGTCCCCGGCCGGACCCCCGGCCGTGGAGCCGCCGATCGCCGCCGAGGACGCCGGCATCCCCCCGCTGCGTTCCGAGCAGCTGCGGCTGCCGTCCGACAGCACCTATCAGCTGCCCTCGCCCGACCTGCTCACCCGGGGCGGCCCCGGGAAGGCCCGCAGCAAGGCCAACGACGACGTGGTGGCCGCGCTCACCGCGGTCTTCGCCGAGTTCAAGGTGGACGCGAAGGTCACCGGCTTCACCCGGGGACCGACGGTCACCCGCTACGAGGTCGAGCTGGGCCTCGCGGTCAAGGTCGAGCGGATCACCAGCCTGGCCCGCAACATCTCCTACGCGGTGGCCAGCCCCGACGTCCGGATCATCAGCCCGATCCCGGGCAAGTCCGCCGTCGGCATCGAGATCCCCAACACCGACCGGGAGATGGTCAACCTCGGGGACCTGCTGCGCTCGCCGATCGCCACCAATGACCCGCATCCGATGATCGTGGGCATGGGCAAGGACGTCGAGGGGCAGACCAGCGTCGCCAACCTGGCGAAGATGCCGCACATCCTGGTGGCCGGCGCCACCGGCGCGGGCAAGTCCTCCTGCATCAACTGCCTGATCACCTCGATCCTGATGCGGGCCACCCCGGAGGAGGTCCGGCTGGTCCTGGTCGACCCCAAGCGGGTCGAGCTGACGGCCTACGAGGGCGTGCCGCATCTGATCACGCCGATCATCACCAACCCCAAGAAGGCCGCCGAGGCGCTGCAGTGGGTGGTCCGCGAGATGGACCTGCGCTACGACGACCTGGCCGCCTTCGGCTTCCGGCACGTCGACGACTTCAACAAGGCGGTGCGCAGCGGCAAGGTGCAGCCGCCGCTGGGCAGCGAGCGGGTGCTGGAGCCCTATCCGTACCTGCTGGTGATCGTGGACGAGCTGGCCGACCTGATGATGGTGGCCCCGCGCGACGTCGAGGACTCCATCGTCAGGATCACCCAGCTGGCCCGTGCCGCCGGCATCCACCTGGTGCTGGCCACCCAGCGCCCCTCGGTGGACGTGGTCACCGGCCTGATCAAGGCGAACGTCCCGTCCCGGCTGGCGTTCGCGACCTCCTCGCTGGCCGACAGCCGGGTCATCCTGGACCAGCCCGGTGCGGAGAAACTGATCGGCAAGGGCGACGCGCTGTTCCTGCCGATGGGCGCGGGCAAGCCGACCCGGATGCAGGGCGCGTTCGTCACCGAGGAGGAGATCGCCCTCGTCGTCGACCACTGCAAGGCGCAGACCCAGGCCGAGTACCGCGACGACGTCACGGTGGGCAGCGCTCCGCGCAAGGAGATCGACGAGGAGATCGGCGACGACATGGACCTGCTGGTGCAGGCCGCCGAGCTCGTGGTGACCTCCCAGTTCGGCTCGACCTCGATGCTGCAGCGCAAGCTGCGGGTGGGTTTCGCCAAGGCCGGCCGGCTGATGGACCTGATGGAGTCCCGCAACATCGTCGGCCCCAGCGAGGGCTCCAAGGCGCGCGACGTGCTGGTCCAGCCCGACGAGCTCGACGGGATTCTGCTCACCCTCCGGGGGGAATGATCGCCCCGGGGCGCATCGCCGGCGCCCCGGCTGCCGTTGGACGGGGTGCCTGAGGATCGGGTGACCGGGGCCCAAGGGCAGGCAGGATCACCGCGCTCCTGACCCACCGTCACCACCGCTGCCGGGCGGCCCCGCCTCATCCGGACGGCAGTCTCCCCTTTCGGCGGTATCCGGGTTGATGCCCTCTCGGGATCGCCCCATAGACTGACACTGCAGCAGGTGGCCCACGCTCGAAAGGCGCCATTGTGACCATCGGCAAGTCCCCTTCCGGAGACCCCGGCCGAACCGCGCGACCCAAGGCCGCGAAGCCGTCGGGTCCCGCCGCGGCGAAGAACACCACGCAGAACCCGGCTCCGAAACCGGCTCAGGAAGGCAAGAAGAGCACCGCGCCGACGATCGGTCAGGTGCTCGGCTCCGCACGTCTCGCGGCCGAGCTCACCGTCGAGGAGGTCAGCGCCGAGACCCGGGTGCGGGTGCCGCTGATCCAGGCGGTGGAGGAGGACGACTTCGACCGCTGCGGCGGCGACTTCTACGCCCGTGGGCACATCCGTGCGATCGCCAAGGCGGTCGGTGCGGACGGCGAGGCACTGGTCGCCCGCTACGACGACGCCCACGGCGGAGCACCCTCGGCGGCCCGTCCGATCGCGGCCTTCGAACCGCAGAAGATCCGCGCCGAGCGCCGCCGTCCCAACTGGACCGGTGCGATGGTCGCGGCGATCGTCGTGGTGGTCGCGGTGATCGGGTTCAACCTGGCGGCGGGCAAGTCCAAGACCACCTCGGCGGAGGCCGCGGTGGTGCCCTCGGCGCACCCGTCGGCCTCGGCCGCGCCCAGGAAGCCGGCCGCGCCCAAGGCCAGCCCGGTGGCGGCGGCACCGGCCGGCCGGGTCACCCTCAAGGTGAGCGCGGAGTCCGGGGACAGCTGGCTGCTGGTGAAGAACAGCAAGGGCGACCAGCTCTTCCAGGGCGATCTGACCAAGGGCGACTCCAAGGTCTTCACCGACCCCAAGAGCCTCAAGGTGGTCTACGGCAACGGCGGCGCGGCGCACCTCTGGGTGAACGGCAAGGACCTCGGGACCGCCGGATCCGACGGCCAGGTGGTCAAGGCGACGTACACGCCGGGCGACCCGCAGGCCGGGTGACCTGGCCGGTCACGGTGATGGTCGAGGGCCCGCAGCGCAGGATCGATACTGCCGCTGCGGGCCCTTCGCATCACCTGCCACAAAACCTCGGTAATCTTGGCGTCATGTCCCAACGCCGCACAGTCGCCCTTGTCACGCTCGGATGCGCCCGCAACGAGGTGGATTCCGAGGAACTCGCCGGGCGCCTGGAGGCCGACGGCTGGGAACTGGTCCTGGATGCCGCCGACGCCGACGTCGCTGTCGTCAACACCTGCGGCTTTGTCGAGGCCGCGAAGAAGGACTCCGTCGACGCCCTGCTGGAGGCCAACGACCTCAAGGGACACGGCCGCACCCAGGCGGTCGTCGCCGTCGGCTGTATGGCCGAGCGCTACGGCAAGGAGCTGGCCGAGGCGCTGCCGGAGGCCGACGCCGTGCTCGGCTTCGACGACTACGCCGACATCGCCGACCGGCTGCAGACCATCCTCTCCGGCGGCAAGCACACCTCGCACGTTCCCCGGGACCGCCGCACGCTGCTGCCACTGAGCCCGGTCGAGCGCCAGGCGGCCGCCGACGGCGGCGCGGTCGCGCTGCCCGGCCACGGCGGGGAGACCCCCAGTGCGGAGACGCCGGTCTCGGAGACGCCCAACACGGAGACGCCGATCGCGGACCTCCCTGAGGGGGTGGCCCCGGTCTCCGGACCGCGCGTGCTCCGCCGTCGGCTGGACGACAGCCCGGTCGCCTCGGTGAAGCTGGCCTCGGGCTGCGACCGCCGCTGCTCCTTCTGCGCCATCCCGGCCTTCCGTGGCTCCTTCCTCTCCCGCCGCCCCTCGGACGTCCTCAACGAGGCCCGCTGGCTCGCCGAGCAGGGGGTCCGCGAGATCATGCTGGTCAGCGAGAACAACACCTCCTACGGCAAGGACCTGGGCGACATCCGGCTGCTGGAGACGCTGCTGCCGGAGCTGGCCGCGGTCGAGGGGCTGGCGCGGGTGCGGGTCAGCTACCTGCAGCCGGCCGAGATGCGCCCGGGCCTGATCGAGGCGCTGACCGCCACCCCCGGTGTGGTGCCCTACTTCGACCTCTCCTTCCAGCACTCGGCGGCCAATGTGCTGCGCCGGATGCGCCGCTTCGGCGACACCGACCGCTTCCTCGCCCTGCTGGACCAGATCCGCGCGCAGGCCCCGGAGGCGGGCGCCCGCTCCAACTTCATCGTCGGCTTCCCCGGCGAGACCGAGGCGGACCTGGCGGAGCTGGAACGCTTCCTCACCCACGCCCGGCTGGACGCCATCGGCGTCTTCGGCTACTCCGACGAGGACGGCACCGAGGCGGCCGGTTACGACGGCAAGCTCCCGGAGGACGTGGTCGCGGAGCGGTTGGCGAAGATCAGCCGCCTCGCCGAGGAGATGACCGCGCAGCGTGCCGAGGAGCGGATCGGCAGCACGGTGACGGTCCTGGTCGAGTCCGTCGACTCGGACGGCGACGACGAGCACGCGGACGAGGACGCGGAGGAGGACGGCTCGGTGATCGGCCGGGCCGAGCACCAGGCCCCGGAGACCGACGGCATCACCTCGCTGACCGGGAATCTGGACGGGGTGAAGGTCGGCGACCTGGTCACGGCGAAGGTCGTGGCCAGCGAGGGCGTGGACCTGATCGCCGAGGTGGTGGGCGCGTGATCGGAGGCGCCGAGGGGGGAGTCAGAGGCCGCGCTGCGGCCGGCGGTGGCGGCGCCGAGAAGGCTGCGCAGACGGAGGCGCAGGAGGGGCTCCTGGGCGAGCCCGCGGGACGGCCCAGCCTGTGGAACATCCCCAATATGCTGACCATGGTGCGGCTGCTGATCGTCCCGGTCTTCGCCGCGCTGCTGCTGGCCGGCGGCGGCCATGATCCCAAGTGGCGCGCGGTGGCCTGGGCGTCCTTCGCCATCGCCATGATCACCGACCTCTTCGACGGTGAGCTGGCCCGGCGGATGGGCCTGGTCAGCGACTTCGGCAAGATCGCGGACCCGATCGCGGACAAGGCGATCATGGGGACGGCGCTGGTCGCCCTGTCCGCCCTGGGCGATCTGCCCTGGTGGGTGACGATCGTCATCCTGGTCCGTGAGATCGGAATCACACTGATGCGGTTCTGGGTGATCCGGCACGGGGTGATCCCGGCCAGCCGCGGCGGCAAGCTGAAGACCCTCACCCAGGGCATCGCGGTGGGCATGTACGTGCTGGTGCTCAGCGGGCCGCTGGCAAGCGCGCGGGCCTGGCTGATGGGTGTCGCGGTGCTGCTCACCGTGGTCACCGGGCTCGACTACGTGCGCCAGGCTGTGGTGCTGCGCCGGGCCGGGCTGGCCCGCGAGCGGGCGGCCTCCTCGTGACCGCCGGCGCCGAGGAGGTGCTGGCGGCGCTGGTCGAGGCCGGGGCGACGGTCGCGGTGGCCGAGTCGCTCACCGGCGGGCTGCTGGCGGCGGAGTTCGTCGCGGTCCCCGGCGCCTCCCGGGCGTTCCGGGGCTCGGTCACCGCCTATGCCACCGATCTCAAGGGTTCGGTGCTCGGCGTGGACGCGGGGCTGCTCGCCGCGAAGGGGGCGGTGGACCCGACGGTCGCGGAGCAGATGGCCGAGGGCGTGCGGCGGCTGATGGCGGCGGACTACGGGGTCGCCACCACCGGCGTCGCAGGTCCCGACCCCCAGGACGGGCACCCGGTGGGCACCGTACACCTCGCGGTGGCGGGGCCGGGGGGAGTATCCAGCTCTTCGCTGGTGTTGTCGCAGGGGCGTGCCACAATCCGTCGCAGGACCGTGGAAGCCGCGTTCGCGCTGCTGGACCAGGCACTGCGATCCGGCAACAGTGAAGGTCCGGAGGGTTAGTGAGGGTGGTCCTACCGGGAATAGGAACAAGTGACGGACCGAAAACGGCGGACGTCCATACCGCGAACAGCAGGGGAGGGGCCATGGATACAGCTCAGAGTGAACACGACCGGGCTCCCCGCACGCGACGCGGGCCAAGCGGTACGGTGGGGCAGTGACGTCTCGAGCCGCGGTCCAAGGAGGGAGCCACCGATGATCCTGCTCCGTCGTCTGTTGGGTGACGTGCTGCGTCGGCAGCGCCAACGCCAGGGCCGCACCCTGCGCGAGGTCTCTGCCGCCGCCCGGGTTTCGCTCGGCTACCTGTCCGAGGTGGAACGCGGTCAGAAGGAGGCCTCCTCCGAGTTGCTCTCCGCCATCTGTGACGCCTTGGACGTGCGTATGTCCGAGGTCATGCGTGAGGTGAGCGACGAGCTCTCGCTCGCCGAGCTGGCCGCCGGCGAGCCGGTGCGGCCGATCCTGGTCGAGCCGGTGCCGGTACCCGCCGGTGCGCCCGATCGAATGCCTTCGCTGGTTCCCAAGGCCAGCGCTATGGACGTCGTCGCAGCCTGACGACCCCAGGCACTACTGCGTCGGTGACTCCCACTCGGAGTCACCGGCGCAGTGCTGTGTGGCGCGCTCCCGGCGTGCGGGCTCCTTCGTGCGCTGCCGTGTGCTTCGATCACTCTTCTGCGATCTGCCCGATATGTCGGCATCTGGCTAGGATGGAATTTCTGCCCCACGGTTCTCGGTGGGCTTCCCAAGGCGGTGCTGAATGAGACGGCCCTCGACAGCCGGTGGACTCCCGCGCCGCAGCCCGCTGCTATGGGGGCTGACCTCGCTGCTCACCCTCGCCTGCTGGGGCGCCCTGCTGGGCGGGCTGCTCAGCACCCGTACCGGTGTCGGGCTGATGTTCGCCGGGGGCTGGACGCTGAGCCTGCTGCCGGTGCACAGCACCCGCTTCCGTCCACGCCCGGCGCGCCCCCGGGCGAAGTCGGACGGGACCGAGACGGACCGGGTCGAGGCGAACACCCCTTAGGACCGGAGTCGGAGGCCGCGCGGGGTGGGGTGGAATCCGGCGGCTTCCAGCGGGGCACCCAGCAGGGAAGTGAGCGCTGCTTCGCCGTTGATGCGTTCCACGGTGAGTGCTGGGAGGGTACCCGCGTGCAGCGCGCGGGTGAGTGCGTCGGCGGCCAGGCGCAGGGTGTTCTCGTCGGGCGCCCAGGAGAGCATGGACTTGCCCCCGCGCTCCAGGTAGACGGTCAGCTCGCCGTCCAGCAGGACCACCAGGGAGCCGGCCTTGCGTCCCGGTTTGTGGCCCGTGGACTGCCCGGCGGGGGCCTCCGGCCAGGGCAGTGCGGCGCCGTAGGCATTGGCCGGGTCGGCGGCGGCGAGGACGACGGCGTCGGGAGCTGTCTCGCCGGTGCTGCCGCCGCCTCCGGGGAGCCGGGCCGCGACGGCACGCAGCCGGTCGATGGCGCCGTCGGTGGCGAACTGGGCCGCACCCAGGCCCTCGACGACATAGCCGCGCCGGGTACGGCCGTTCTCCTCGAAGGCGGTCAGCACCCGGTACACCCCGGCGAAACCGCCCGGAGCCCGCTCGGCCTGGACCGCGCCGCGGGTGACCACGCCATGGCGGTCCAGCAGCGTCTGGGCCAGGGCGTGGGTTCGCTGGGTCGGATCGGTCAGCGGCGCCGGCAGCAGCGACCAGCGTCCGCCGGTGGTGGGCATCGAGGTGCTGCGGGCGGCGGGGCGCGCGCTGCCGTAGCGGGGGCGCGGGGCCGCGCGAGGGGCGCGGTGGGCGGTGGCGCCGGCGGTCCGTCCCGAGCCCAGCAGGGCGCGCAGCGGCGCCAGCGTGTCATTGGTGAGATACCCGGCCCAGGCCAGGTCCCAGAGCGCGGTGGCGAGCTCCACCGGGGTGGCGGTCAGCCCCTGCCGCTGGACGTGGTCGGCGATCTGCCGGAAGAACAGGCCGTACCCCGGCGCCAGCGCCGCCAGCACGGCCCGGTGCAGCGGCGTCTGCTCCAGCGGCAGCGCGGCGGGGAGCAGCAGCGGCGCGGTGTCGGCCGGGGCGAGGACGATCCAGCCGTCCTTGCCGGGCAGCGCGCCGACGCCGCCCCAGAGCACCTCGCCGGCGGCGGTGAGCTCGTCCAGCATCGCCGGGCTGTAGTCGGCCACCCGGGACGGCAGCACCATCCGCTCCAGCGCGGAGGCGGGCACCGGCGATCCCTGCAGCTGCTCGACCGCCCGCAGCAGGCCGTCGACGCCGCGCAGCCGGTGCGCCCCCAGATGCTGCCACTGCGGCAGGAAGGCGGCCAGCGCGCGCGGGGGCACCGGTTCGACCTCGTGCCGCAGCGCGGCCAGCGAGCGCCGCCGCAGCCGTCGCAGCACCTCGGCGTCGCACCACTCCACTCCGGAGCCGCCGGGGCGGAACTCGCCCTGGACCACCCGGCCGTGCGCGGCCAGGCGCTGCAGGGTGCCCTGGACGACCGCGGGGCCGAGCCCGAAGCGTGCGGCGGCGTCATGGACGGTGAAGGGGCCGTGGGTGCGGGCGTGCCGGGCCAGCAGGTCACCCAGAGGATCCTTGACCGGTTCGGTGAAGGCCTCGGGGACACCGACGGGCAGGGGCGTGCCCAGGGCGTCGCGGAGCCGTCCGGCGTCCTCGATCGCGGCCCAGCGCTGCGCTCCGGCGATCCTGACGGCGATGATCCGACGGGCGGCCTCGAGTTCCGA
The DNA here is from genome assembly GCF_041261405.1 of Streptacidiphilus sp. EB103A. Classification (NCBI taxonomy): domain Bacteria; kingdom Bacillati; phylum Actinomycetota; class Actinomycetes; order Kitasatosporales; family Streptomycetaceae; genus Streptacidiphilus; species Streptacidiphilus sp. EB103A. The sequence continues at coordinate 119,956 of NZ_JBGCAQ010000024.1, read as the reverse complement.
CGGCCAGTCGGCGGCGCAGCCCCGGTCCGCGAGCTCGGCGGTGGAGAGCGGGCCCAGCAGCCGCAGCGCGTCGGCCAGGCTCTCGGGGTCCTTGATCCGCCGCTCCGGGGTGAGCCGCTGCAGCTCCGCCTCCAGCTCCGTCAGCACGGCGGGGTCGAGCAGTTCCCGCAGCTCGGCCTGGCCGAGCAGCTCGGCGAGCAGCCGGGAGTCCAGGGCCAGGGCGGCGGCGCGGCGCTCGGCGAGCGGGGAGTCGCCCTCGTAGAGGAACTGGGCGACATAGCCGAACAGCAGCGAACGGGCGAACGGCGACGGCTCCGGGGTGGTGACCTCGACCATCCTGACCCGGCGGGACTCGATGTCGCCCATCAGCTCGACCAGTCCGGGCACGTCGAACACGTCCTGGAGGCACTCCCGGACGGCCTCCAGCACGATCGGGAAGGAGCCGAACTCGCTGGCCACCTGCAGAAGTTGCGCCGAGCGCTGGCGCTGCTGCCAGAGCGGGGTACGGCGACCGGGGCTGCGGCGGGGCAGCAGCAGGGCCCGGGCGGCGCACTCACGGAAGCGGGAGGCGAACAGGGCCGAGCCGCCGACCTGGTCGGTGACGGTCTGTTCGATCTGGCCGGGGTCGAAGACGGTGGCCTCGGCGCCGATCGGCGCCTCGTCGTCGGCCGTCCCGACGGATGCGACGGGTGCGTCGGGATCGGGGAAGTCCATCAAGTCGGCGTCCGGGAGCCGCAGCACGATGCCGTCGTCGGCGTGCATCACCTGGGCGTCCAGACCGTGCTTCTCGGCCAGCCTGGCGCCCAGGGCCAGCGCCCAGGGGGCGTGCACCTGGGCGCCGAAGGGGGAGTGGACCACGATCCGCCAGTCGCCCAGCTCGTCGCGGAAGCGCTCCACGACGATGGTGCGGTCGTCCGGGAGGTGCCCGGTGGCCTGGCGCTGCTCGGCCAGGTAGGCGAGCAGATTGGACGCCGCCCAGTCGTCGAGGCCGGCGCCGTGCAGCCTGGTGGTGGCGGCCTCAGGGTCCAGCCCGCCGAGCTCGCGCAGGAAGGCGCCCAGGGCCCGGCCCAGCTCCAGCGGACGGCCCAGTGAGTCGCCGTGCCAGAACGGCAGCTTGCCGGGGACGCCGGGGGCGGGGGAGACCAGCACCCGGTCATGGGTGATGTCCTCGATCCGCCAGGAGGAGGTGCCGAGGGTGAAGACATCGCCGACCCGCGACTCGTAGACCATCTCCTCGTCCAGCTCGCCGACCCTTCCGCCGCCCTTCTTGGGATCGTGTCCGGCCAGGAAGACGGCGAAGAGGCCGCGGTCGGGGATGGTGCCGCCGGAGGTGACCGCCAGCCGCTGGGCGCCGGGCCGTCCGGTGACGGTCCCCGCGACCCGGTCCCAGACGATGCGGGGGCGCAGCTCGGCGAAGGCGTCGGAGGGGTAGCGCCCCGCCAGCATGTCCAGCACGGCCTCGAAGGCGGACTGGGGCAGCGCGGCGAACGGGGCGGCCCGGCGGACCAGGCCCAGCAGCTCGTCCACGTCCCAGCTGTCCATCGCGGTGATCGCGACGATCTGCTGGGCCAGCACGTCCAGCGGGTTGCGCGGGATGCGCAGCGACTCGATGGCGCCGCTGCGCATCCGCTCCACGACCACGGCGGCCTGCACCAGGTCGCCCCGGTACTTGGGGAAGACCACTCCGGTCGAGACCGCGCCGACCTGGTGCCCGGCCCGGCCGACCCGCTGCAGCCCGGAGGCGACCGAGGGCGGCGACTCGACCTGGACCACCAGGTCGACCGCGCCCATGTCGATGCCCAGCTCCAGGCTGGAGGTGGCGACCACGGCCGGGAGCAGCCCGGACTTCAGCTGCTCCTCGACGTCGGCGCGCTGCTCCTTGGAGACGGAGCCGTGGTGCGCCCTGGCGAGTACGGGCGGAGCGGCCTTGTTCACCCCGGACTGGGCCATCAACTGTGCCGGGGCGTGGACGTGGGCGAGCGACTCGCCGGTGGTCCGTTCGAACGCGATCTCGTTGAGCCGCCCGCAGAGGCGTTCGGCGAGGCGGCGGGAGTTGGCGAAGACGATGGTGGAGCGGTGCTCCTGGACCAGGTCGGTGATCCGCTCCTCGACATGGGGCCAGATGGAGGCGTTCTTCTCGGGCTGCTCCGCATCCGGCCGGCCGCCCGAGAGCTCGCCGAGGTCCTCGACCGGGACCACCACGGAGAGGTCGAAGCGCTTCTCGGAGGGCGGCTGAACGATCGTCACTTTGCGCTGCGGGCTGACGAAGCGGGCCACCTCGTCGACCGGGCGCACGGTGGCGGAGAGGCCGATCCGCCGGGCGGGAGCGGGCAGCAGTTGGTCGAGGCGCTCCAGGGTGAGCGCGAGGTGCGCGCCGCGCTTGGTCCCGGCGACGGCGTGGACCTCGTCCAGGATCACCGTCTCCACCCCGCACAGCGCCTCCCGGGCGGCCGAGGTGAGGATCAGGAAGAGCGACTCCGGGGTGGTGATCAGGATGTCCGGCGGATGGGTGGCGAAACGCCGCCGTTCGGCGGCCGGGGTGTCGCCCGAGCGGATGCCGACCTCGATCTCCGGCTCATGCAGGCCCAGCCGCTGGGCGGCCTGGCGCAGGCCGGCCAGCGGGGCGCGGAGGTTGCGCTGGACGTCGACGGCCAGCGCCTTGAGCGGTGACACGTAGAGGACCCGGCAGCGCTTCCTGGACTCGGCCGGCGGCGGGGTGACCGAGAGCCGGTCCAGGGCTGAGAGAAAGGCCGCGAGGGTCTTGCCGGAGCCGGTCGGGGCCACGACCAGTACGTCGGAGCCCGCGCCGATGGCGCTCCAGGCCCCGGCCTGGGCGGTGGTCGGCGCGGGGAAGGCGCCGCGGAACCACTCCCGTGCGGGCGCGCCGAAGCCTGCCAGCGGGTCGGACGCCTTGTCGGCGCCGGTGCCGGCGGAGTGGGGGAGGTCGGTTCCGGCCATGCACACCATCCTGCACCGCGCCACTGACAACGACTCACAACCACTGACAACCACTGACAACCACTGACGACGCGGTGCGCGGGCGCGGAACGGCGGATCAGCGCGAGCGTGATCGCATATCCGCTCATATCGTATGAATATCCCTGGTTCCCACCGTGACGACCGGGGCTTTCTCGATCTGGAGGCCGGGTGCGTGCAGTGAGCGAGGAATGGGGAGCGGACCGCGGCGCGGGCCGCACCGCCGGGCTCGCCCGCTGTGCCGCCGTGCTGGCGCTGGCCGGGGTGCTGCTCGGCGGCGCGGTCCCCTACGACTCCGCCGAGGCCCGGCTCTCGCTCAGCTACCTGGTGGTGGGCCGTCAGAACGGCCCGGGCGCGCTGCCGGCCCTGGAACGTGCCGTGCACGACGGCGGTGGCCGGGTGGCCGCCGCCTACCCCCGGATCGGCACGGTGCTGGCGTACTCCGCCGACACGGACTTCGCCGCGAGGGTGCGCAGGGCCCCGGGTGTGCTGGTCGCCGGCGCGAGCCGGACCGCTCCGTTCGCGGATCCCGGGACCGGCGGGTCCGGCTCGGTCGCCACCGGCGGGTCCGGACCCGGCCCCGCTGGGCAGGGCCCGACTGCCCAGGACGCCCTGCCCCGCGACGACACCCCGCCTGCCCCCGACCCGCACGGGCAACCGCAGTGGAACCAGCGGATGCTGGCGGGCGGCCCGCTCCCCGCCGTGGCCAGGTTGCGCGGCACCGTGGTCGCGGTGCTCGACTCCGGGGTCGACGACACCCATCCGGACCTGCGCCAGGCCGTCGATCCGAGCCGTTCGGCCTCCTGCGCCACCGGCAGCCCGGACAGCGCCCCCGGCGCCTGGCGGCCCGACCCCGAGGTGGGCGAGAGCGGCCACGGCACCCATGTCAGCGGCATCATCGCCGCAGACCGGCCCGGCGACGGCGTGGTCGGCGTGGCTCCGGGCGTACGGATCGCCGCGGTACGGCTGCTGGGCCCGGCCGGGCAGTACTACGGCGAGAACATGGTCTGCGGCTTCCTCTGGGCGGCCGACCACGGCGCCCGGGTGATCAACGACAGCTACTTCTCCGACCCGTGGAAGTACAACTGCCCGGAGAACCCGGACCAGGCCGCCGTCATCGCCGCCGTCGGCCGGGCGGTGGCCTACGCCCAGCAGCGCGGCGCCGTGGTGGTCGCCTCGGCCGGCAACGACGCCCAGGACCTGGGCGCACCGCGCACCGACGACCGCAGCCCGAACGACCGGGCCGACGGCGCTCCCCAGCCCGACCGCCATCTCGGCGCCGAGTGCATCCGTCTCCCCGGCGGCCTGCCCGGAGTGGTCGACGTGACCGCCGTGGACGCCGACGGCAGCCTCGCCGGGTACTCCAACTGGGGTGCGGGCCGGGTGCAGCTGGCGGCGCCGGGCGGGGATCCCGACGGCGGACCCGACCAGTCGGTGGTGTCCGACTGGCCCGGTGGCGGCTACGCGGCCCTGGCCGGCACCTCCATGGCCGCCGCCCATGTCAGCGGCGCCGCCGCGGCGGAGGCGGCACTGCACCCGCAGGCCGGCAGTGCGGAACTGGTGCGGCTGCTGGAGCAGTCGGCGCTCCCGGTGCAGTGCCCGTCCGGGAAGGTGGGCGGCAGCGGCTGCCCGGGTGCGGCGTACTACGGCTACGGCCTGGTCGAACTGCCGACCCGCTAGACCGATACTGGACGCCATGCGCTTGACGGAGTTCTGGAAGAGGATGGACGCCCACTTCGGGGCGGCGTACGCGGAAAGCTTCGCGCGGGACCATGTGATGACCGAGCTGGGCGGCCGCACGGTGCATCAGGCCCTGGACGCGGGCTGGGAGGCCAAGGACGTCTGGCGGGTGGTCTGTGCCGTCATGGACGTGCCGTCATCGCTGCGGTGAAGGGTGGCGCCGGCCACGGGACGGGCGTGCGGGGGTGCGCGACGCGCCGGTGCGGCAGGGGAAAGCACAGCTCAGGACGGTGATCGAGGTGAGCAGGATGGGTCGGGTGTGAGCATTGCGGGTGAATCGAACTAACGTTCCCTATACTGGGCGACGGCGAGTTGTCCACAGGCCCGGGTCCGCACGGCGGCCGATTGTCAGTGGTGCGCGCTAGCGTCTTTGGTGATGAAGCGCTCAGCACAGACCCCCAGGACGGAATCCATGGCAGCGAATGACCGCGAGCGGGCCCTCGAGACCGCGCTCGCCCAGATTGAACGGCAGTTCGGCAAGGGCTCGGTGATGCGTCTCGGCGACGAGACGCGTGCCCCGATCGAGGTCATCCCGACCGGCTCGATCGCGCTGGACATCGCCCTCGGCGTCGGCGGCCTGCCGCGCGGCCGGGTGGTGGAGGTGTACGGCCCGGAGTCCTCCGGCAAGACCACCCTCACCCTGCACGCGGTGGCCAACGCCCAGAAGGCCGGCGGCATCGTCGCCTTCATCGACGCCGAGCACGCGCTCGACCCCGACTACGCCAAGAAGCTCGGCGTGGACACCGACGCGCTGCTGGTCTCCCAGCCGGACACCGGTGAGCAGGCGCTGGAGATCACGGACATGCTGATCCGTTCCGGCGCGGTCGACCTGATCGTCATCGACTCGGTGGCGGCCCTGGTGCCCCGCGCCGAGATCGAGGGCGAGATGGGCGACTCGCACGTCGGTCTGCAGGCCCGGCTGATGAGCCAGGCGCTGCGCAAGATCACCGGTGCGCTGAGCCAGTCCAAGACCACCGCGATCTTCATCAACCAGCTCCGGGAGAAGGTCGGCGTGATGTTCGGCTCCCCGGAGACCACCACTGGTGGCCGGGCGCTGAAGTTCTACGCCTCGGTGCGGCTGGACATCCGCCGGATCGAGACCCTGAAGGACGGCACCGAGGCGGTCGGCAACCGCACCCGGGTCAAGGTGGTCAAGAACAAGGTCGCCTCGCCGTTCAAGCAGGCCGAGTTCGACATCATCTACGGCCAGGGCATCAGCCGCGAGGGCGGCCTGATCGACATGGGCGTGGAGCAGGGCTTCGTGCGCAAGGCCGGCGCCTGGTACACCTACGAGGGCGACCAGCTGGGCCAGGGCAAGGAGAACGCCCGCAACTTCCTCCGGGACAACCCCGAGCTGGCCGATGAGATCGAGACGAAGATCAAGGAGAAGCTCGGCGTCGGGCCGCGCAAGGTCGAGGGCGCCACGCCCGCGGTCAAGGAGATCACCCCGGTGGTGAAGTCGGTGACCACCCGCGCCAGCAAGGCCAGGGCGGAGAAGGCGGCCGCGGCTGCGGCGACCCCCGTGGTTCCCGAGCCCGCTGCCCCGGAGGCGGCCCCGGCCGCTCCCGCGACGCCGGCCGAGCCGGTGGCTGCCGCGGCCAAGTCCTGACCGTGCTGCCGGAGCGCGAGGCCTGGGGGCCGCTCGACTGGTCGGTCAACGGTGTCGGCGGGGAGGGGTTCGATCTCCTCCCCGCCGACACCGAGCCCCTGCCTGACCCGTCAGTGGACGAGCAGCCCGAGGAGCAGGCCCCCGACGGGCTCCCGGGTGAGCCGAAGGACCCGGTCGCGCAGGCGAAGGCGCTCTGCCTGCGGCTGCTCACCGGATCGTCGAAGACCCGGAAGCAGCTCGCCGACGCGATGCGCAAGCGGGAGATCCCGGACGACGTCGCCCAGGAGGTGCTGGACCGCTACGAGGAGGTCGGGCTGATCGACGACAGCGCCTTCGCCGGCGCCTGGGTCGAGTCGCGGCACCGCGGCCGGGGCCTGGCACGCCGGGCCCTGGCGATGGAGCTGCGCAGCCGGGGCGTGGACAACGGGGTGGTGGCCGAGGCCGTCGCCCAGCTGGATCCGGAGCGCGAGGCGGAGACGGCTCGCGAGCTGGTCGAGCGCAAGCTCCGTTCGACCCGGGGTCTGGAACGGCAGGTCCGGATCCGGCGCCTCGCCGGGATGCTGGCCCGGCGCGGCTACTCGGAGGGGCTGGCGCTGCGGGTCGTCCGAGCCGCGTTGGACCGGGAGGAGCTGGACCAGGAGGGGCTGGAGCAGCAGGACGGGGATCCACTGGAGTGAACACCTGGAGGACAGGGCAAGGAGGTTGTGTAAACCGGCTGGTGACGGATGGTCAGATCTGATCGCTATCTTGACCGTTTCGTAACCTACCCGTAGCCTCGCCTTCAGTGAGGGAGGGCCAATGGAGATCGCGCTTGTCGTATTGGCCGGTCTGGCCCTGGCGGCGATGCTGTACGCCGTTTTCACCCATCGCCGCCGCAGTCGCGAGGAAGCGGCCGGACTGCGCACCGAATGGGAACGCCGCGAACTCCGCAGTACCGAGCGCGAACGACGACTGGACGAGGAGCAGCGGCGGCTGCACGCCTGCGCCGTGGACGCGGCCGAGATCCAGGCGGTACTCGCCAGGCAGCGCGAGGAGCTGCGGGCCGAGGCGGCCCTGGCGGAGGCCGAACGGCGGCTGGCCCTGGAGCGGGTCGCCGGTCTGACCGGTGCCCAGGCCAGGGCCGAGATCGTGCGTGCGGCCGAGGAACAGGCCAAGCGGGAGGCGGTCCGTACGGTCCGCGAGATCGAGCGCAGGGCCCGTGTTGAGGGCGAGGCCCGGGCCCGGGAGATCGTCGCCACCGCCGTCCAACGGGTGGCCGCCCAGCAGACCGCCGAGTCGGTGGTCGCCACGGTGCGGCTGCCGGGGGACGACATGAAGGGCCGGATCATCGGCCGCGAGGGCCGCAACATCCGCTCCTTCGAGTCCGTCACCGGTGTCAGCCTGGTGATCGACGACACCCCCGCCTCCGTCCTGCTGTCCTGCTTCGATCCGGTGCGCCGGGAGGTCGGCCGACTCACCCTTGAGGCCCTGGTGGCGGACGGCAGGATCCAGCCGCTGCGGATAGAGGAGGAGTACGAGCGCAGCCTCGCCGCGGTGGAGCGGCAGTGCGAGCGGGCGGCCGAGGACGCGCTCGCCGAGGTCGGCGTCGGCGAGATGCATCCCGAGCTGCTGCGGCTGCTGGGCCGGCTCCGCTACCGCAGCTCCTACGGCCAGAACGTGCTGGGCCATCTGGTCGAGTCCGCCCACATCGCCGGGATGATGGCCGCGGAGCTGCGGGTGGACCCGGCGCTGGTGAAGCGCTGCACGCTGCTCCATGACGTGGGCAAGGCGGTCACCCACGAGGTGGAGGGCAGCCATGCGCTGATCGGGGCCGAGTTGGCGCGCCGCTACGGTGAGGCGGAGGAAGTCGTGCATGCGATAGAGGCGCACCACAACGAGGTCGACCCGCAGACCGTCGAAGCGGTGCTGACGCAGGCGGCGGACGCCTGCTCCGGCGGGCGCCCCGGTGCGCGCCGGGAGTCGCTGGAGCTGTACGCCCGTCGGCTGGAGCGCCTGGAGCAGATCGCCCGCCGCCACGAGGGCGTGCACAAGGTCTTCGCCATGCAGGCCGGGCGGGAGGTCAGGGTGATGGTGCTGCCGGAGGCCGTGGACGACCTCCAGGCCCAGGTCATCGCCAGGGACGTGGCCAAGCAGGTGGAGGAGGAGCTGACCTATCCCGGGCAGATACGGATCACCGTGATCAGGGAGAGTCGGGCCACCGAATTCGCCCGGTAGGACGGGGGTTTCTGTTTGGACTTCGGCTGCGGACCGTAGCGGGCATGTCGCGCAGTTCCCCGCGCCCCTGGGGGCTGCAACTGACCCACTGTGAGAAAATTGCACTATCAGGGGCGCGGGGAACTGCGCGACCAGCCAATTACGGTCCGCGGCCGAAAACGGTCAGAAACCCCCGTGCGCCGTCACCGGAAGGCCGGCCGCCGCCCAGGCTTGGAACCCGCCGATCAGGTCGGTGGCGCGGCTCAGCCCCAGCGCCTGCAGCGAGCGGGCCGCCAGGCTGGAGGCGTAGCCCTCGTTGCAGAACACGATGATCCGCAGATCGTGCCCGGTCGCCTCGGGCAGCCGGTAGTCGCACAGCGGATCCAGACGCCACTCCAGTTCGTTCCGTTCCACCACCAGCGCTCCGGGAACGGTCCCGTCCCGGTCCCGCAGCGCCGCGTAGCGGATGTCCACCAGCACGGCCCCGGACTCCGACACCGCCGCGGCGGCCTGCTCGGGGCTCAGCCGGTCCAGCTTTTCGCGCTCGCGTTCGAGCAGTTCATCGATGCCGACCGCCATGGGTCACCACTCCTCGGGGATCTCGACCAGCGCCAGCCGCAGCACGTCGCCGCTGCGCTCATAGCGTCGCAGCCTGGGCAGCGGCGGGTAGTAGCAGTGCACCGAGACGGCGTGCCGATCCTCGGAGGGGTTGATCACCTGGTGCACATGGTGCGGACCGAAGGACCGGCCCCGCCCCTCGGGCAGGCTGCGCTGCCGGTCGACCCCCTCCTCCAGTTCCAGGCTGCGCCAGCCGTCGGTGGGGATGGGCAGCCCCAGCGACAGCTCGCTGAGCTCCCCGTCCACGGTGACGAAGGCCCCGCTGGAGCCGCCGTGGTCGTGCCAGCCGGTCTCCGACCGGGGCGGCCAGCCGATCAGCCAGGCCTCGCTCCCGAGCGGACCTTCGAGGCGGACCCAGGTGCGCCGCCCGGGGTCGAGCGGCAGCTGTGCCAGTGCCGCCGGATCGGCGGCGGTCGCCCTGACGAAGTCCAGCATCTCGGTGAGGGTGGGGGCCGGCGTTCCTGTGCGGGTACGGGTGGTCGACATGGGGGCATCCTGAGGTCTGAAGGCGGCCGGGTGCGCGGAAGCGATGCGCGGCGCCGCGCACGGCCGCACCGACGGCAGGAGGAGCTGCCGGGGTGCGGGAGGACACGGAGCTGCGGGGGTACGGCACAGCGACCCCGGGAACGGGGCGTGCGCGAAGGTGCGGCGAAGCGGCCGCGACAGGTGCGGTGGGATCTACCGGGGCAGGACGGCTGCTAGCCGGCCGTACACAGGGCGCCTACGTACCGGACCAGGTCCAGGTGGGCGCGGCGGACCAGACGGACGCTGGTCGCACCGGTGAGGGGCAGCACTCCGACGTCCCGGGGGGCGACACCCGAGCTCTCCGCCGAAACACCGAGTGGCCGAAGCCACCTGCACTGCTGCCGCATGGGCGCCAGTGAAGCACGGAGCAGGGTGATCGTCAACACTGATCCTGCGTCAGATACCGGTCGGACAGCCCTGGAATCGCAGCCCTGCCACGGCCCGCCGAGCTGCCGCGTGCCGCTCAGGCCCGGTCACTGCCGACGCGCGTGTCGGTGGGCCGGGCCACACCGGCGGTCCGCGGCGTCGGCAGCTCGGCGGAGCCGCCGCGGGCCCGGTCGGCGAGCGCCCACAGATCGTCCGGACGGCAGCCGCGGAGCGCGGCGACCAGATGGCCGTCCGGGCGGATCAGCAGCACGGTGTGCGGCGGGGCGGACGGGTACTCCTCGGTGACCAGCAGTTCGGCGGGCAGCGGCAGCGCCCTGGTGGCCTCGCTGAGCTGCGGCATCAGACCGGCGCCGAGCCAGTGCTCGACCGCCCACACCCCGGTGCCCGGGGCGACCAGCACCACCAGGAACCCCCGGCCCAGCCTGGCCCGCAGCCGGTCCGCGGAGCCGTCCGGGGTCACCACCGGAACATCGGGGACCAGCACTCCCGGGCTGGTCGGCGACAGCGCCGGGCTCAGCGACGGACGGTTCCGCTCGGGGTAGGCCGGGGCCGCGCCGAGCCGGCCGCGTCCCAGGCTCCCGTCGGACAGCAGGGTCGCGTTGCGGCGCAGCGATCCGGAGAGCACGCTGCGCCGGGCCTCCAGCAGCGGTGTGGCCGGTTCCAGCAGCGGCATGGCCTGGTCGACCGCCCGCAGCCGGGCGATCACCGAACTGCGGCGCTCCTGCTGATAGGTCGTCAGCAGCCTCTCGGTGGCGCAGTTGTGCCAGACCAGGGCGAGTTTCCAGGCCAGGTTGTCGGCGTCGCGCAGGCCCTCGTCCAGGTTCTGCATCCCGAGCGCGCCGAGCAGGTGCGCCGCGTCGCCGGCCAGGAAGACCCGGCCGACCTGGAAGCGGGTGGCCAGCCGCTGCTGCACGGTGTAGTCGGCGGTGGTGACCAGCTCGTACCCGGGGACGGTGCCCTCGTGCCAGCTGGCCAGGGTGGCCTGGAGCTGCTCGACCAGGGCGTCGGGGGCGAGCGGCCGCTGCCGGACCGGCAGCCGCCAGTCGAGCCGCCAGACGCCGTCCGGCAGCGGGCGGGCGGTCACCTCGCGGCTGACCTGGGCCCGGTCGCTGTGCGCGTCCCGGTGCAGCCGGGCCTCGCCGGGGAAGGGGAGGTCGACGCGGACGGTGGCGACGGCGTAGTGGTCGGCGGCGGTTCGCCCGGGGAAGCGCAGCTGCAGCTGCTTGCGCACAGTGGAGCGCGGTCCGTCGCAGCCGACCAGATGGCTGCCGCGCCACCAGGTGCGCCGGGCGTGCACACTGACCCCGTCCTCGTCCTGTTCGATCTCGCTGACCGGCGAGTCGTGGACCAGCTCGATCAGCGGGGTGGCGGACACGGCGTCGCGCAGCCCGCGCTCCAGCCGGTGCTGGGCCAGGTGCAGCAGCTCGTCGTCGGGCAGCGGCAGGTGCAGCAGCTCGCGGTTGCGCCGCAGGGTGCGCCAGGAGGTCCAGGCGCGGCCGTCGGCGGCGACCCGGGCGTAGCCGATCCTGGCCAGGAACTCGGTGGTGTCGGCGCGCAGCACGGTCGAGCGCGCCCCCTCGGGAGACACTCCGGCGCCGTCGTCCAGGACGACGGTGGGCACCTGGTGGCGCGCGAGCGCCAGAGCCAGCGCCAGCCCGACCGGGCCGGCGCCGACGATGATCACGGGGTCCACGGCTGCCTCTCGACTCCGACGGGGCCGCCCGCGGCCTGGACGCCGACGGGTGCCGGACTTCCGGTGCGGGCAGGACCGGTCCTGGAGTCACTGCAACAGATCGCCTGGTGCGGCGTCAAGCAGCTTCGGGGGTACGCCGGTTCGTGGCGCGGCCCACCCGCGCTCGCGCCGCGCCCGCCCCGGCGGGCACGTCAGCGCTGCGCGCCCCCACTCGCCCCACCGGCCAGGAAATCACGGGCGCGGGCGGTGCGCGGGGTGGTGAAGAACTCCTCCGGGGTGGCGCGCTCGATGATGCGGCCGCCTGCCATGAAGAGGATCCGGTCGGCGGCGGCACGGGCGAAGGCGGGATCGCTGGTGGCGAGCAGTGCGGCCATACCGTCGGCGGCGAGGCCGCGCAGCACGGTGGGGGCGCCGGGGCCGCAGGGCTCGTCCAGCAGCAGCAGCCGGGGATTGGCCGCCAGGGCCCGGGCTATCGAGACCAGCTGGCGCTGGCCGTTGGTCAGCTCCCAGGGGTAGCTGGCCGCGCAGTCGCCCGCGCCCACCTGTTCGAGCAGGCCCTGCGCCCGCCGGGTGGCCTCGGCCTGGGTCAGCCGCCGTAGCCAGGCCTGTCCCAGGGTGACGTTCTGCAGGACGGTCCGGTAGGCGAACAGCTCTCCGGGACCCGGAGCGGGACGGTGCCTTCCGGGCAGCCAGCGCCGCCGGGGGAGCAGCTTCCGGCCCTCGACGCTGATGCTTCCGGAGTCGATCCGCTCGACCCCGTTGATCGCCCGGAACAGCGTGGACTTCCCGGCGCCGACCGGGCCGAGCACCGCGACGATCTCCCCGGCGCGCAGATCGAGGTCGATCTCGTGCAGGACCTGCACCAGTCCGTGGCGCTTGCTGACACCGCGCAGGGCGACCAGGCTTGCGTCCTCCTGCTGCACGCCGTCGCGCACGTCGGTGCCCCCTCGCCCACTGGTGATCAGCTCAGACGATATGCCTGCTCGCGGGAGTGAAGCGAAACATCTGAGCGGGATTTGAGGTAGCAGGGTTCCATCGCAGCATCGCAGCTCGGTAACGGTCCGTGTGCTCCCGGGGACTGCCCCTTGACCGGGAGGGCACAACCGGGATGGGGTACTGCACACGGGAATGCCCGGAACCGACCGGCCCGAGGGCCCCGACCGTAGAGGAGTCGACCGTGCGCCTGCTCCTCGTCGAGGACGACGACCATGTGGCCGCCGCGCTGGTGGCCGTGCTGACCAAGCACGGCTTCGAGGTGCGCCATGCCAGGACCGGCAACGAGGCACTGGACGCCCTGGTGCCGGACGGACGCGGCCCCTACCGGGTGGTGCTGCTGGACCTGGGGCTGCCCGACCGGGACGGCTTCGACGTCTGCGGCCAGATCCGGCGGCGCGGCGGCATCCCGGTGATCATGGTCACGGCGCGCTCGGACATCAACTCCCGGATCCACGGACTGAACCTCGGCGCCGACGACTACGTGGTGAAGCCCTACGACATGGGCGAACTGCTGGCCCGGATCCACGCGGTCGCCCGGCGCGGCACCGCTCCGCAGCCCGCCGCCGACCAGGCGCGCCCGGCCGAGACGGCCGCCGAGCGGATCAGCCGCTCCTGCGGTCTGCGGCTGGACCCGGCCGCCCGCCGGGCCCTGGTCCACGACCGGGACGTGCCGCTGACCCGCAAGGAGTACGACCTGCTGGCGCTGCTGGCGCAGAGCCCCGGGGTGGTGATCCGCCGCGAGCAGATCATCAGCGAGGTCTGGCGCAGCAGCTGGGAGGGGACCTCACGGACCCTGGAGGTCCATGTCGCCTCGCTGCGGCAGAAGCTCGCCGTCCCCTCGCTGATCGAGACGGTGCGCGGGGTCGGCTACCGGCTGGTCATCGACTCCGATGGGGAGCAGAACCCGCCGGCCGCTCCGGCCGCCGGTTGATGCGTACTCGCCTGCTCGGCATCCTGCTGGCCCTGATGGCCTGTGTGCTGGTCGCCCTCGGTCTGCCGCTCGCTGTCAGCGAGGCGGCCGCCGAGCAGCAGCGCCTGGTCGTGGACCGGATCGACGACACCGCGCGCTTCGCCGCTCTGGCCCAGAACCCGATCGGCCAGTCCGGCACGTCGACGGCGCAGGAACAGCTGCGCACCCTCACCACGGAGCTGCGCCGCTACTACGACGTCTACGGCATCAGGGCCGGCGTGTTCGGGCTCTCCGGAAAACCGGTCACCGCCGACCCGTCCAACTGGACCGACGCCGCACAGGGCGCATCGGCCCAGGCCTTCATGGAGGCCCTGGACGGGCGGCGCAGCCACGACCCGGCGCAGGCCTGGCCCTGGCAGTCGCACCGCGAACTGGTGGTCGCCTCGCCGGTGGTCTGGGACGGGGACGTGGTCGCCGTGGTGGTCACCGAGTCGCCCACCGGGGCGCTGGACGCCCGGATCCTGCGTCACTGGCTGCTGCTCGCCGGGGGTGAGGCAGGCGCCGTGCTGGTGGCCGTCGCTGCCGCGGTGCTGCTCACCGGCTGGGTGCTGCGTCCGGTCCAGGACCTGGACAAGGTGACCCATGACATCGCCACCGGACGGCTCGCCTCGCGGGTCGCCCCGGCCGGCGGGCCGCCCGAACTGCGGCGGCTGGCCCGGGCCTTCAACGAGATGGCGGACCATGTCGAGCAGGTCCTGGACCAGCAGCGGGCCTTTGTCGCGGATGCCTCGCACCAACTGCGCAATCCGCTGGCGGCGCTGATGCTGCGGGTCGAGGCCATGGGGATGGAGCTGCCGGACGGCCATGACGACGAGCTGGCCGGGGTCCGGGTGGAGGGGCGCAGGCTGGCCTCGGTGCTGGACGACCTGCTGGGCCTGGCCGTCGCGGAGCACGCGGGTCACGGCGCCGAGCCGACGGACCTGTCCGCGCTCGCCGCGGTGCGGGTCGAGGGCTGGACGGCGCTGGCCGGCGAGCGCGGGGTCGGCCTGGACTTCGAGCAGCCGGCCGGCCCACTGCTGGGGCTCGCCGACCCGGTCGGATTCGGCAGCGCGCTGGACGCGGTGATCGACAACGCCCTCAAGTTCACCCCGGTGGGGGAGCGGGTGCGGGTGTCGGTGCTGGCCGAGAGCGCTGCCGGGCGGGTCGCGGTCGCGGTCTCGGACGCGGGTCCCGGCCTGACCGAGGAGGAGCTGGACCGGATCGGCGACCGCTTCTGGCGCAGCCCGCGCCACCAGAACGTGGACGGCTCCGGGCTCGGTCTCTCCATCGCCAGGACCCTGCTGGCCGCCTCCGGGGGCTCGCTGGAGTTCGACCCCAACGAGCCGCGCGGGCTGACCGTCACCCTGGCCGTCCCCTCGGCAGGTGGGTCGGCAGGCGGGTCGGTAGCTGGGTCGGCGTCGGCGGAACGGCGGACCTGACGGTCAGACCCGGCAGAGCACCTCGCCGTGCAGCACGCTGAACCAGCCGTCCGGGTCGGCTGCCCAGCTGTCCCAGCCGGCCGAGATCCGCTTCAGGTCGTCCTCGGTGGCGAAACCCCCGTCCACGGCCTGGGCGGCGATCGCCGAGGCAGTGATCCGCTCCGCCCACATGCCGCCCCACCAGGCACGTTCCTCGTCGGAGGCGTAGCACCAGGTGCTGGATCCCGAGTGGATCTCCTCGAAGCCGGCCGCCCGCGCCCAGGACCGCAGCATCCGTCCCGCCTCCGGCTCCCCGACGTTGCTCCGGGCGACGCGGTGGTACAGCGCGTTCCACTCGTCCAGCTCGGGCCGGGCCGGGAACCAGGTGAAGGCGGCGTAGTCGGAGTCGCGGGCCGCGACCACCCCGCCGGGGCGGCAGACCCGGCGCATCTCCCGCAGCGCCTGCACCGGGTCGGCGACATGCTGCAGCACCTGGTGGGCGTGGACCACGTCGAAGGAGTCGTCCGGATAGGGCAGCGCGTGGACGTCGGCGGTCCCGAAGACGATGCCCTCGACGCCGGCCTCGACGGCCGTCCGCTCGGCCTGCGCCACCACCTCGGCGGAGCTGTCCACGGCGGTGACCCGGCCCGGGGCCACCAGCCCGGCCAGGTCGGCGGTGATGGTGCCGGGGCCGCAGCCGACGTCCAGCAGCTCCTGACCCCGCTTCAGCTCCGGTACCAGGTAGGCCGCGGAGTTGGCGGCGGTGCGCCAGCTGTGCGAGCGCAGCACGGAGGCGTGGAACCCGTGGGTGTAGGTGGCCTTGCCGCTCATCATGGTCTCCCTGTCGGTCCGTCAGCAGAACTTCCGTCACTCCGAACTCTAGGCAGTGTCTCTCTGGTCGAGAAGATTTGTCTCGTACCATGGGACGCCGAATTGCCTCGGCGCAACCATTGACCACGCCAGTGCCCACTGGCACATTGGCGCGTGACAGGGAACCGCGCAGGCGGAAGGGAACGACGATGATCCCCGGGGCCACCGAGCACCGAGTGCCCGCAGGCGATGTGGAGCTCGACGTTGTCGAGGCCGGCGACGCCACCCGGCCCACGCTGCTCTTCCTGCACGGCTACCCCGACTGCAAACAGGTCTGGGAACCGGTGATGAGCCGGCTCGCCGACCGCTACCACGTCGTCGCCTATGACGTCCGCGGCGCCGGGCAGTCCACCGCGCCCGCGCCCCGCGCCGAGAACTACCTGCTGGAACGGCTGGAGGACGACGTCCTCGCGGTCCTCGACGCCCTCGCTCCCTACGGTCCGGTCCACCTGGTCGGCCACGACTGGGGCTCGGTCCAGGGCTGGGAGTTCGCCACCTCGCCCCGGCTGTGCGGCGGCCTCGCCTCGTTCACCAGCATCTCCGGCCCCTGCCTGGACCACTTCGGCCTGTGGATGCGGGCCCGGCTGCGCCGTCCCACGCTCCGTCACCTGGTCCAGGCCGCCGGGCAGGGGATGCGCTCCTGGTACGTCTACGCCTTCCAGGTGCCCAGAGTGCCCGAGCTGCTCTGGCGCGGTCCGCTGGGGCGGCACTGGCCCGCGGTGCGCCGTGCCCTGGAGCGGCTGCCCGCGGCGGACGACCGCCCCTCGGCCACGCTGCCGGAGGACGCGGCCAACGGCACCTGGCTCTACCGGGCCAACGTCCGGACCCGGATGCGTCATCCGCGCCGGGACCGGGTCGCCACCGTGCCGGTCCAGTTGATCGTCCCGCTGCTGGATCCCTATCTGTCGCCGCATCTCTACGACGATCTGGACCAGTGGGCTCCGGTACTCCGTCGGCGCACCGTCCGTGCGGGCCACTGGCTCCCGCTGACCCGGCCCGACGAGCTGGCCGAGCTGATCGGCGGCTTCGTCGACGAAGTGCGTTCCGGCCTCGTAACCTCGCCCACACGCCCTCCGAAACCGGCGGTACGCTCGGTTCCGCGCTAGGGCCCTGCCGACGCACCTTTGCGGGCCGCGCTGGGGGAGTGGAGGAGCACGACGTGACGACGGTGCCCAAGCGGCGCGCGGAGTACCGGATCGACGACCTGGCCAGGGCGGCGGGAACCACCGTCCGCAATGTGCGCGCGTACCAGGACCGCGGCCTGCTCCCCCCGGCGGACCGGCGCGGCCGCGCCAACGTCTACCAGCAGGAGCATCTGGAACGGCTGCGGCTGATCGCCCAGCTGCTGGACCGCGGGCACACCCTGGCCGGGATCAAGGAGCTCCTGGACGCCTGGGAGAGCGGACGCGGCCTGGGCGGCGTCCTCGGCCTGGTCGCCGAGGTCACCGCGCCCTGGACGGACGAGGCCGCCGAGCGGATCAGCCGGGAGGCGCTGGTGGCCTCCTTCCACGGGGTGGAGGACCACCAGGCGATAGCCGACGCGGTCCGGCTCGGCGTACTGGAGCCGGAACCGCCCCTGGTCGACCCGGCCGAGGCGGACCTGTTCCTGGTGCCCAGCCCCGGCCTGCTCGCCGTCGCGGTGGAGCTGCACGAGCTGGGCGTCCCGCTGCCCGCGATCGTCGCCCACCTGGAGGAACTGCGCGGCGACATCGACCATCTCGCGCGCCGTTTCGTCGAGTTCAGCGCCATCCATGTCTTCGTCCGCTACGCCGGACACCAGCTCGGCGACGCGGAGGCGGCCGAGGCCATCGGCACCGTACGCCGGCTGCGGCCGCTGGCGCAGTCGGTGGTGGACGCCGAGCTGGCTAGGGCGATGCGGGTGGAGGCCACCCGCCTGCTGGAGGCCGCGGTGAGCGGCCCGCTGCGGGAGATGGTGCAGCACGAACTCGGCGGCGGATCGGATGGCGCCGGGTCGGATGGCGCCGGGTCGGGTACAGCCGGGGCACAGACGGCTCAGGGCTTGGCCGACACGTAGTACCTGCGGGCGCCCTCGGCCAGCGGCAGCGGGTCGGTGTAGATCGCCGAGCGGATGTCCACCAGCTGCGCGGAGTGCACCTGCTTCCCGATCGAGTCCCTGCTGTCGATCATCGCCGCGGTCACCCGCTGCACCAGCCCCAGCGGGACGTCCGCCCTGGTCACCATGAGGTTGGCGACGGCGATGGTGGACACCGCCCGGTCCGGGACGGTGTTCTGGTAGGCGCTGGCCGGCATGGTCGAGCTGCGGTAGATCTGGCTGTTCCGCGCCTCCGGGTCCTCCTGGGAGGCCAGCGTGTCCAGCGCGGTTGCCAGGGTGCCCAGCGGCACCAGCCGGACGTGGAAGGTGTCGGTGAGATTGGCGACGCCGGAGGTGGGGATGCCGCCGGACCAGAAGAACGCGTCGATCCGGCCCTGGGAGAGCTGCATCGGCGCCTCGTTGATGCCCAGCGACACGGCGGTCAGATCCCCGTTGGCCGGGTCGAGGCCGGACACCCGGAAGATCCGCGAGGCGATCAGCGCCACCCCGGAGTTGACCTGGCCGATCGCCACCCTCTTGCCGCGCAGGTCGGCGACGGTCCTGATGGTCGAGGCCGTCGGCACCACCAGCTGGACGTAGTCGTCGTAGAGCCGTCCCATCGCCCGCAGCTCGCCGGCGTCGGCCCCGCGGTAGTGCGCCACCGCGTCCGCGGTCGCGATGCCGAAGTCGTCCCTTCCGCTCGCGATCCGGGCCAGGTTGTCCGGGCCGCCCGCCGACGGGTCGAGCCGCAGCTGCACCCCGGGCAGGTCCTGGTCCACTTTCGGCCTCAGCAGGTGCCCGTACTTCTCGTAGACACCTCCGCTGGCACCGGTCGCCATCCCGTACACGCCCCGGGGGTAGGCCACCCCGTTCGGTGCGACCAGCCAGTAGCCGAGCGCGGCGGAGGCCAGCGCCACCATCACGGTCAGCACCCGGACGGCGGGTGAGCGCACCCCTCGGGAGAGGAGGTCGTGGAGCCGCCAGGTATCCGCCATGCGGGTGATCCTGCCAGTCGTACCCCCCTTCGGGAAGCTCGGGATCTGGGCGCTCCGCCCTGCCCGTACCCTTGGGGGCGTGGGTACCGCAGAAGCTTCCAAGACCTATGAGATCCGCACGCACGGATGTCAGATGAACGTCCATGACTCCGAGCGGCTGGCCGGCCTGCTCGAGGACGCCGGCTATGCCAAGGCGCCCTCGGGCGACAGCGCCGACGTCGTGGTCTTCAACACCTGCGCGGTGCGTGAGAAGGCCGACAACCACCTCTACGGCAATCTGGGGCAGCTGGCCTCGGTCAAGGCGGTCCGGCCGGGGATGCAGATCGCCGTCGGCGGCTGCCTGGCGCAGAAGGACCGGGACACCATCGTCAAGCGCGCCCCCTGGGTCGACGTGGTCTTCGGCACCCACAACATCGGTCACCTGCCGGCGCTGCTGGAGCGCGCCCGGGTCCAGGAGGAGGCCCAGGTCGAGATCCTGGAGTCGCTGGAGGTCTTCCCCTCCACCCTGCCCACCCGGCGCGAGTCCGCCTACGCGGCCTGGGTGTCGATCTCGGTCGGCTGCAACAACACCTGCACCTTCTGCATCGTCCCGGCGCTGCGCGGCAAGGAGAAGGACCGTCGTACCGGCGACATCCTCGCCGAGGTCGAGGCGCTGGTCGCCGAGGGCGTGGTCGAGGTCACCCTGCTCGGGCAGAACGTCAACGCCTATGGGCAGGACATCGGCGACCGGCAGGCGTTCTCCAAGCTGCTGCGCGCCTGCGGCGGGATCGACGGCCTGGAGCGGGTCCGCTTCACCTCGCCGCACCCCAAGGACTTCACCGACGACGTGATCGCGGCCATGGCCGGGACGCCGAACGTGATGCACCAGCTGCACATGCCGCTGCAGTCCGGATCGGACGCCGTGCTGCGGGCCATGAAGCGGTCCTACCGGCAGGAGCGGTACCTCGGGATCATCGAGAAGGTCCGCGCGGCCATGCCCGACGCGGCCATCTCCACCGACATCATCGTGGGCTTCCCCGGCGAGACCGAGGAGGACTTCGAGCAGACCATGCACGTGGTCCGCGAGGCCCGGTTCGCCCAGGCGTTCACCTTCCAGTACTCCAAGCGGCCCGGCACCCCTGCCGCCGACATGGAGGCTCAGGTTCCCAAGGAGGTCGTCCAGGAGCGCTATCTGCGTCTGGTCGCGCTGCAGGAGGAGATCTCCTGGGAGGAGAACAAGAAGCAGGTCGGCAAGGTCCTGGAGGTCCTGGTCGCCGAGGGCGAGGGCCGCAAGGACCAGCACACCGACCGGCTCTCCGGCCGCGCGCCCGACAGCCGCCTGGTCCACTTCACCCGCCCCGCCGAGGGCGTCCGCCCCGGAGACGTCGTGCAGGTGGAGATCACCTACGCCGCTCCGCACCATCTGCTGGCCGAGGGCGCGCCGCTGTCGGTGCGGCGCACCCGTGCGGGTGACGCCTGGGAGAAGCGGCAGGCGGCTCCGCCCGCTCCCGCCGGGGTGATGCTGGGGCTGCCGTCGGTCGGCGTCCCGGCCCCGCTGCCGGTGGCCGAGGCCCCCAGCTGCCGCTGAGCGGGACCGGGAGGCGCTGCAGAGGCTCGACCGACGACGGTAGGGTCGGACCCATGCTGGTCGCCGCCGCCGTCTGCCCCTGCCCGCCGCTGCTGGTTCCCGAGGTCGCCTCGGGCGCCGCGCCCGAACTGGACGGTCTTCGCAGCGCCTGCGACACCGCCCTCGGCGCGGTGCTCGCCGCGGAGCCCGAGGTGGTCTGGGTGGTCGGGCCCGACGCCGAACACAGCAGCTTCGACGAGGGCAGCACCGGCTCCTTCCAGCCGTACGGGGTCGACGTCTCGGTGACGCTGGGCGACGGGGCCGCTCCGGAGGCTCTGCCCGCCTCCCTCACCGTGGGAGCCTGGCTGCTGCAGCGCGCGGGCTGGCACGGGCGGGCCCGCGGCCTGGCCGTGCCCGACTACCTGGAACCGGCGCTGTGCGCCGCGAACGGCGAGCGGCTGGCGCAGTCGGCCGACCGGGTGGGCCTACTGGTGGTCGGCGAGGGCAGCGCCCGACGCTCGCTGAAGGCCCCCGGCTACCTGGACGAGCGGGCCGAGGGCTTCGACGCGGTGGTCTCCCGCGGTCTGGCCACGGCGGACGCCCAGGGCGAGCTGTCCACGCTGGACGACGAACTGGCCTACGAACTGATGGCCTCGGGCCGGGCGCCCTGGCAGGTGCTCGCGGGCGCCGCGGCGGGTTCGCTCGACGCCGAGCTGCTCTACGAGGACGCCCCGTACGGCGTGGGCTACTTCGTCGCCGCCTGGACCTGATCCCGCTCGGATCAGGTGGCCGGCGGGTCCTCGCGCTCCACGGTCTCGCCCTGGACGGTCTTCGGTTCGTGGTGGACCTTGTCCAGGGCCTCCTTGGCCTTGTCCCGGCCCGTAGTGATCTTGTCGCTGTACTTGTGCTTGGTGGCCTTGTCGGCCATCTCGCCGACCTTGTCCAGGCCGGAGTCGATGGTCGAGTTGTGCTTCTCCGCGAACTCGGTGGCCTTCTCCTTGGCCTGGCCGAGCGCGCCCTTGAGAGTGTCCGAGAGACCCATGGTTGCTCCTGCGTAGCGGGGCCGGGGCGACTTGGTCCAGCAACTGGACAAAACACCCTTACTTAGGGCATACCGTACTGTCGATCGCGGCGTAGCGCAGCAGTGGGGCGGGTGCCTGCGTGCGTTTGGGAGACTGAAGGGGTGAACAGCCCCCGCGCCCCTCGTGTCATCGCCGTCGTCGGCGCCACCGCCGCAGGCAAGTCGGACCTCGGCGTGGCCCTGGCCAGAGAGCTCGGCGGCGAGGTGGTCAACACCGACTCCATGCAGCTGTACCGGGGCATGGACATCGGCACCGCGAAACTCACCGTCGAGGAGCGGCACGGCGTCCCGCACCACCTCCTGGACGTCTGGGACGTGACGGTCGCCGCCAGCGTCGCCGAGTACCAGCGGATGGCGCGGGCGACCATCGACGCGCTGCTCGCGCAGGGGCGTACACCGGTGCTGGTCGGAGGCTCGGGGCTGTATGTCCGCGCCGCCATCGACGAGCTGGAGTTCCCGGGTACCGATCCGCTGGTGCGGGCGCGACTGGAGCAGGAGCTGGACGAGGTGGGTCCGGGCGAACTGCATCGCAGGCTCGCCGGTCTCGACCCGCTCGCGGCGCAGGCCATCCTCCCCAGCAACGGGCGGCGCATCGTCCGGGCGCTCGAGGTCGTGGAGATCACCGGGAAGCCCTTCACCGCCAGTCTGCCGGGCCACGACTCGGTCTACGACGCGGTCCAGATCGGTGTGCTGGTGCCGCGGCCCGAGCTGGACCGGCGGATCGCCCTGCGGGTCGACCGGATGTGGGAGGCCGGACTCGTCGCCGAGGTGGAGAAGCTGTCGGCGGTCGGGCTGCGCGAGGGCCGCACCGCCTCCAGGGCCCTCGGCTACCAGCAGGCCCTGGCCCAGCTGGACGGGGACTGCGGCGAGCAGGAGGCCCGCGAGGAGACGGTACGGGCCACCAAACGGTTCGCGCGCCGGCAGGAGTCCTGGTTCCGCCGGGACCCCCGGGTGCACTGGCTCGGCCGGGAGGACTCCGCCGACGAGTCGGACCTGTTGCGGCGTTCGCTGGCGCTGGTGGCCGGAGACCGAACGGTCGCCCCCTGACGCTCGGTGTCTGGCAGTCGGTGCCTGACGCTCGGCGACTGACAGCCACCGCACAGCGAGAGTCGCTGCCCAGAGGCGTGACGGCTCGCCAAAGTGCGCCCCCGGCGCACATCCGGGTGTACGCGTGGAGCCTTGCGGGGGCGGGCGGTTACGGGCTGATCACGTCATGGCCACGGATCACCGATCCGGCCCGAGAGAGCGTGGTCGCGCGGGGCCCGCGTGCCATCATCGAGCTCTGAGGGAGACATTCCGCCGTCGTGGATCACCACCGGCACCAATCGCCAGGGAGGCCGCGTGTCGATGGATACCGGCCCCGAAACGCATCGTCTGCCCGACGACCCCTTCGGCCTCGACGGATCGCCCGAGCCGCATCCGGCGCTGATCGACCTGTCCAAGCGCCCCCAGTCGGAACTGACGCCGCTTCCGCCGGCCGACAGCTTCGCCGAGGCGGCGCTCGAAGGCCGGGAGCTGCGACCCGCAGGTCTGCTCCGGCTCTGGCAGATCATCCCCATCGCCACCCTGGCCATCTTCGGTTCGCTGCTGTTCGCCTTCCCGCTCGCCTTCCAGTCGGGGGACGCCGGTCGGTTCGTGGGCATGCTGGGACTGCTGCTGACCACCGCCTCGGCCGGATGGGGCGGCATGGCCGCCCGCCGGGCCGGCTATGCCTGGCCGGGGCTGCCCCGGCAGGGTTCGGGACGCCGGGCCGGCTGGCGCGCCCTGCTCGCCTACGCGGCGCTGGTGGTGCTGGCGCTGGCGCTGGGCTGGTGGCGGGTCGCCCGCATCGGAGCCTGAGCCGGAGTCCTGAACGGGCGTCCTGAACAGGAGTCCCGCACTCGGCCCTACGATGGAGGGGTGAGTGAGATCTTGAACGACGTGCGACTCCTGCAGGGCCTCAGGTTCCTCAAGGGGCACGGAACGGAGAACGACTTCGTCATCCTGCCCGATCCGGACGGCGCGCTGGACCTGCCGCCCGCCCTGGTCGCCCGGCTGTGCGACCGGCGCGCCGGGATCGGCGCGGACGGCGTGCTGCGGGTCGTGCGCTCGTCCGCCCATCCCGAGGCGCTGTCGATGGCCGCCGAGGCGGAGTGGTTCATGGACTACCGCAACGCCGACGGCAGCATCGCCGAGATGTGCGGCAACGGCGTCCGGGTCTTCGCCCGCTACCTGGTACTGGCCGGGCTGGCCAAGGGCGGCGACCTGGCGGTGGCCACCCGGGCGGGCGTCCGGCAGGTCCATGTCGCGGCCGACCGCCCCGGGCTGCCGGGCGAGGTCACCGTGCAGATGGGACGGGCCGAACTGCCGGGCCCCGACGCCATCGTGGTGACGGTGGGGGAGCGCAGCTGGCCGGCGCTCAACGTCAACATGGGCAATCCGCACGCGGTGGCCTTCGTGGACGACCTCGCCCAGGCCGGCGACCTGTACGCGGCGCCGGCCGTCGCACCCGCCTCGGCCTACCCGACCGGTGTGAACGTGGAGTTCGTGGTGGACCGCGGACCCCGCCATGTCGCCATGCGGGTGCATGAGCGCGGCTCCGGCGAGACCCGCTCCTGCGGCACCGGGACCTGCGCGGTCGCGGTCGCCGCGGCCCGCCGGGACGGCGCCGACCCGGCGCTGACCGGGAAGCCGGTGACATACACCGTGGACGTGCCCGGCGGTCGGCTGGTGATCACCGAACGGACGGACGGCGTCGTCGAGATGACCGGGCCCGCGGTGATCCTCGCGGAGGGCGAGCTGTCCGCGGACTGGCTGCGGTCCTGAGGTTTCTGACGCTGCGGTTTCTGACGCTGCGAAGTTTTCGCGCAACCTTGGAGCCTTGCCATTTCCGCGCCGGTTCAAATCCCCCGAACGGGTGATCAAGGTGACGTTGGGAACACGCGGCATGGCTGCGCGTGTTGCAATCGCTAGCATGGACCATCGGGGTGCCGAGCCGCTCCGGTGATCGCTGCCGGAGGTGTGCATGAACGTCGATGCCGGTGATCTCCCAGCCGTTCCCCTGGGCGGTCGCAGAACCGTCTCTCCACCGAGCCAGGGCGGCGAGGCCGCCAGCGGTGGCCTGCGCCGGGCCAGGGCGCGTTCCGGACTGGGCCGGGCCGGATTCGCCGCGCTGCTCGTCGGCGGCGGGCGGCCGCAGTTCCCCGACGCGCTGGAGCCCGTGCTGCGGGCGCACCGGTCGCACCATCCCCAGGCCGACTTCGCCCTGCTCGACCGGGCCTACCAGCTCGCCGAGGCATCCCACCGCGGCCAGACCCGCAAGAGCGGCGAGCCGTACATCACCCACCCGCTCGCCGTCACCATGATCCTGGCCCAACTCGGCGCCGAGACCACGACCCTGGTCGCCTCACTGCTCCACGACACGGTCGAGGACACGGCGGTGACGCTCGATCAGGTCAGGGAGGGCTTCGGCCAGGAGGTCGCCTACCTGGTCGACGGCGTCACCAAGCTGGAGAAGGTCGACTTCGGCGCCGCCGCCGAGGCGGAGACCTTCCGCAAGATGCTGCTGGCCACCGGCGAGGACGTCCGGGTGATGGTCATCAAGCTGGCCGACCGGCTCCACAACATGCGCACCATCCGGCATATGAAGCCGGCCAGCCGGATCAGGATCGCCAAGGTCACCAGGGACGTGCTGATCCCGCTGGCGGAGCGGCTCGGCATCCAGGTCGTCAAGACCGAGTTGGAGGACATCGTCCTCGCCACCCTGCACCCTGAGGAGTACGCGGAGACCCGTGCGCTGATCTCCGCCAGGGAGGCCGCCCAGCAGGAGGGGATCGACCCGCTGGCGGAGTTCGCCGGCGCGCTGCGCCGCCAGCTGCGCGAGGCCAGGGTGCAGGCGGAGGTGACGGTACGCCCCCGGCACGCCGTCTCGGTGCACCGCAGCCGGCTGCGCCGGGGCGAGCTCGCGCCCTGCGACTTCGCCCGGGTCCTGGTGGTCGTGGAGGAGAACGCCGACTGCTACGCCGTCCTCGGCGAGCTGCACACCTGCTGGTCCCCGCTGCCGGGGGAGTTCAAGGACTTCATCGCGGCGCCCAAGTTCAACCTCTACCAGTCGCTGCACACGGCCGTCGCCACCGCGCCCGGCGGGGCCGGCGAGGACGTCGTCGAGGTGCTGGTGCGCACCGCGAGGATGCACCAGGTCGCCGAGTTCGGCGTGGTGGCCCTGAGCAGCCCGGGGGCCCGCGCGGACGAGGCGCACGCCGAGGAGGCGGCCGCCGGCCGGGACGAGCTGGACCGTACCGACCCGGCCCGGCCGGGCTGGCTCAGCCGGCTGCTGGAGTGGCAGCGGGAGACGCCGGACGCGGACACCTTCTGGTCCGCCCTCACCGCCGACCTCTCCGGCGACGGCGAGCTCACGGTCGTCACCGAGGACGGTCGCACACTGCACCTGCCGGTCGGCTCCAGCTGCGTGGACGCGGCCTATGCACTCGGCGAGGAGGTCGGCCACCGATGTATCGGGGTGCGGCTCGGCGGCAGGCTCGCCGCACTCTCCACCGAGCTGCACGACGGCGACGTCGTGGACGTGCTGACCGAGGACGCCCCCGTCGGGGCCGGGGAGCCGGGCGGCCCCGCCCCGGAGTGGCTGGCGCACGCGCGGACGGCGTCCGCGCGGATCGCCATCGAGCGCTGGCTCGCCGAGCATCCCCAGCCGGTCCAGGATGCGCCCGGGGCCGCCGAGACGGAGGCGGGGGTAGGGGCGGGAGCGGAGCGGGTCGGCACAGAGCCTTCGTCCGTCCCGGGCCGGGACGTCCGGGACCGGGCCCTGGTGATCGCCGCGGGCCGGCCCGGCGCCTCGGTACGGCTGGCCCGGTGCTGCACCCCGGTCCCGCCCGACCCGCTGCTCGGCTTCGCGGTCAAGGGCGGGATCGCGGTGCACCGCAGCGGTTGTCCGACCGGCAGCGGCATGGCCGGCGGCGGCCGCGCTCCGGTCGAGGTGGCCTGGGCGCACGACGCCCTGGGGCAGGACGCCGCGCCGGTCGGCTACATGGTCACCGTCCAGGCCGACGCCCTCGGCAGGCCGCGGCTGCTGGCCGACCTCACCGCGGCGATCTCCGCCGTCGGCGCCGACATCGTCTCGGCGTCCGTGGAGCCGCCCCAGGAGCTCCGGGTGCGGCACCGCTACACGGTCGAGCTGCCGGACGCCGGGCTGCTGCCGGGGCTGATGAAAGCGATGCTCCGGGTGGCCGGGGTCTACGACGTCTATCGGGCGGTCCCGCAGACGGCAAATCCGGATGACGGTCCAGGAGAGGGCGTGCGACCATCGTCGTCGTCGGGAATCCGCAGCAGTGCTGGAGCGTTGTCCGACGAGGAGGCGGTTCTCCCGCTTCCTGGACCTGATCCCTTCCGCTAAGGATGCAATGACCTCCACGTACGAAACCCGCGACGCCGCCACCGAGCAGGACC
Source organism: Streptacidiphilus sp. EB103A (assembly GCF_041261405.1). Classification (NCBI taxonomy): domain Bacteria; kingdom Bacillati; phylum Actinomycetota; class Actinomycetes; order Kitasatosporales; family Streptomycetaceae; genus Streptacidiphilus; species Streptacidiphilus sp. EB103A. Next base: position 92,865 of record NZ_JBGCAQ010000024.1, on the reverse strand, counting down.
CCCAGCAGGACCCCCGGCGGACTCCTCCGCAGGACCGGGCCACCCGCCGGGCGGACGCACTGATGGACGAGGACCTCGCGGGATTCGACGAGGCCCTCGGCGGCGCAGGCCGCGGCAACGACTACGACGGCGACCAGTTCGAACGCAGCGACCGGGCCTCGCTGCGCCGGGTGTCCGGGCTCTCCACCGAGCTCCAGGACGTCACCGAGGTCGAGTACCGCCAGCTCCGCCTGGAGCGGGTGGTCCTGGTCGGCGTCTGGACCGACGGCACGGTGGAGGAGGCGGAGAACTCCCTCGCGGAGCTGGCCGCGCTCGCCGAGACGGCCGGTTCCGAGGTCCTCGACGGCGTGATCCAGCGCCGTGACCGGCCCGACCCGGCCACCTACATCGGCTCCGGCAAGGCCCGTGAGCTGCGTGAGATCGTCGAGGCCACCGGTGCCGACACCGTGGTCTGCGACGGTGAGCTCAGCCCGGGCCAGCTGATCCACCTGGAGGACGTGGTCAAGGTCAAGGTGGTCGACCGCACCGCCCTGATCCTGGACATCTTCGCCCAGCACGCCAAGTCCCGTGAGGGCAAGGCCCAGGTCTCGCTCGCGCAGATGCAGTACATGCTGCCGCGGCTGCGCGGCTGGGGCGCCTCGCTCTCCCGGCAGATGGGTGGTGGCGGCGGCTCCTCGGCCGGCGGCGGTGGCGGTATGGCCACCCGCGGTCCCGGTGAGACCAAGATCGAAACGGACCGGCGACGGATCCGCGAGAAGATGGCGAAGCTCCGCAGGGAGATCGCCGACATGAAGAAGGGCCGCGACACCAAGCGGCAGGAGCGGCGCCGCCACCAGGTCCCCTCGGTGGCCATCGCCGGGTACACCAACGCGGGCAAGTCCTCGCTGCTCAACCGGCTGACCGGGGCCGGGGTGCTGGTCGAGAACTCGCTGTTCGCGACGCTGGACCCGACGGTGCGCCGGGCCGAGACGCCGGGCGGCCGGGTCTACACCCTGGCCGACACGGTCGGATTTGTCCGGCACCTGCCGCACCACCTGGTCGAGGCCTTCCGCTCCACCATGGAGGAGGTCGGCGACGCCGACCTGATCCTGCACGTGGTGGACGGCTCGCACCCCGAGCCGGAGTCCCAGCTGGCCGCGGTACGCCAGGTCATCGTCGAGGTGGACGCCCAGAGCGTCCCCGAGATCGTCGTGATCAACAAGGCGGACGCGGCGGACCCCGAGGTACTGGCCCGGCTGCTGCGCCGCGAGCGGCACGCGATCGTGGTCTCCGCCCGCACCGGTGAGGGCATCGAGGAACTGCTGCGGCTGATCGAGGACCAGCTGCCGCGGCCCGCGGTCGAGGTGACCACGCTGGTCCCCTACACCAGGGGCGACCTGGTGTCCCGGGTGCACCGGGACGGCGAGGTGCTCTCCGAGGAGCACACCGGCGAGGGCACCCTGCTCAAGGCCCGGGTGCTGCCGGACCTGGCGGCCGAGCTGGAGCGCTACAGCCTGGCCGGCCAGGCGAGCTGACCCGGGCCTCAGGCGTCTTGCGAAGGGCGGCCGCTCCCCACGGGGAGCGGCCGCCCTTCGCTGTGTCGGGCGGATTCGTGATCGCGCGTGATTGGGAGGGTCCTGGCTCGTTAGACCAAAGGGGCGTCACCCGAGGGGGTGCCCATCCCAGTGCGCGGTGCGGTCCCTCCGGGGGCGGCTCCGAGCCCTGCGGACCGCCCTGACCAGCCAGGAGGAACCGAGGCCGTGCCGCCGACCGTCCTGCCACCAGCCGCTGCCGCGTCCGCCGTCGATCCCGAGGCGATCCTCGGCCGCCAGGCCGCCCGCGAGTCCGCAGCCCGTACCTACGCCCGCTCACTGCCGATCGTTCCGGTGCGGGCGCGCGGTATGACGGTCGAGGGCGCGGACGGCAGACGCTACCTGGACTGCCTCTCCGGAGCCGGGAGCCTCGCCCTGGGCCACAACCACCCGGTGGCGCTGCAGGCGATCCGCGAGGTGCTCGACTCCGGGGCCCCGCTGCACGTGCTGGACCTGGCGACCCCGGTCAAGGACGAGTTCACCACCGAGCTCTTCGCCTCGCTGCCGGAGGAGTTCGCCCGCGACGCCAGGATCCAGTTCTGCGGCCCGGCCGGTACCGACGCCGTCGAGGCGGCGCTGAAACTGGTCCGCACCGCCACCGGGCGCAGCGGCCTGCTCGCCTTCACCGGGGCCTACCACGGCATGACCGCGGGGGCGCTGGCCGCGGGCGGCGACAGCACCGCCGGTACCGGGCCCGGCGGTTCTGTGGGCCGGCCGGTACGGCTGCCGTTCCCCTACGACTACCGCTGCCCGTTCGGGCTGGGCGGCCCGGAGGCCGCCCGGATCGCCGCATGCTGGACCGAATCCCTGCTGGCCGACCCCAAGGGCGGGGTGGAGCCGGCCGCCGGGATGATCGTCGAACCGGTCCAGGGGGAGGGCGGCGTCGTTCCCGCCCCCGACGCCTGGCTGCGCGAGATGCGCCGGATCACCGCGGCGCACGGTATCCCGCTGATCGTCGACGAGGTGCAGACCGGCGTCGGCAGGACCGGGGCCTTCTGGGCCGTGCAGCACTCGGGCGTCCTCCCCGACGTCATGGTGCTGTCCAAGGCGATCGGCGGCAGCCTGCCGCTGGCCGCCATCGTCTACCGGGGCGAGCTCGACGTCTGGGCGCCCGGCGCGCACGCGGGCACCTTCCGGGGCAACCAGCTCGCCATGGCCGCCGGGGCCGCAACGCTTCGCTTCGTCCGCGCGGAGCGGCTGGCGGAGCGGGCGGCCGCCCTCGGCGAGCGGATGCTCGCCCGGCTGCGTGCGCTGCACTGCCTGCTGCCGGCCATGGGGGACGTGCGGGGACGTGGCCTGATGCTGGGTGTGGAGATCGTCGATCCGCAGGCGGACGCCGATGCGCTGGGCGCGCGTCCGGCCGCACCCGAGCTTGCCGCGGCGGTGCGGCAGGAGGCGCTGCAGCGCGGGCTGATCGTGGAGCTGGGCGGCCGCCACCACAGCGTGGTGCGGCTGCTGCCACCGCTGACCATGACCGACGAGCAGTCGGAAGCCGTGCTGGAACGCCTCGGAGAGGCCGTCCATGCCGCCTCCGCGGCGCACCGGACGGTGCCCGCAGCCCGGGCGGGAGAGTGCGGGTGATCGCGCCGGGTACGCCGGACCCGCTGCCGGGAGCCGCACTGGCCGGCGGGGTCGCGGGCCCGGACGCGCTGGAGCCGCTGGTCTCCGAGGCGCTCGCGGCGCTGCGCCAGGGCGCCGGACATCGGGGCGGTCCGCTGCCGCCGGGCGGCCCTGCGGCCGTGGCGGACGGGATGCGGGCGCTGCTGGAGCCGTCGGAACTGTTTCCGGAGCAGGGCGACCCGTCCGCGCTGGGCAGGCTGGTCGAAGCACTGGCCGCCACCGCGGCCGATCCGGCCGACCCCGCCTGCGCTGCCCATCTGCATGTGCCGCCGCTGGCCGTCGCCGTCGCGGCGGAGCTGGCGACCGCCGCGGTCAACCCCTCGCTGGACTCCTGGGACCAGGCCCCCGGCAGCACCTCGGTGGAGCTCGCGGTGATCCGCGTGCTGGCCGGGCTGGTCGGCCTGCCCCGGCCCGAAGCCGCGGCCGGCGTCCTCACCAGCGGAGGCACCGAGTCCAATCTGATGGCGCTGCTGCTGGCCCGCGACTCCTTCCCGCGTGAGCAGTTCACCTCGGGACGGCTCACCGTCCACTGCTCGCAGGCCGCCCACTTCTCCATCGCCCGGGGTGCCGCGCTGCTGGGTCTGGACCGGGACGCCGTCGTCCCGGTCCAGACCGGGCCCGACGGCCGGATGGATCCCCGAGTGCTGGACTGGGCGCTCACCGACGCCCGGGCCGCCGGACGGGTGCCGATGTGCGTGGTCGCCACGGCCGGGACCACCGACCTAGGCGCCGTCGATCCGCTCCCCGCGGTCGCGGCCGTCGCCCGCCGGCACCGGGTGCGGCTGCACGTCGACGCCGCCTACGGGGGCGGCGCGCTGTTCTCGCGGCGCCTGGCACCGCTGCTGGACGGCCTGGGGGAGGCCGACACCATCGGCCTGGACCTGCACAAACTCGGCTGGCAGCCGATCGCGGCCGGGGTGCTGCTGGTCCGCGAGGCGGCGATGTTCGCCCCGCTGGAGCAGCGTGCCGCCTATCTCAATCCGGAGGACGACGAGGAGGCGGGCTACACCTCGCTGCTCGGACGTTCGCTGCGGACCACCCGCAGGGTGGACGCCTTCAAGATCGCCGTTACCCTGCGCACCCTCGGGCGGGCCGGCCTCGGCGCCCTGGTGGACCGCTGCCACGACCTCGCCGGGTACGCGGCGCAGCGGATCGCCGCCGAACCGCGGCTGGAACTGACCGTCGAACCCGTGCTCACCACCGTGCTGTTCCGGTATCTGCCGTCGCAGGGCATTGCGGGCCCGGTGGTGGCGGACCGGGTGAACGCCGCGCTGAGACGGCGACTGCTCGAACAGGGGAGCGCCGTCGTGGGCCGTACCGAACTCGGGCGCGGGCCGGGCTCGGTGCGGCTGAAGCTCACCCTGCTGAATCCCCGCACCACCACGGCGGACCTCGACCGCCTGATCGCACTCGTCCTCGCCGCAGGCGCCGCAGCCGAGGACGCCATCGAACAACCGGAGACCAACACATGAGCACTGCTGCCCGTGGCGGGGTTCCCACGCAGGGCCAGCCTGGACCGCTCCCGGCCGTGGCCGACCCCGACCCGCTGCTGCATCCGGACCCGGCGGTGGCCGCCGACTGCGCGGCCACCGAGAGCCTGCTGCGCTGCTGGGTGCGGGAGAGCGGCATCACCGATCCGCCGGGCAGCCTGCTCACCGTGGCCCTCGGTGACGGACTGCACCTGGTGATCCCGGTCCGCTACTGGTCGCCCTGCGGCTGGCACCGCTTCGGCCGTGCCGCTCTGGTCGCCGGAGCCGGCGAGTACGAAGGCGGCCACCCGGTCGACGCGGTCACCGTCGCCGCGCTGCTGGCCCGAGGCGGTTCCGGCGGCGAACCCGTCGCGCCGCGCCATGTCGCGGACCTCGCCGGGCGCGTCGTCGACTCGGTCCGGCGCACCGCCGCGTTCATCACCGAGCACCGGCGGGCGCCGGAGCCGCCGCCCGGTACCAGCCCGTTCCTGGACGGCGAACAGGCGCTGCTGCTGGGGCATCCGTGCCATCCCACCCCCAAGAGCCGCGAGGGTCTCGGAGAGTCCGAGGCAGCCGCCTACTCGCCCGAACTGCGCGGTGCGCACCGGCTGCACTGGTTCGCCGTCGACCAGGACCTGGCCGCCTCGGACTCCGCGCTCCATTCCCCGGCCGCGGCCATCACCGCCGCGCTGCGCGGGCCCGATGCCGGACCGCTTCCGTCCGGAACCGTGGCCCTTCCCCTGCATCCCTGGCAGGCCCGGGAACTGACGCACCGACAGGACGTCCACCGATTGTTCGGCGAGGGGCGGCTGCACGACCTGGGCCTGGCCGGACCGCTCTGGTACCCCACCTCCTCCGTGCGGACGGTCCACCGGCCCGGCGCCCCGTTCATGCTGAAGCTGTCGTTGGGGCTGCGGATCACCAACTCCCGCCGGGAGAACCTGCGCAAGGAACTGCACCGGGGCGTGGAGGTGCACCGGTTGCTTGCCGGCGGACTCGGCCAGGAGTGGCAGGCCGCCCACCCGGGGTTCGACATCGTCCGCGACCCGGCCTGGATCGGTGCCGACCTGTCGGCCGGAGTCGGCACGGCTGCCGCCGGCGGCCTGGACACCGTGATCCGGCAGAACCCCTTCGGCCCCGAGGACCGGGTCCTCTGCGTGGCCGGCCTGGTCGCCGAGCGCCCGAGCCGCACCGAGGGCGGCGTCCCGGCCGGCTCCCGGCTGAGCGACCTGCTGCACCGGCTCGCGGCCCGTACCCGGCGCCCGACCGCGACCGTGGCCACCGAGTGGTTCCTGCGTTACCTCGACGTCGTCGTACTCCCGCTGCTCTGGCTGGACGGACAGGCCGGGATCGCCCTGGAGGCGCACCAGCAGAACAGCCTGGTCCTGCTGGACGCCCACGGCTGGCCGGTCGGCGGCCGCTACCGGGACAACCAGGGCTACTACTTCCGTGATTCGTGTGCCGCAGCCCTGGACGCCAGGCTGCCCGGGATCGGCAGACGGAGCGACACCTTCGTCCCGGACGCGGTGGCCGACGAGCGCTTCGCCTACTACCTCGGCATCAACCATCTGCTGGGCCTGGTCGGGGCGTTCGGCTCGCAGCGGCTCGCGGACGAACGCGTGCTGCTGGCCGCACTGCGCAGGTTCCTCACCGGATCCGCCGCGGCCGCCACCGGGTCCACCCTGCCTGCCCTGCTGCTCGACGCGCCCACCCTGCGCTGCAAGGCCAATCTGCGCACCCGGCTGAACGGACTGGACGAACTGGTCGGCCCGGTCGAGACGCAGTCGGTCTACGTCACCATCGACAACCCCCTGGCGGAGGTGACCGCGACCGCGGCCGTCACCGCCGCACACGCCCCTGGGGCCGCCCGGTGAACCGGCCGCCGATTCCCGGGCCCGGATCAGGGTCGGGGTCGTGGCCCGGACACCCGGTGCCGCCGTACCAGGTGCTCAACCCGCACCACCTCCGAACGTCCCGAGCCCCCGTCCCGGCGCAGGCCGCGGCACGCCCGACCCGGCCCCGGCTGCCCGCCGCCGACCTGCTCGACGGGGTCAGCCGCTGGGGCGTGATGGACACCCCGGTCGGCCAGTTCCGGCTGCACCCGGTACGGCTGCCACGGGACCTGGCCCTGGTCGCCGCCTGGATGAACGATCCGGTGGTCGCCGCCTTCTGGGAACTCTCCGGGCCGACAGAACTGACGGAGCAGCACCTCAGGACGCAGCTCGACGGCGACGGCCGCAGCGCGCCCTGCCTCGGACTGCTGGACGGCACCCCGATGAGCTACTGGGAGCTCTACCGGGCCGATCTGGACCCGATCGCCCGGCACTACCCGTCCCGGCCGCATGACACCGGGCTGCATCTGCTGCTCGGGCCGCCGGAGTGCCGGGGCCGCGGATTCGGCCCCCGGCTTCTCCGGGCCGTCGCCGAACGCGCCCTGAGGGAGCGTCACTCGGCGGGACGGGTGGTGGCCGAACCCGATGTGCGCAACATCCCCTCGGTGCGGGCCTTCCTCAGAGCGGGCTTCCGCTACGAGCAGGACCTCGACCTGCCCGCCAAGCGGGCCGCCCTGATGGTCCGCGACCGCCTCTGACCGTTCGTCACCAACCCCATTCCCCCTGACCGAAAGCACCTCCGCCGTGGACACCACCACCGACGCCCGCAGCGCCGCGCCCTACGACCTGGTGGGCGTCGGCCTGGGGCCGTTCAACCTCTCCCTGGCCGCCCTCGCCGACGGCGTCGCCGACCTCCGGACCCTGTTCCTTGACGCCAAGGCCGAGTTCAGCTGGCACCCAGGCCTGATGGTCGAAGGGGCGACCATGCAGGTGCCCTTCCTCGCCGACCTGGTCTCCCTGGTCGATCCCACCAGCCCCTGGACCTTCCTCGCCTACCTGCGCGAGCACGACCGGCTGTTCCCCTTCTACTTCGCGGAGCGGTCCCATCTGAGCCGCCGCGAGTACGAGCACTACTGCCGGTGGGCCGCCGCGCGCCTGCCCAACTGCCGCTTCTCCAGCCCGGTCCACGCCGTCGCCTGGGACGCGCGCACCCGGCTTTTCCGGATCGGGCTGCCGGACGGCGAGGCGGTCGCCGCCCGCAACATCGTCCTCGGCATCGGCACCGAGCCGGTCGTTCCGGCGGCCTTCGCGGAGCTTCACGCGGCGGGCGCGGTGCACCACGCCGAGGACTACCTCACCGTCCGCGACACGCTGGCGGACAGTACGGACGTCACCGTCGTCGGCTCCGGCCAGTCCGGCGCCGAGGTCTTCCTGGACCTGCTCCGCAGCCGCGGCCACGCGCCCGGCCGACAGCTGCGCTGGCTCACCCGTACCCGGGCCATCGCCCCGATGGAGTACTCGAAACTCGGCCTGGAGCACTTCACCCCCGACTACACCCGGTACTTCCACGGCCTGCCGTCCCACACCAAGGACGCCCTGGTGCCCGCCCAGTGGCAGCTCTACAAGGCGGCCAGCGCCGAGACCCTCGCCGACATCCACTCCGCCCTCTACGACCGCACACTCGGCGCGGCCGCCGCCGACGTGGAGATCCTGCCCGGAACCGAGGTCGAGGCCGCCCGACGCGGTTCCTGCGGCGGCCTGGAGCTGCACTGCCGGCACCTGCAGACCGGTATCACCTACACCCGTCGCACCGGCGCGGTGATCCTGGCCACCGGCCATGCCTCGCGCCACCCCGCCCTGCTGGACCCGCTGGGCGAGCTGGTCATCCGGGACGACCAGGGACGGCTGGTAGTGGATCTGGAGCACCGGGTCGGCCTGGACGACGACGTCACCGGCGGGATCTACGTCCAGAACGCGGAACTGCACACCCACGGGGTGGGTACGCCCGACCTCGGCCTCGGCGCCCACCGGGCCGCCACCATCCTCAACGCCGTCGCCGGTCGCCCCGTCCACCGCCTGCCGCCCCGCACCGCCTGGACCACCTTCGGCGTGCCCCGGCCCGGTGCGCCCGCTTCCGAGCCCACGCCCGCTTCCGCATCTGTGCCCGCGCCCCGGAGCGCCCCCGGGTCCGGCCGGCTGCCGCAGCGCTCGGTACGCTGACCATCCATGGACCAGCACCCCGCCGCCGGCCTGACCGTCGCGGCAGGCCAGGCCGCCTGCGCGGCCCTCGATGTCGCCGCCAACACCGCCACCGCCGTGGATCTGCTGCACCGGGCCGCCGACCAGGGCGCACGACTCCTGGTGCTCCCCGAACTGTGGCTCACCGGCTACGAGTTGCCGGACATCGCGGCCGACCCGGACGGCCGCACCATCGCCCCGGACGACCCGCGCCTTGACCCGCTGGCCGCGGCCTGCGCCGACACCGGCACCGCGGTCGTCGTCGGCGCGCCGACCCGGGCTCCCGACTCCGGCGAGCTGCGGATCTCCGCCCTCGTGATCGACGGCAGCGGACAGCGGGTCGCCCGGTACGACAAGCAGCATGTCACCCCCAGGGAGCGTGCCAACGGGTTCACTTCCGGCGCCGGCGGCTGCACGCTCGACGTGGACGGCTGGCGTCTCGGCCTGGGCATCTGCTGGGACCTCGGCTTTCCCGAGCACGCCCGCGCCGCCGCCCTGGACGGCTGCCACGGTTACCTGGTCGGGGCCATGCTCGGCCGGGGCAGCGGGGCCAGGGAGCGCGCCGTCCGGCTCCCCGCCAGGGCCCTCGACAACACCTCCTACATGCTGCTGGCCAACCACAGCGGACCGTCCGGCCCCTACCTGGGCTGCGGCGGCAGCGCCGGCTGGAACCCCGACGGGACCCTGCAGAGCGACGCCGGCGAGGCCGACCCGGGCATCGCCGTCGCCTTCCTCGACCCGGACGCACTGGCGGCGGCCCGGGCCGAGGAGCCGGTCCTGGTCGACCCCTCGCTGCGTGCCGCGACCGGCCCGCGGCTCCACACCACCCTGCGCTGATGGCCGCCTGTCAGTGCCGACCTCTACGCTGGGCAAGCCATGACTGAACTTCCCACGCCCGGCGAGGGCGCCACCGACGACACCCCATCGGCCTCTCCGGCAGGCGAGGGGGAAGCCCCCGCCGGGTCCGGCCGGATCGGGGAACTCCTGCACGCCGCCGTCACCGCAGTCGGCGGCGTCGAACGCCCCGGGCAGATCGCCATGGCGGAGGCCGTCGCCGCCGCCGTGGACGGCGGCGAGCATCTGCTGGTGCAGGCCGGCACCGGAACCGGGAAGTCGCTCGCCTACCTCGTTCCCGCCCTCGCCCACGGCGACCGGGTGGTGGTGGCCACCGCGACTCTCGCCCTGCAGCGGCAGCTGGTGGAGCGGGACCTGCCACGCACCGTGGACGCGCTGCAGCCGCTGCTGCGCCGCCGCCCCCAGTTCGCCATGCTCAAGGGCCGTTCCAACTACCTCTGCCTGCACCGGGTGCACGAGGGCGCGCCCAGCGACGACGGGGACGGGCTGTTCGACCCGGCGGAGGTGCTCGGCGGTCCCACCAGCAAGCTCGGCCAGGACGTCATCCGGCTCCGTGACTGGGCCGATGAGACCGAGACCGGCGACCGTGACGACATGTCGCCCGGCGTCTCCGACCGGGCCTGGGCGCAGATGGCGGTCAGCTCCAAGGAGTGCCTGGGCGCCACCCGCTGTCCCTATGGGGGCGAGTGCTTCGCGGAGTCCGCCCGCGAGCGGGCCAAGCTGGCCGACGTGGTCGTCACCAACCACGCGCTGCTCGCCATCGACGCACTGGAGGGGGCCCCGGTCCTCCCCGAGCACGAGCTGCTGATCGTCGACGAGGCGCATGAGCTGGTCTCCCGGGTCACCGGGATCGCCACCGCCGAGCTGACCACCGGCGCGGTCAACCGTGCGGTGAAGCGGGCGGCCAAACTCGCCAACGAGAAGGCGGTGGACCAGCTCCAGGCCGCCGCCGAGAACTTCCACGGCCTGATGGAGATCGCCCAGCCCGGCCGGGTCGAGGAACTGCCGGAGAACATCGGCTACGCGGTCGCCGCAATCCGCGAGGCGGCACGGGCCGTCATCACCTCGATCGGTGAGGTCCGCGACAAGGGCGTCAGCGACGAGGACGCGGTCCGCAAGCAGGCGCTGGCCTCGGTGGAGACCGTCCACGACACCGCCGACCGGATGCTGGAGGGCTCCGAGTACGACGTGCTGTGGATCGAGAACAACGACCGCTTCGGCGCGGGTACCTCCTCGCTGCGGGTCGCCCCGCTGAGCGTCTCCGGACTGCTGCGGGAGAACCTCTACAAGGAGCGCTCGGTCGTCCTCACCTCCGCCACGCTCAAGCTGGGCGGGGACTTCAACGGTGTCGGGCTCTCACTGGGCCTCGGCCCCGAGGGCCGCGTGGGCGAGGACGGCAGGGCCCCCGCCGCCGGTGCGGGCCGTGACGACATCGGTGAACCGCTGGCGGAGTCGACCCCCGCCTGGCGCGCCATGGATGTCGGCTCGCCCTTCGACTACCCCAAGCAGGGCATCCTCTATGTCGCCCGGCATCTGCCGCCGCCGGGCCGTGAACCCGACCGTCCGGCGATGCTGGACGAGCTCGCCGAGCTGATCGAGGCCGCCGGGGGCCGCACTCTGGGCCTGTTCTCGTCGATGCGCGCGGCCAAGGCGGCCGCCGAGGCGCTGCGGGAGCGGGTGCCCGGCGAGATCCTGCTCCAGGGCGAGGACACCCTGGGGGAGCTGATCCGGAACTTCTCGGCGTCCACCGAAAGCTGCCTCTTCGGCACGCTCTCGCTCTGGCAGGGGGTCGATGTCCCCGGCTCCGCCTGCCAGTTGGTGGTGATGGACCGCATTCCCTTCCCGCGGCCGGACGATCCGCTGATGAGCGCCCGGCAGAAGGCGGTCGAGGAGCACGGCGGCAACGGCTTCATGGCGGTGGCGGCCACCCACGCCGCGCTGCTGATGGCCCAGGGCGCGGGCCGCCTCATCCGGGCGGCGGAGGACCGCGGCGTGGTCGCGGTGCTCGACTCGCGGCTGGCGACGGCCCGTTACGGCGGCTTCTTCCGCTCATCCATGCCGGACTTCTGGTACACCACGGACCGCAACCAGGTCCGCCGTTCGCTGGCCGCCATCAACGCCGCCGCCGCGCCGCCCCGTCCGGTCAAGGCCCGGTAGCGCAGGGCCCGGTAGCGCAAACGGTCTTGCGGCGGTCACCCTCCTCCGGGGACCGCCGCAAGACCGTTGTGTCGCCGGCCTGAGCCGTCGAGTTCAGAGCCGGCGGAGCACCGCCACGACCTTGCCGAGGATCGTCGCGCTGTCGCCGGGGATCGGCTCGTACGCTGCGTTGTGCGGCATCAGCCAGATGTGGCCGTCCTCGCGCTTCAGACGCTTCACGGTCGCCTCGCCGTCGATCATCGCCGCGACGATGTCGCCGTTCTCGGCCACCGGCTGGCGTCGCACGGTGACCCAGTCGCCGTCCATGATCGCTGCCTCGACCATCGAGTCGCCGCTGACCTTGAGCACGAACAGTTCGCCATCGCCGACCAGTTGCCGGGGCAGCGGGAAGACGTCCTCCACCGACTGCTCGGCGAGAATCGGCCCACCGGCGGCGATCCGCCCGATCAGCGGGACGTACGAGGTCGCCGGGCGTCCGGTGGTGCTTTCCGGCACCGGGCGGACCACATCCATACCGCGTACTTCGTAGGCGCGCGGACGATGCGGGTCGCGGCGCAGGAATCCCTTGCGCTCCAGCGCCATCAGCTGGTGGGCGACCGACGAGGTGCTGGAGAGGCCCACGGACTGGCCGATCTCCCGCATGCTCGGCGGATATCCGCGCCGCTGCACGGAATCCCGGATGACCTCGATGACCCGGCGCTGCCTTTCGGTCAGCCCGGCCTCGTCGGTGCGGATTCCGGGCGGGCGGCCCGGGAGGGAGCGTGCGGGGCTTTCACCCGCAAGGGTCTCGTCCACGGCGATGTCGGCCGCGGCATTCTCTGGAGCGTCCAAGGAGTGTCCCGAGGAGTGGGGTTCGGAGTGGGGTTCGGAGGAACCGGACGACTGGCTCGGAAGGAGTCCCGAGACGGTATTCCCGAGGTCTTCCCGGCTACGGGTCCGGGTCTGGCTGCTGTTCGCGGTGCTGGAGTGCTGGGAGCTTTCCTGCACCGGGACGGTGCTACTTTTTGCGGTGGTCACGGCGGCCCCTCTCGACGGACGTTCTCCCTTTGAATAGGCCAACGGTATGACCGATCGAAAGGTTGCGCCAAACACACGTTCGAGTGAATTATTCCTGGGTCGCCTGACGTGATCAAGGTTGGCGGTGTACAAGGCGCGGGTACGGCTGATGATGCGATCGTTTGTTCGAGCAGCAGGATCTCATGAAACCCGGCGCAGTGGTCCCTTCCCGTGCTTTTCGTGCCTCGCGGGCCAACCGGGTGAGAGTTGCGCGGACGCTCCGGCAGCCCCTCCGGCCTGACCTGCGGTGATCGCTGGGCGTGAGCTGCGGGCTACGACACGCGGTAAGCGAAGGCTTGGCGCGAGCACCAGATCTAGTGGTTACATAGGTCTCCGACGGCCACAGGTAGTGGTTCCCCGGGTGGAACCCGTCCTCGGCCATCGCCTAGGATCAGAGTGGAAACCCGGGGCCCGTACGGCCGGGAAGCGGACGACAGAAGGGACACCAGCACCATGCACTGCCCCTTCTGCAGGCACCCGGACAGCCGGGTGGTCGACTCCCGTACCACCGACGACGGCACCTCGATCCGCCGCCGCCGCCAGTGCCCGGACTGCAACCGCCGCTTCACCACGGTGGAGACCGCGGCCCTGATGGTGATCAAGCGCAGCGGGGTCACCGAGCCGTTCAGCCGCGACAAGGTGATCAGCGGCGTACGCAAGGCCTGCCAGGGGCGCCCCGTCAGCGAGGACGCGCTCGCCCTGCTCGGCCAGCGGGTGGAGGAGTGCGTCCGGGCGACCGGCAGCGCCGAGCTCTCCACCCATGACGTGGGCCTGGCCATACTCGGCCCGCTCAAGGAGCTGGACGTGGTGGCGTATCTGAGGTTCGCCTCGGTGTACCGGGCCTACGAATCGCTTGAGGACTTCGAGGCCGCCATCGCGGAGCTCCGCGTGGACCGGCCTCCAGCGGCGGAGGAGGGCGCAGCCGTGCCCGCTCCCGCCACCGCGTCGCAGTAGGCACCGTTCCAGCAGCCTGAGCGCGCACCACACGACACGGCACGCACCACACGCCAACGCACCAGGGACGCCCGAGGGGCGCTTCTGCCTGCGCGGAATTGATTTGCGGATTTTGCGGATACGACGGGTCCCCGGGAAGCAGCGGGGCGCCCAGGGCGTTTGCCCAGGAGGAGGCGGCAATGACGGACACCACCAGCGGTACCCGGGCAGGCAAGGGCGGTGCGGCCAAGGGCGGCAAGGCCACCGGCTCGAAGGCCGGCGCGGGTCTCCGCATCGAGCGCATCTACACCACTCCCGGCGTGCACCCCTACGACGAGGTCCAGTGGGAGCGGCGCGACGTCGTCATGACCAACTGGCGGGACGGCTCGGTCAACTTCGAGCAGCGCGGCGTGGAGTTCCCCGACTTCTGGTCGGTCAACGCCACCAACATCGTCACCAGCAAGTACTTCCGCGGTGCGCTGGGCACCGAGCAGCGTGAGTGGAGCCTCAAGCAGATCATCGACCGGGTGGTGCTGACCTACCGCGCCGCCGGTGAGAAGCACGGCTACTTCGGCTCCCCGGCCGACGCCGAGATCTTCGAGCACGAGCTGACCCACGCCCTCCTCCACCAGGTCTTCAGCTTCAACTCGCCGGTCTGGTTCAATGTCGGCACCCAGCAGCCGCAGCAGGTCAGCGCCTGCTTCATCCTCTCCGTCGACGACTCCATGGACTCGATCCTGGACTGGTACAAGGAAGAGGGGATGATCTTCAAGGGCGGCTCCGGAGCCGGCCTGAACCTCTCCCGGATCCGCTCCTCCAAGGAACTGCTGACCTCCGGCGGCAACGCCTCGGGCCCGGTCTCCTTCATGCGCGGCGCCGACGCCTCCGCCGGAACGATCAAGTCGGGCGGCGCGACCCGCCGCGCGGCCAAGATGGTCGTGCTGGACGTGGACCACCCCGATGTCGAGGCCTTCATCGAGACCAAGGTCAAGGAGGAGGAGAAGATCCGCGCCCTTCGTGACGCGGGCTTCGACATGGACCTCGGCGGTGACGACATCACCTCGGTCCAGTACCAGAACGCCAACAACTCGATCCGGGTCAACGACGAGTTCATGACCGCGGTCGAGAACGGCTCCGAGTTCGGCTTGCGGGCCCGCCTCACCGGCGAGGTCATCGAGACCGTCGACGCCAAGGGCCTGTTCCGCAAGATGGCCGAGGCCGCCTGGGCCTGCGCGGACCCCGGCATCCAGTACGACAGCACCATCAACCACTGGCACACCTGCCCGGAGTCCGGCCGGATCAACGCGTCCAACCCCTGCTCCGAGTACATGCACCTGGACAACTCCAGCTGCAACCTGGCCTCGCTGAACCTGATGAAGTTCCTCCGTGACGACGACAGCTTCGACGCGGTCACCTTCGCCAAGGTCGTCGAGCTGGTCATCACCGCGATGGACATCTCCATCTGCTTCGCGGACTTCCCGACCCAGAAGATCGGCGAGACCACCCGCGCCTACCGCCAGCTCGGCATCGGCTACGCCAACCTCGGCGCCCTGCTGATGGCGACCGGCCACGCCTACGACTCCGACGGCGGCCGGGCCCTGGCCGGCGCCATCACCTCGCTGATGACCGGCACCGCCTACCGGCGTGGCGCCGAGCTGGCCGACATCGTCGGCCCGTACGACGGCTACGCCCGCAATGCCGAGCCGCACCAGCGGGTCATGCGCCAGCACGCCGACGCCAATGCCGAGGCCCCGCGGGGCGACGAGCTGGACGCCCCGATCTGGGCGGCGGCGACGGAGACCTGGCAGGACGTGCTCCGCCTCGGCGCGAAGAACGGTTTCCGCAACGCCCAGGCGAGTGTGCTGGCGCCCACCGGCACCATCGGCCTGGCAATGTCGTGCGACACCACCGGTGTGGAGCCTGACCTCTCCCTGGTCAAGTTCAAGAAGCTGGTCGGCGGCGGCTCCATGCAGATCGTCAACGGCACCGTGCCGCGGGCGCTGAAGCGCCTGGGCTACCAGGACGAGCAGGTCGAGGCGATCGTCGCGCACATCGCCGAGCGCGGGAACGTCGTGGACGCCCCCGGCCTCAAGCGTGAGCACTACGAGGTCTTCGACTGCGCGATGGGCGAGCGTCCCATTTCGGCCCTGGGCCACGTCCGGATGATGGCGGCGATTCAGCCGTTCATCAGCGGCGCGATCAGCAAGACCGTCAACATGCCCGAGTCCAGCACGGTCGAGGACGTCGAGGAGATCTACCTCCAGGGCTGGAAGCTGGGCACCAAGGCGCTCGCCGTCTACGTCGAAGGCAGCAAGGTTGGCCAGCCTCTGTCAGTCAAGAAGAACGACGACAAGGCCGAGGACGACACCATCGCGACGGCAGCCCCCGCCGCCGTGGAGAAGATTGTCGAGTACCGCCCGGTCCGCAAGCGTCTCCCCAAGGGCCGTCCCGGCATCACCACCTCCTTCACGGTGGGCGGCGCCGAGGGCTACATGACCGCCAACTCCTACCCGGACGACGGCCTCGGCGAGGTCTTCCTCAAGATGTCCAAGCAGGGCTCGACCCTCGCGGGCATGATGGACGCCTTCTCCATCGCGGTCTCGGTCGGCATGCAGTACGGCGTCCCGCTGGAGACCTACGTCTCCAAGTTCACCAACATGCGCTTCGAGCCGGCCGGTCTGACCGACGACCCCGACGTGCGGATGGCCCAGTCGATCGTCGACTACATCTTCCGCCGCCTGGCGTTGGACTTCCTGCCCTTCGAGACCCGCTCCGCGCTCGGCATCCACTCCGTCGAGGAGCGTCAGCGGCACCTGGAGACCGGCTCCTACGAGCCGACCGACCAGGACGTCGACGTCGAGGTCGAGGGCCTGTCCCAGTCCGCCCCCCGGGCCGTCACCAGGCCCCAGGCGGTCCCCGCCGCTCCGACCGCCCCGGCTGCTCCGGCGGCCGTGGTCCAGCCGCTCCCCACCCCGGTGGTGCACAACTCCACCGAACTCCTGGAGCTCCAGCAGGGCATCAACTCCGACGCCCCGCTCTGCTTCTCCTGCGGCACCAAGATGCGCCGCGCGGGCAGCTGCTACCTCTGCGAGGGCTGCGGCTCCACCAGTGGCTGCAGCTGATCCTGCCCAGCCGTGACGTGGCCCCCGGAGCCCAGCGCTTCGGGGGCCGCGCCCTTTCCCGGCGCGCTGCGGAGCAGCACGGCGGCGACCACCAGGGCGGTGGCCAGCAGTCCCGCGCCGACGGCGAAGGCCAGGTGGTAGCCGCCGGTCAGTGCGGCGGCCGGGGTGCTGCCGTGGGAGAGCAGGCGACCGGTGCGTGCGGCGGCGAGAGTGGTGAGGACGGCGACGCCGAGGGCCATGCCGATCTGCTGGGTGGTGTTGAACAGCCCTGAGGCGAGCCCGGCGTCGTCGGACTTCGCGCCGGACATGCCCAGCGTGGTCAGCGCGGGCAGGGCGAGCCCGAAGCCGGCGGCGAGCAGCATCACCGGCAGCAGGTCGGCGGCGTAGTGGGCGCGGACCGGGATCCGGGCGAGCAGTCCGAGGACGCCGACCAACAGGGCCAGCCCGGTCAGCAGGACGGCGCGCTCGCCGAAGCGGTCGTTGAGCCGGGCGGAGACGCCCAGCGACACCACGCCGATGACGACGGCGGCCGGGAGCATGGCCAGGCCGGTCCGGGTGGCGCTGTAGCCGAGCACATCCTGCAGGTAGAGGGCGACCAGGACCTGGAACGAGAAGAGCGCGGCGACCATCAGCATCTGCACCAGGTTGGCTCCGGCGACGGCACGGGAGCGGAACAGGCGCAGCGGCACCAGCGGGTTCCGGGCCGTCGCCTGCCGGACGGTGAACCCGGCGAGCAGGGCCGCGGCCAGGGTGCCGAAGCCCAGCGTGCGGGCCGAGGTCCAGCCGTACTCCTCGACCTTGACGACGGTGTAGATGCCCAGCATCAGCCCGGCGGTGACCAGGACGGCGCCCATGGCGTCGGCTCCGGCCTTCAGGCCGAGTCCCCGGTCGGCGGGCAGCACGACCGCGGCGACAGCCAGGGTGGCGAGCCCGATCGGCAGGTTGATGAAGAAGATCCAGTGCCAGTCGAGGGCGTCGGTGAGGACGCCGCCGAGGACCTGGCCGATCGACGCGCCGGCCGCGCCGGTGAAGCTGAAGACGGCGATGGCCCTGGAGCGTTCCCGTGCTTCGGTGAAGAGGGTCACCAGGATGCCCAGGCCGACGGCCGAGGCCATGGCGCTGCCGATGCCCTGCAGGAAGCGGGCCGAGATGAGCAGGGCAGGGGTGGTGGCGGTGCCGGCGAGGACTGAGACCGCGGTGAACACGGCGGTTCCGGTGAGGAACATCCGTTTGCGGCCGATGAGGTCGCCGAGCCGTCCGGCGAGCAGCAACAGGCTGCCGAAGGCGATCAGGTAGGCGTTGACGACCCAGCTCAGCCCGGCGGCGGAGAAGCCGAGGTCGTTCTGGATGGCCGGCATCGCCACGGTCACGATGCTGCCGTCGAGCACGACCATGAGCAGGCCGGTGGCGATGACGGCGAGAGCGAGTGTGCGGGAGTGGGAGTGGGAGCGGGTGCTGGGTGTGGCAGGCATGCGGACTCTCCTGTCGAAGGGGCGGCAGAAGAGACGCTAGCAGATGGTTTCGTTATAGACGATCTGTTTCAGTTCTAATTCTCGCGCTGCCGTGCCCGGCGGGCCGACCTCGGGGCCGCGGCCGGCACTGCCAGATGGTCGCTGACCAGCAGGTTCAGGGCGTTCAGCAGCGCTTCGCGGGCTTCCTTCGGCAGGGTGGCGAGAGCACGCTGGTGGACCCCGTCGACGATCTGCTGGCTCTGTTCGGCGATCCGGGCGCCCTCCTCGGTCACCGCGATGATCCGGGCCCGTCGGTCCCGGCTCGACGGGCGGCGCTCGGCCAGTCCGGCCTGCTCCAGGGCGTCCACGGTGACCACCATGGTGGTCTTGTCCATGTCGCCGATCTCGGCCAGCTGGGCCTGGGTCCGCTCCTCCTCCAGGGCGTGGATCAGCACGCAGTGCATCCGTGCGGTCAGCCCGATCTCGGCCAGCGCCGCCGACATCTGTGTCCGCAGCACATGACTGCTGTGGTCCAGCAGAAAGGACAGGTCGGGCTCGGTGCGGGTGGGCGTCATGGAGGTCATGCCCACCAGGGTAGCAATTCGATTTGTAGCGGATTATCCGGAAGGGAACATTGCAGGAGGGGGCGCCGCGCCTGCCGTGAAACGGCCGGTTAGGGTGGTCGCATGGCACGTCCACAGCGCATTGTGCTGGTCAGGCATGGGGAGTCGCAGGGGAACGTCGACGAGACGATCTACGAGCGAGTACCGGATCATGCGCTGGAATTGACCGCGAAGGGCCGGGAGCAGTCGCGGGCGGTGGGGGAGGAGTTGCGGGCGCAGTTCGGACTGGATCCGGTCCAGGCGTATGTCTCTCCCTATCTGCGCAATCGGCAGACCTATGCGCTGCTGGGGATGAATCCGACGCGGACCCGGGTGATGGAGGAACCGAGACTGCGGGAGCAGGACTGGGGGAATCTCCAGGACGCCGAGGACATCCGCCGGCAGCGCAAGGCGCGGGACGCCTACGGGCATTTCTTCTACCGGTTCACCCAGGGCGAGTCGGGCGCCGATGTGTACGACCGGGTCGGTGCGTTCTTCGAGACCCTGCACCGCAATTTCGAACGCCCGGACTATCCGCCGAATGTGCTGCTGGTGACGCACGGTCTGATGATGCGCCTGTTCTGCATGCGCTGGTTCCACTGGTCGGTGGAGGAGTTCGAGGCGCTCTCCAATCCGGACAACGGCGAATGCCGGACCCTGCTGCTGGGATCCGATGACCGCTACACCCTCGACCGGCCCTTCGATCGCTGGATGTGAGTGGCCAGTCCGGTCAGGCCGGGACTGTCGCCAGGGCGCCGGCCATCGCTGCGGTGAGTGCGGCGGTCAGTTCCGGTGAGGCGTCGACCAGCGGCAGCCGTACCGGACCGGCGGGCAGTCCCCGGTGGCGCAGCAGGGCCTTGCTGGTGACCGTGCCGGGGGCGCGCGTCATCATCGCCTCCGTCAGCGGGATCAATCGCTGGTTGAGTCGGACGGCCGCGCGCGGATCGCCGCCGGTGTGGGCGACCAGGACAGCCCTGGTCTCGCCGGGGGCCACATTGGCTACGGTGCTCACCGCGCCGACGGCGCCCAGGGCGTAGAGCGGGAGGTTCAGTTCGTCCGTGCCCGAGTAGTACTGCAGATCGGTGCGGGCGATGATCCGGGCGCTTGTGGCGAGGTCCGCCGTGGCGTCCTTCACGGCGGTGAGCCGCGGGTGTTCGGCGAGCCGTAGCAGGCTCTCCTCGGTGAGGCGGGTTCCGGTGCGCTCGGGGACGTCGTAGAGCATGACGGGCAGCGAGGTGGCGTCGGCGACGGCGGTGAAGTGGCGGCACAGCCCTTCCTGGCCGGGCCTGTTGTAGTACGGCGTGACGAGCAGCAGGCCGTGCGCCCCGGCGTGCTCGGCGGCGCGGGCCAGCTCGACGGTGTGGCGGGTGTCGTTGCTGCCCACCCCGGCGGTCACTCGGGCCCGGTCGCCGACGGCCTCCAGGACCGCCCGCAGCAGGGCGTCCTTCTCGGCGTCGCTGGTGGTGGGGGACTCCCCGGTGGTGCCGCTGAGGACCAGCCCGTCACAGCCCTGGTCGACCAGGTGGACGGCGAGGGCCTGCGCGCCGTCGGTGTCGAGGCTCCCGTCGGCGTGGAACGGGGTGATCATCGCGGCGGCGGTTCGGCCGAAGGGGGGTTCCATGGCTCAGCTCCTGGGTGAGGGGTGGTCCCAGGGTGCCGGTCGAGGATTCAGTGACACCAGCAAATTGTTCTACCGCTGACAGTTGAGCAGGTGTTAATGGTTCTGTGAAAGGGACGAGTCAGGCCGCTTCGTCGTCCGGCTGTTTCGCCAGTTCGTCGACCGGTGCCGCGTCATGCAGTCCCGGACCGCCCGGCGCCTGCGGAACCGGGGGCCTCTTGATGACGAACACCGAGATGATCGCGGCCAGCAGGGCGAAGACCAGGCCCATCTCGAAGGCGGTGGAGATGCCGTGGGTGAGAACCAGGTCGGCGTACTGCTTCGGCAACTGCCCGCTGTGCCTGAAGTCGGCGAGCTGCTGCGGGGTGGCGTGGGCCAGGAACTGCGCGGCCTGGTGCTTGCCCTCGTGGCGGCTGGCCGTTCCGAACACGGTGACCAGGATGGACAGGCCCAGCGATCCGCCCACCTGCTGGGTGGCATTGAGCAGCCCGGTCGCGGCCCCGGTCTCGGCCGGCGCGACGCCCGCGACGGCCGTCAGCATGATGGGGACGAAGATGCTGCCCATGCCCAGGCCGAACAGCAGGGTGGGGCCGAGGATCCCGCTGACGTAGCTGGTGCCGACGTCGATCTGGGTGAGCCAGGAGATGCCCCCGGTGACCAACAGGGAGCCGGCGATGAAGAACGGTTTGGGGCCGAGCTTGATCTGCAGCCGGGCCGATATCTGCGCGGCGGTGACGATGGCGAAGCTGATCGGCAGGAATGCCAGCCCGGCACGCAGCGGGCTGTAGCGGAGGACGTCCTGCACGAACAGGGTGACGAAGAAGAAGATGCTGAACATCGCCGCTGCCAGACAGAGCATGATGCCGTAGCTGCCGGAGCGGTTGCGGTTCCGGAACATCCGCAGCGGGGTGATCGGCTGGGCGGTGCGCGACTCGATCAGCAGGAACCCGGCCAGCAGCACTACGGCGAGACCGAAGGCGCCCAGGGTCCAGGGGTCGGACCAGCCGTTCTGCGAGGCCCTGATGAAGCCGTAGACCAGCGAGACCATGCCGACGGTGGAGCTGAGCGCTCCGGGCAGGTCGAAGCGGCCGGGGCGGCGTTCGGAGTCGTTGATGTAGAGCGGCGCGAGCAGGGCGATCGCGATGCCGATCGGCACATTCACAAACAGCACCCAGCGCCAGGAGAGCCAGGTGGTGAGCATGCCGCCGGCCAGCAGGCCGATGGCGCCGCCCGCTCCGGCCACTGCGGAGAACACCCCGAAGGCACGGTTGCGGGCCGGTCCCTCCTCGAAGTTGGTGGTGATCAGCGCCAGTGCGGTGGGCGAGGCGATGGCGCCGCCCATGCCCTGGAGCGCCCGCGCGGCCAGCAGCATCCACGGTGCCGTGGCCAGTCCGCCGAGCAGCGAGGCGAGACTGAACAGCAGGACGCCGGCCATCAGCGTGGAGCGGCGCCCCATGATGTCGCCGATGCGGCCGCCGAGCAGCAGCAGCCCGCCGAAGGTGAGGGTGTAGGCGTTGATGACCCAGGACAGATTGGTGGTCGAGAGCTTCAACGCCGTCGCGATGTGGGGCAGGGCGATGTTCACGATGGTGGCGTCGAGGATGACCATCAACTGGGTGGCGGCGATGACCGTGAGGGCGATGCCCGGGTGCTGACCGCGGCGTGCCTGGGGTGGTGACGAGCGGGTGATGGTGCTGGGTACGGCCACAATGTCCCCTTGTGGACCTGGAGTGAACGGGGTCGTTCACTACAATCGACGGTAGTGGTGCTGATGTAGTGAACACAACCGTTCACTAAAGATTTTCTGGAGGCGGCTTCCTTGGTGACGGCAGGGGCGACCGGGGGCGCCGGTCCCCGTTCCTCGCGCAGGCGCGGCACGGTACTCGAACAGGCGATCTTCCAGGCGACCCTCGACGAGCTCATCGCCTCCGGGTACGCCCGGCTGAGCATGGAGGCCGTGGCCACCGGAGCGCGGACCGGGAAGGCCGCCGTCTACCGCCGCTGGTCCTCCAAGGAGGAGCTGGTCCTCGGGGCGATGCGGGCCACGCTGCCCCCGTTCGGTCCGGTGCCCGACACCGGGAGCCTGCGCGGCGACCTGCTGGAGCTGATGCAGCGGGCCAGGGCGGCGATGCTCTCGCTGCCCGGCTGCGCGGTCCGGGTGATCATGGGCGAGCTCGACCATGAACGGGCGCGCCCGTTCCTCGGACTGATGAACGAATGCGTGACGGATCCGGGCAAGGCCATGATGCTGGAGGTCCTGCGCCGCGGGGCGGAGCGCGGGGAGGTCCGCGTCGAGGCGGTGACTCCGCTGGTGGCGGATGTCGCCCCGGCCCTGATGCTGTACCGGGCCAAGATGCACGGCCCCCCGACCGAGGCGGACGCGGTCGCCCTGGTCGACGAGGTCATGCTGCCCATGGTCCGGGCCTGACTGGGCTCGCACGGTGCGCTCCCTCCTGACGGACGGACCCTCCTGGCGGGCTGAGAAGACCGCCGCGACTGGGACACTGGAACGGTGCACTTACCACTGTGCACCCGGCCACTGACAGTCGGGACGTTGCCCCGTCGACCTCGGAGAGACCGCAGATGCCCGTGGAACCCCCGGACCACCGTGTCGAACGCGCGCTGCGCAGGGCCGGAGCGCAGGTGGTGGCCGGTGTCGACGAGGTCGGCCGGGGCGCCTGGGCCGGTCCGGTCACCGTGTGCGCCGCCGTCACCGGGCTGCGCCGGCCGCCGCAGGGGCTCACCGACTCCAAGCTGCTGACCGTCCGGCGCCGGACCGAACTCGCCCCGGTGCTGGCCGAGTGGGTCACCGCCCATGCGCTGGGCCACGCCTCGCCGCTGGAATGCGACGAACTGGGCATGACCGCCGCCCTGCGGCTGGCCGCGATCCGCGCGCTGGAGGCCCTTCCGGTGCGACCCGACGCGGTGATCCTGGACGGTAAGCACGACTATCTGGGCGGCCCCTGGCAGGTACGCACCGTGATCAAGGGCGACCAGTCGTGCGTCTCGGTCGCCGCGGCCTCAGTGCTGGCCAAGGTCCAGCGCGACGGCATGATGGCCGACCTCGGCGCCCACTTCCCCGCGTTCGCCTTCGCGGACAACGCCGGGTATCCCTCCCCGGTCCACCGGGCGGCGCTCGACGAGCACGGACCCACTCCGCACCACCGCCTCTCCTGGTCGTACCTGGACGACCTGCCCGCCTGGCGGCATCTGCGGACCTACCGTCTCCCCGACGGTTGCCTGCCGGACGGTTCGGAGCAGCTGTCACTGGGTTTCTGACGGGGATTCGACAAATTCTTGTGCGGTTCCCGGAGCGTCCGCGTGGAGTTCACGGAGTGTCCCCGGGGGACGGGCGGACCCCCTACCGGCTGTTCGACGCCAGCGAGTAAGCTCTGGGGCGCTGTGCGACGCCATCCGGTGTGCCGCCAGATTCTGCCGAGGAGCTGGAGATCCACAAGACCGCCCCGGGCCCTCGTGTTCCATCCAACGACGAGACGGACGCGACAGCCCGCACCATGCCTTCTGTGACACCGCCCGCAATCCCAGCCGTACACAGTCCTGCCACTGCCGCGCGTCCGGTTCCGCGCCCCGGGCCGCCGCGCATTCCCAAGCCGGGTCCGGTCCCACGTCGCCCGGCTGCCCCGCTGCACCCGCATCCCGCCGCTCCGGCGGCACCGGTCGTGCCCGTCCCGCCCGCCGTGGAGATCCAGTCCGTTCCGGCCGGTTCGGCGGGCGCGCTGGAGCGTGCCGACGACTCGGTCGACCTGCTGCTGGACGCCGGCCGACGGCCCGGTGAGGTGCTGGTGCTGACCACGGGTGAGCCGCACCCGTGGCAGCAGCACGAGCAGTCCTTCGGCGCCGACCGTTACTGGGCGCAGTTGGAGGAGGGCAACGATGTCTTCTACGCCGATGCGGCGCAGTGCCGTCCGGTCCGCCGCGAGGTCGTCGTACTCGCGGTGAACGGGGGTTCGCCGGCGGTCGCCAGGCAGGCCCTGGCCGCGGCCCTGGACCGGGCGACCCGACTGGTGGTGCTCTGCGGCGATCCGGGCCTGATCCCGGCGCAGCAGGGCTGACGCCTTCGGGGCCCGCAGCCGTCCGCTGTCAGTGGACGGCCGCTCTGGCCTGCTCGGGCGCGGCCTCCAGGACCCGCAGCGGCTGGATCGTGGCGTGCGCGGGCAGCGCACTGATGGAGCGGACGGGTGGCACCGCCTCCTCGGCCCAGGAGCCCGCGTGCGGATGGCGGCCGCCGCGGTCGTCCCCGAGCACCTGCCAGCCCGCGTCGGTGAGGGTGACGTAGGCGCCGCAGCGGAGACCGTGCAGTCCGCTGGCGTCGCGCAGGGCCCACATCCAGGCGCCGTCCGCCTCGGTCCACTCGGGGGTGCCGCGCCGGCACAGCATCAGGACGACGGTGCGGACCGGTCGGGCCAGCCGCAGGTCGTGCGGGACGATGCCGCGCAGGTGGGCCAGGATGGCGTTGCGGTACTGCCAGCCGTCGCCGTACCCCACTCTGGCCGAGAACGACGCCCCGGCGACCATCCGGCCGTCCTGTTCCAGCACGCCGAGCACCGCGGTGCCCGGTTGCGGCCGGTGCACCCGGTGGAGGTCGTTGACGAGCTCGCGCGGGGCCCGCAGCAGCGGGGGAGTGGTCTGGACCCAGCTCTCCTGGTCGATGAGGCGGGTCGAGGCGCCTGGCAGGGACACCGCGTGCAGGGTGATGCGGGCCGGGCGTCTGCTGGAAGGCCTGCGATTGCCGGAGTCCATGCTCAAGGCCCTCCCTCCCCGTGCCCCATGTGCCGGTCGGTCCAATTCTCACGTCCTGGGGTCGAATGCGGCAACGGGCACTCTGTCGGAAGTGTCCGTGTTCAGCCGATCCGGCGGCAATCTTCTGTCAGTTATTTTCATTATCAGCACCGTTGCGATGATGTGCTGGCAGGCGCGGCTGGGTCCTTCCGCTCACGCCCGCGTCCTGCCGCTCATGCCTGCTGGGCCAGCACCAGGGGGAGCACCCCCGGGGCACCGGCGCGGCGCAGCAGTCTGGCGGTGACGGCCAGGGTCCAGCCGCTGTCCGTGAAGTCGTCCACCAGCAGGACCGGACCCTCCAGCGCGGCGAGGGCCGCGCTGAGCTGTTCGGGTAGTTCGAAGGAGCCGTGCAGGGTCCGGAGCCGCTGTGCGCTGTTGCTGCGCGAGCCGCGCGGGGGCTGACCGGGCGTGTACTCGACCCGGCCGAGCAACGGGAGCCTGCCCACCCGGGCGATGCCCGCCCCCAGGCTCTCCACCAGCTGGGGGCGGCTGCGGGAGGCCAGGGTCACCACGCCGGAGGGACGGGCCACCGCGGCGTCGGGCCCGGCCCAGCCACCGGGGCCGCGGGCCCAGTCGGCCAGGACCGTGACCACCGCGTCCAGCACGTCGGCCGGCACAGGGACGTCCGGCGCCCCCGGTGCCATCAGGCCCCGGAGCCGGGTGCCCCAGCCGATGTCCGACAGCCGGCCCAGGGCCCGACCGGCGGCGGCCTGCTCGCCGGGGGCGATCCTGCCCTTGAGGTCGATCCCGGCCGCCGCGAGGCCGGTCGGCCACTGCCGCCGGGGCTCCAGCTCGATGCCCGGCCGCCCGAGCGCCGCCCGGGCCGCGTCCAGGGCCTCGGAAGAGGCCTCCACCGGGAAGCGGGCCCCCGCGCAGTTGTCGCAGCGGCCGCAGGGCGCGGACTCCCCGTCGTCGAGTTGGCGGCGCAGGAAGTCCATCCGGCAGCCGCGGGTCGAGGCGTAGTCCAGCATCGACTGCTGTTCGGCCCGGCGGGTCTCGGCGACCCTGGCGTAGCGCTCGCTGTCGTAGGACCAGGGGCGGCCGGTGGAGATCCAGCCGCCGCGCACCCGCTTCACGGCGCCGTCCACGTCCAGGACCTTGAGCATGGTCTCCAGCCGGGTGCGCCGCAGGTCGACCCGGGCCTCCAGGGCCGGGGTGGACAGCGGGAGCGGGACGCCGTCCGGGTCGGTGTGGCCGGCCAGGGCGGAGAGAGTCGCCCGGACCTGTTCCTCGGGCGGGAAGGCGAGGCCGGCGAAGTAGCGCCAGATCGCCTGGTCCTCGGGGCCCGGCAGCAGCAGGGCCTCGGCGCGTTTGATACCGCGCCCGGCGCGGCCGACCTGCTGGTAGTACGCGATGGGCGACTGCGGCGAGCCGAGGTGCACCACGAAGCCCAGGTCGGGCTTGTCGAAGCCCATGCCCAGGGCGGAGGTGGCGACCAGGGCCTTCACCCGGTTGGCGAGCAGGTCCGCCTCGGCGCTGCGGCGGTCGACGTCCTCGGTGCGCCCCGAGTAGGAGGCGACCGGGAAGCCGCGCTGCCGCAGGAAGGCGGTGACCTCCTCGGCGGCGGCCACGGTCAGGGTGTAGACGATGCCGGACCCCGGCAGGTCGGGGAGGTGGTCCGCGAGCCAGGCGAGCCGGTGCGCCGGATCGCCGAGCGGCAGCACCGACAGGGCCAGGCTCTCCCGGTCCAGCGGCCCCCTGAGCACCAGCGCCTCGGCGCCGCCGGTGCCGAGCTGCTCGGCCACGTCGGCGGTGACCCGGGCGTTCGCGGTCGCGGTGGTGGCCAGCACCGGAACGCCGGGGGAGAGCTCGGCGAGCATCGTCCGCAGCCGCCGGTAGTCGGGGCGGAAGTCATGGCCCCAGTCCGAGATGCAGTGCGCCTCGTCGACCACCAGCAGCCCGGTGGAGGCGGCGAGGCGGGGCAGCACCCGGTCCCGGAAGTCGGGGTTGTTCAGCCGTTCCGGGCTGACCAGGAGGACGTCCACGGCGCCCGAGGCGACCTCGGCCTGGACCGTCTCCCACTCGTCGGCGTTGGCGGAGTTGATGGTGCGTGCGGTGATCCCGGCCCGCGCGGCCGAGTCGATCTGGTTGCGCATCAGGGCCAGCAGCGGGGAGACGATCACGGTCGGGCCCGCGCCGGCCGCCCGGAGCAGGGCGGTGGCCACGAAGTAGACAGCGGACTTCCCCCAGCCGGTGCGCTGCACCACCAGGGCTCTGCGGTGGTCCACCACCAGGGCCTCGATGGCGCGCCACTGGTCCTCGCGCAGCCGGGCGTCGCCGCCGGCGAGATCGCGGAGCACGGCGTCGGCCCGCTCGCGGACCGCCGCACGGTCGGTGAGTGGCTGGGTGTCCGGGGTCTGGTCCATGGCTCATTGATAGCCGCTGGGGCCGACAATCGGCGAACGGCGGTGGAGAAGCTGTGGATTCGGGCGGCATCCGGAGCGCAGGGACGTTTCCGCTTCACTCGGACGTGTGGCGGGGTTCTCCACAGCCCCCGAGTTGTCCACAGCTCGCGCCGGACCTCCCTCCGGGCCGCCCGGGACCGGACATGCTCGACCCATGAACGAGCACGCGCAGTCCCCGACCACTCCCTTCGACCATCCCGTGGTGACCATGCGGACGCCCGCCGACATGGTCGACGTCCTGCCCTTCCTGCTCGGCTTCTTCCCCAGTGACAGCGTGGTCGCGCTGGGGCTGCAGGGGCCCCGGCGCCGGCAGGGCGGCACGGTGCGGATCGACCTGCCCCCGCCCCCGGACTGGCCCGAGGCCGCGGCGGAGGTGGCCCGCTACCTGGTGGCGCTCTCCGAGCACCGGGACCGGCGTCCGGACGCGGTGATCCTCTACCTCTGCCGCGATCCCGAACCGGGCCAGGACGGCCGCGCGGTCCGCGACTCGCTGGCGCCGCTCGCCGACGCACTCGCCGAGGCGTTCCGCACCGCCGGCATTCCGGTGCACGAGTCGCTCTGCGTCTCGGGCGGGCGCTGGTGGTCCTACGCCTGCGGCAACCCGGTCTGCTGCCCCGCCGAGGGCACGCCCGTCGAGCGGCCGGGCAGCACCCCCGCGGTGGCCGCGGCCGCTGCCTACGCCGGGATCAGCGTGCGGGGCAGCCTCAAGGAACTGGAGCAGGAGCTCGCCCCGGTGGCGGCCTCCAGCGCCGAGGAGCAGTTGCGGGCCTTCGAGCGGGTGGTCCCCGTCCTGGTGGCGGAGCTGTCGCAGGACGGCGGCCGGGAGGCGGTCAGGGCGCGTACCGCGGAACTGGTGGACGCCGCTGTGCAGCGCTTCGGCGGCGGCGCCGCCGAACTGCCGCCGGAGGAGGCCGCCCGGCTGATCCTGGGCCTGCAGGACCGGCTGGCCAGGGACCGGGCCGCGGAATGGCTCGACCCGCCCGACGTGGAGCACGCCCAGCGGTTGTGGCGGTTCCTGGCCCGTCGCTGCACCGGCCCGTTCGACGACCACGCGGCCGCCCCGCTGTCCCTGCTGGCCTGGACCGCCTGGGTCACCGGGGACCAGGTCACCGCGAGGATCGCGCTGCGCCGGGCGCTGGAGACGGACGAGGACTACGCCTTCGCCAGGCTGCTCTACGAGGCGGTCAACACCGGGGCCCAGCCGCAGTCGCTCTGCGCCACCCTGCGGGCCGAGCGCCGCTCCCGGCAGCGGCGCGGGTCCGGACGCCGTCCCGGACGGGCCCCCGGCGAGCGCAGACGGGTCAGGACCGGTCGCGGGTCGGGTTGCGCCGCTCCACCGGGCGGGGGTGTTTATCGTCAGTGAGACGACTATGATCGCGCCCATGTCGCGTTACGATCCGTCGGCCTTTCCCCCGTTCGCGGTCACTGTTGACCTGGTCGTATTGACTGTTCGCGATCATGCGCTGTGCGCCCTGATGGTGCGGCGCGGCGAGCCGCCCTTCCAGGGATTCTGGGCACTGCCGGGCGGGTTCGTCCGCCCCGGCGAGGGGCTGATCGAGGCGGCGGCCCGCGAACTGGCCGAGGAGACCGGGCTGCGCACCCACGGTGCGGCCGGCCAGGGGCCCGGGGTGGGGGCCCATCTGGAGCAACTGGCGACCTACGGCGACCCGCAGCGGGACCCGCGGATGCGGGTGGTGAGCGTCGCCCATCTGGCCCTGGCCCCCGACCTGCCCACCCCGCGCCCCGGCGGGGACGTCCGCAGCGCCCGGTGGGCCCCGGTGGAGGAGCTGCTGGGGCGCGGCAAGGACGACGGTCTGCTGCTGGCCTTCGACCACACCCGGATCCTCGCCGACGGGGTCGAGCGCGCCCGCTCGAAGATCGAGTACTCCTCGCTGGCCACCGCCTTCTGTCCGGAGGAGTTCACCGTCGGGGAACTGCGGCAGGTCTACGAGTCGGTGTGGGGGGTCTCGCTGGACCCGCGCAACTTCCACCGCAAGGTCACCGGGACGCCGGGGTTCCTGGTGCCGGCGGGCGGCACCACGACCCGTCAGGGCGGGCGCCCGGCCCAGTTGTTCCGGGCCGGGGACGCGACGGTGCTGAACCCGCCCATGCTGAGGCCCGACGCCTGACGGCACGTCAACGCCATCGCCGTCGCCTACATGCCGTAGCGCCAATACCACGCAAAGTAACTAAGTCGGTCTATCGTGCTGGCAACGGGCGGAGGAAGGCTGCGCACCGGCATCGCGAGGTGAGGCCCTGTGTTCCAGGCGATCGGACTGACCAAGAGCTGTCGCAGGGGACGTCCCCCGGCTCTGCTCGACCTCTCCTTCGACGCGCGCGAAGGCCAGGTCACCGTGCTCCTCGGGCCCGAGGGGTCCGGTCGCACCACCGCGCTGAGGCTTGCCCTCGGGCTGGAGCGCGGCCAGGGCGTCGCACTCTTCGACGGGCGAACCTACCGCCGGCTGCGGCGTCCCGAGCGGCAGGTCGGCGTGGTCCTCGGTGATTCCGGGCGCCACCCGGGGCACCCCGGCCGGGAGGCCCGGGCGCATCTGCGCATGGTCGCCGCCGCTGTCGGGGTCCCGGCCCGCCGCGCCGACCAGCTGCTGGAGCAGACCAGGCTCGCCCCGGCGGCGGGTCACCGGCTGCGCACCTTCTCGCCCGGTATGAGCCGTCGGCTCGCCCTGGCCGAGGCCCTGCTCGGCGACCCCGGCACGCTGCTGCTGGACGAACCCACGTACGGGCTCTCGCCCAAGAACACCGAATGGTTCCACGCCTTCCTCCGGGCCTTCGCGGCCGGCGGCGGCTCGGTCCTGGCCACGGTGCGGGATCCGCGCGAGGCCGCGGCGCTGGCGGACCATGTGGTGACCCTGGACGGCGGCAGGCTCGTGGCAGACCAGACCAAGGCCGACTTCGTCGGCGGCAGTCTGCGTGACGAGGTGTCGGTGCGCGGCCCCCAGGTGAGCCGGCTCGCCGACCTGTTGGCCGAATCCGGCGCACAGGTGCGCAGGGAGGGCGGTGCGGGCATCGCCGTGGTCGGCGTCTCCCGTACCCAGATCGGTGAACTCGCCTACCGGCACGGCATCCTGCTGCACGAACTCGCCGACCGCAGCGCCGGATCCGCGCCCGGCGCCCCGGCCACGCCCCCGTTGCCCGCGCGCCGCGGCGCCGAGGCCGCCCCTGCCGGGGCGCCGGCCGCAGCGGCGGCGGCATCGGCGACTGCGACGGCGAATGCGACTGCGACCGCGCTGGCGCAGCCGGGCGAGACCGTCGTCGTACTGACCCCGGGAAGCGCTGTCTCCGCGTCGGTCCCGGTTCCGACGACGGACACCGCGACCCGGTCCCGTGTCCCGGCCGGCCTCGCCTCGGTCAGCGGTCCGCTCTACCGGGACGAGCCCCCCGTGTCCGACCAGCGAAGCGAGTGAGCACGTGCACGCACTGACCTATGAGCGCCGACGGCTCACCGGAATCCGGTCCACCTGGCTCGTCCTGGCGGCCGTGGTCCTCGTCGACGCCGCTGTGGCCGCCCTGACGGTCCGCCAGCCGTCCCTGGCCGACCCGATGCGGGTCCTCACCGCGGGCGTCCCGCTGCTGCCGCTGCCGATCGCGGCCCTCGGCGCCGGTGTGGTCGGCGCGCTGTCCTACGGGCACGAGGTCCGCTATCCGGTGCTGCAGCCACTGCTGGTGCCCGCCCGGCGCCGCCTCGGGCTGCTGCTGGCGAAGCTGCTGCTGTCCGCCGTCTACTCGGTGCTGCTGGTCGCGGCGACGCTGGCGGTGGACGCCGGGGTGTACGCCGTCGTCCTGCACCGGCGCCCGGCGCTGGAGCCCGCCCTGCTCGGCTTCGCCGCGCTCGCGGTGACAGCCGGCTGGATCGGGCTGCTCGCGGCAGCCCTGCTGCGCAGCGCCGCCGCCGGGATGCTGGTGCTGCTGACCCTTCCGGTCCTGGTGGAACCGGCGGTACGGCTGCTGCGCGACGGCAGTCTGACCGGGGACCGGCTGCGGGCCGCGCACTGGCACCGGCTGTTCCCGGTCGACACCGGCCACGCCTGGCTCTACGGACCGCTGAGCGGGCTGCACAGCACCGCTTCGCTGTCCCCGAGAGGCATGCTGCTCCTGGCGGCCGGGCCGGTTCTGCTGCTCCTGCTCGGCTACCTCGCCGTGCTGCTCCGCCGCCGCGGGGTCTGAGTCGCCTTCGTCGGGGGCGAGCGCTCGACCACGTGTGCTGACGCTGAGTGATCGTCAGGGGTCGTGCCTCGCCAGGCTCTGCCTGTTTTGCGCAGAAGATGCAGATAAATCGTCAATTGTCTGGTGACAGGCGATCACCCTTTCGTGTGCTTTTCACGAAAGTCCTCAAGGCGCGGGCCGCCATCGCCGACAAAGGAGACGTGAGTACCGTTGCGCATCCCCCCATGACCACCGCCCGCCTGTCCGAGCCGTCCCGCTCCGGCGTCGGCGAGCTGGACCGCTTCCCCGTCGGCGAACGCACCGCCGAGCGGGCCTTCCCCGAGCGCGGCGCCCCCGGCCCCTCGCTGCACTGGGACAGTTCCGACTCCGACCTCGGCCGGCCCGGCCGCCGGGTCGCCGGCGGCCGTGGCCGGGGACTGCACGGGCAGCTCGTCCAGCAGCTCGGGCAGATGATCGTCTCCGGCGACCTGGGCGCGGACCGCCCCCTGGTCCCGGAGGAGATCGGCCAGCGTTTCGAGGTGTCCCGCACCGTCGTCCGCGAGTCCCTGCGGGTGCTGGAGGCCAAGGGCCTGGTCAGCGCCCGTCCCAATGTGGGCACCCGGGTCCGCCCGGTCGCCGACTGGAACCTGCTCGACCCCGACATCATCGAGTGGCGCGCCTACGGTCCGCAGCGCGACGACCAGCGCCGCGAGCTGTTCGAACTGCGCTGGGCCATCGAGCCGCTGGCCGCCAGGCTCGCGGCCGGGCACGGCCGGGACGAGGTCCACCAGCGCATGGTGGACATGACCGAGATCATGGGCCACGCCGTGGCCCAGGGCGACCAGGTCACCTTCAGCCGGGCCGACAGCGAGTTCCACGCCCTGCTGCTGGAGCTGGCCGGGAACCGGATGCTGGAGCACCTGGCCGGGATCGTCGGCTCCGCGCTCACCGTGTCCGGAAGCCCGGTCACCGCGTGCGAGCGTCCGTCCGAGCCGTCGGTCGGTCTGCACGCGCGTCTGGTGGAGGCGCTCGGCACGGGCGACGGCACGGCGGCAGAGGCCGCCATGCGTGCGCTTCTGACGGTCCATCCCGAGGTGGACCACGTGGTCCCGGCGCCCCGCGAGCACTGAGCCCGCAGTCCCCGCCGAGAGCCGCAGTCCTCGCCGGCAGGCCGCCGCCCCGATCCGGGCGGCGGCCTGCTGTTGTTCCCGGGAACCTTCACCGGATCGGGCGACCGCAGGAATGATCCCCTCATCTCTCGGAGTTGTCCTGGGTAGGTTCCCGGCAGCAGCGTCGTCGGGCGACTGTGACCTGCACCACGAAAGCGAGGCGTAACACTTCTCCGCGGGCAGCGATGTCTACGGAGGCGGCGGCACTTCGTGTGCCGGACGCCGAACCAGGTTCAGCTCCAGATTTCACGTCCAGCAGTTACCAGAATCCGGCCTCCACAGGTCGGTTTCTGTTCACTCACGTCCGAGAGGTTGTTCGTGTCGGCCAGCACATCCCGTTCGCTCCCCCCCGAAATCGCCGAGTCCACCGCGCTGATGGCACTCATCGAGCGGGGTAAGGCACAGGGGCAGATCGCCGGCGATGACGTGCGCCACGCCTTCGAGGTGGACCAGATTCCGGTCACCAAGTGGAAGAACGTCATGCGCAGCCTCAACCAGGTCCTCGATGAGGAGGGTGTGACGCTGATGGTGAGCGCGGCGGAGTCGTCCGCCCCCAAGCGCCCCCGCAAGAGCGTCGCGGCGAAGAGCACAGCGACGAAGGCGACCGCGACCAGGGCGGTGCCTACGCGCACTCCGGCCGCGGCTCCCGCTCCCACGACCCGGGCGGCGGCACCGCGTGCCGCCGCCGTGACCCCGGCCCCGGCCGCTGCCGTGGTGGTTCCGGCGGGCACGGTCGACGACCTCGACGAGGCAGCACCCGTTCTGGAGGCCGCTCCCGCCAAGAAGGCGGCCCCGGCGAAGAAGGCTGTCGCCAAGAAGGCCGCACCGGCCAAGAAGACCGCCGCGAAGAAGACCGCCGCAGGCAAGGCCAAGTCCGACGAGGACCCCGGCGCCGAGGACGAGACGGCCGAGGACGCGGCACCGGCCAAGACCGACGGCGAGCCGGTCGAGGGCGAGGAGGAGTCGCAGGGCTTCACCCTCTCCGACGACGACGAGGACGATGCCCCGGCGCAGCAGGTCGCGGTCGCCGGCGCCACCGCGGACCCGGTCAAGGACTACCTCAAGCAGATCGGCAAGGTCCCGCTGCTCAACGCCGAGCAGGAGGTCGAGCTCGCCAAGCGGATCGAGGCCGGCCTCTTCGCCGAGGACAAGTTGGCCGCCGCCGACAAGCTGGCCCCCAAGCTCAAGCGCGAGCTGGAGATCATCGCCGAGGACGGTCGCCGCGCCAAGAACCACCTGCTGGAGGCCAACCTCCGACTCGTGGTCTCGCTGGCCAAGCGCTACACCGGCCGCGGCATGCTGTTCCTGGACCTGATCCAGGAGGGCAACCTGGGTCTGATCCGCGCCGTTGAGAAGTTCGACTACACCAAGGGCTACAAGTTCTCCACCTACGCCACCTGGTGGATCCGGCAGGCGATCACCCGGGCCATGGCCGACCAGGCCCGCACCATCCGCATCCCGGTGCACATGGTCGAGGTCATCAACAAGCTCGCCCGGGTGCAGCGCCAGATGCTCCAGGACCTGGGCCGCGAGCCCACCCCGGAGGAGCTGGCCAAGGAACTCGACATGACCCCGGAGAAGGTCGTCGAGGTCCAGAAGTACGGCCGCGAGCCCATCTCGCTGCACACCCCCCTCGGCGAGGACGGCGACAGCGAGTTCGGCGACCTGATCGAGGACTCCGAGGCCGTGGTCCCGGCCGACGCGGTCAGCTTCACCCTGCTCCAGGAGCAGCTGCACTCGGTGCTGGACACCCTGAGCGAGCGCGAGGCCGGCGTGGTCTCGATGCGCTTCGGGCTGACCGACGGCCAGCCGAAGACCCTGGACGAGATCGGCAAGGTCTACGGCGTCACCCGCGAGCGGATCCGCCAGATCGAGTCCAAGACCATGTCCAAGCTGCGCCACCCCTCCCGCTCCCAGGTACTGCGCGACTACCTGGACTAGCGGGCGGCAGGCGACAGACAGCAGGCGACAAGCAGCGGTACCGGCGGCGGGCGTCATCCCTCGAAGGGATGTGCCCGCCGTCTTCGTGCGCGCCGACCGGGCACCCAGGGTGACCATGGCAATACGCTGGGTCGCAGCCATGCGCATGTGCGCAGGGGTGCGGAAGCGGCGAAGGGCGACGGGTGGCGGGCAAGAGGCGTACGGCGGAGGCAGTCGGTACGACGGGGGCGGCGGCGCGACGCAGGGGACGCAGGGCGCTGCTGGTGCTGCTGGCGGCGCTGCCGGTGCCGGTGGCGACCAGTACTCCGGCGCTGGCGCAGGGGCAGCAGTTGCGGATCATCGGCGGCACCGGGGCCAGCACCCAGCAGGAGCCCTGGATGGTGGCCCTGGGCAGCCGGTCGGTCTACGGCGACTACCGCTCGGGACAGTTCTGCGGAGGGACCCTGGTCTCCCCGACCAAGGTGGTCACCGCGGCGCACTGCCTGTACGACGAGTCGACGATGCGGCCCGCGGACCGGCCCGACCTCAAGGTCATCGTCGGTCGTACCGACCTCTCCACCTCGGCCGGTTCCGAGGTGGCCGTCTCCCAGGTCTGGGTCGACCCCGACTACTCGATGACCAGCAACATGTGGGACGTGGCGGTGCTCACCCTCGCGGTGCCCCAGCCGGACCGCGCGGTGCTCCCGCTGGTGGACCAGGGCGCCACGGCGCCCTATGCGCCGGGGACGGCAGCTACCGTCTACGGCTGGGGCGACACCCGGGGCGACGGGCGCTATCCGATGACCCTGCACTCGGTCCAGGTGCCGATGATCGCCGACTCCACCTGTGCGCGGGACTATCCCGGCGGTCCCAACGGCGCCTTCCAGGCGAGCACCATGGTGTGCGCGGGCGAGCAGGCCCGCGGCGGCCGTGACGCCTGCCAGGGCGACAGCGGGGGCCCGCTGGTGGTCGCCGGGCGACTGGTGGGGCTGGTGTCCTGGGGGACCGGCTGTGCGGAGGCCGGGCACCCGGGGGTCTACACCCGAGTCGCCGCGATGGCCGACGCAGTGCGCGGGCAGCTGTGACCTGACGCACTGTGAACTGACAGCATGTGATATGCGTCACCTTTCGCTGGTCACGCAGAGGGCCGGGCCGCGACCTCTCGGTCGCGACCCGGCCCTCGTTCGCTGTTCAGCTCGTCGTCAAGGCTGCCTTGGACGCAGCCCGGTGGAGCGCCTCAGTGATCCTCTTCGCCCGGGGACGACGGTGCGGCCGTCAGCCGGCCGGTCTCGTCCTGTATCTCGGCTGCGATCTTCTTCAACTCCGGCTCGAACTTGCGGCCGTGGTGAGCGCAGAAGAGCAGCTCGCCGCCGGATGCCAGCACGACGCGCAGGTAGGCCTGGGCGCCGCACCGGTCGCAACGGTCAGCTGCGGTCAGCGGGCTCGCGGGGGTCAGAACTGTAGTCACGTCGCCTCTTCTCTAGCTCGACGAGCTGTCGTACCAGGGTCAACATCCAACCAGGCCGAAAACGTTCCCGCTTGCGGCTTTTCTTTTGTGACATCCGGCTGCGGGTCGGCCCGGCCGTTGAGCCGGGAAGGGGATCCCCCGCCGGAAGGGGCGGGGGGAGGGGAGACGGCGGTGACCGCGATGTCGCTGCCGCTTCTCTCCTTGGAGCCTCGGGGATTTTCTCTTGTTGGAGAGGACGTGCCCCGCGCTCCCTTGGTTCATGCCTGCTGCCGACTATGGCATGCGCGTCACTCGTGCGGGATATCGAACGCCTGTGCGACCGACCGTACGGGGTGCGCGTAGCATAAGCCGGGAGCAGGTCGGAGCAGAAGCCCCAGCCCACACACCGGTAGCCTGCATCCCGGCAGCATTGACGCCATGGTGCACCGGCCCCCCGCAAGGGGGCCAGGAAAAGGGCCCGTGTTCGCGCTCCGCGTAGCGACGGACCGACGGACCGACCAAGCCACCGCATCGAGAGACCGGAGTAGTAGCGCGTGACCGCCGAAACAACCGTGCAGACCGCCGCCCTCAGCGCCGGCGGGAGCTCCGCCACCGACGGTTCCTACACCGCGCGGCACCTCCTTGTCCTCGAAGGCCTGGAGGCGGTCCGCAAGCGCCCCGGCATGTACATCGGGTCCACCGACAGCCGCGGCCTGATGCACTGCCTCTGGGAGATCATCGACAACGCGGTCGACGAGGCGCTGGCCGGCCACTGCGACCGGATCGACGTCTTCCTGCACGCCGACAACTCGGTCGAGGTGCGCGACAACGGCCGCGGCATCCCGGTCGACGTCGAGCCCAAGACGGGGCTGTCCGGCGTCGAGGTCGTGATGACCAAACTGCACGCCGGCGGGAAGTTCGGCGGCGGCTCCTACGCCGCCTCCGGCGGTCTGCACGGCGTCGGCGCCTCCGTGGTCAACGCGCTCTCCGCGCGCCTGGACGTCGAGGTCGACCGCGGCGGTCACACCCACGCCATCAGCTTCCGCCGCGGCACCCCCGGTAGTTTCGCGGGCGAGGGCCCGGACTCGGACTTCACCGCCGCCTCGGGTTCGAGCGGCGGCCTGACCAAGGCGAAGAAGGCCCCGCGCGGCCGTACCGGCACCCGGGTCCGCTACTGGGCCGACCGGCAGATCTTCCTCAAGGACGCCCGGCTCTCGCTGGACAACCTGCACGCCCGGGCCCGGCAGACCGCCTTCCTGGTCCCCGGCCTGACCATCGTGGTCCGTGACGACCGGGCCCTGGACGGCGCCCCCACCGACGAGCAGACCTTCCGCTTCGACGGCGGCATCGCCGAGTTCTGCGACTACCTGGCCCCCGACAAGGCCGTCTGCGACACCCTGCGGCTCCAGGGCACCGGCAGCTTCAAGGAGACCGTGCCGGTCCTGGACGAGGTCGGCCACATGACCGCCACCGAGGTCACCCGCGAGCTCGGCGTGGACATCGCGCTGCGGTGGGGCACCGGCTACGACACCACCCAGCGCTCCTTCGTCAACATCATCGCCACCCCCAAGGGCGGCACCCATGTGGCCGGATTCGAACGGTCGCTCACCAAGACCCTGGGTGAGGCGCTGCGTTCGGCCAAGCTGCTGCGGGTCGCCGAGGACGACATCACCAAGGACGACGCGACCGAGGGCCTGACCGCGGTCATCACCGTCCGGCTGGCCGAGCCGCAGTTCGAGGGTCAGACCAAGGAGGTGCTGGGCACCTCCGCCGCGACCAGGATCGTCGCAGCGGTCGTCGCCAAGGAGCTCAAGAACTTCCTCACCTCCACCAAGCGCGACGACAAAGCCCAGGCCCGAGCGGTGATGGAGAAGGTCGTCGCCGCCGCCCGCACCCGGGTCGCCGCCCGGCAGCACAAGGAGGCGCAGCGCCGCAAGACGGCTCTGGAGACCAGCTCGCTGCCGGCCAAGCTCGCCGACTGCCGCAGCGACGACGTCGACCGCAGCGAACTGTTCATCGTCGAGGGCGACTCGGCGCTCGGCACCGCCAAGCTGGCCCGCAACTCCGAGTTCCAGGCGCTGCTGCCGATCCGCGGCAAGATCCTCAACGTTCAGAAGGCGTCCGTCTCGGACATGCTGAAGAACGCCGAGTGTGCCGCGATCATCCAGGTCATAGGAGCCGGCTCGGGCCGGACCTTCGACATCGACCAGGCCCGCTACGGGAAGATCGTGCTGCTCGCCGACGCCGACGTCGACGGCGCCCACATCCGGATCCTGCTGCTCACCCTGTTCCAGCGGTACATGCGGCCGATGGTCGAGGCGGGGCGGGTGTTCTCGGCGGTGCCGCCGCTGCACCGGATCGAGCTGACCAGCCCGCGCAAGGGCCAGGAGAAGTACCTCTACACCTACTCCGACAGCGAGCTGCGGAACACCCTGCTGGAACTCCAGCGCAAGGGGCAGCGCTGGAAGGAGCCGGTGCAGCGCTACAAGGGCCTCGGTGAGATGGACGCCGACCAGCTGGCGGAGACCACCCTGGACCCGCGGCACCGCACCCTGCGCCGGATCAACGTCGGCGACCTGGAGGCGGCCGAGAAGGTCTTCGACCTGCTGATGGGCAACGACGTCGCGCCCCGCAAGCAGTTCATCGTGGACTCGGCGGCGCTGCTGGACCGCTCGCGCATCGACGTCTGACCCCGCCTGCGCCGGGACCGGCCCTCCACCCTCGGGTGGAGGGCCTTCTCCATCCTCGCTTCCACCCCTGCTCCGAGCCCCTGAACCGTGCCGATCCGTACCTTCGAGAGCGTCTTCAGTAACCCCTCGAAACCCTCGAAATCCGGAGCAGATCATGGGAAGCACCGCGAACGTCGCCCTGGCCGTCGTGGTTGTGGTCTACATCGTCGCCCGACAGTTCCGGGCCCGGCGGATCGCCGGCGACAGCAGGAGGATGCTGGTCATTCCTGCGGTCCTGGCCGTCCTGGCCCTCAGGGACCACAACCTGATCGACCATGCCCACCGCAGCACCTCGGTGGCCCTGCTGGTGGTCAGCATCCTGCTGGAGGTCGCCATGGGCTTCGCCTGGGGCTTCACCACCAGGGTCTGGCGGGATGACTCCGGCGCGGTCTGGGCCAAGGGCACCGCCGCCACCGGGTTCGCCTGGGTGGGCATGATCATCGCCAGGATCGCGCTCTATGCGATCGGCAGCGCGATGGGTGTGGTCCAGGGACAGGGCGTGCTGCTGCTCTCGCTGGCCGCCGTGCTGCTGGTGCGTACCGCCGTGGTCAGCTGGAGGGCACGGGAGACGGGCCCGTCGTACGGTGTCCCTGCGGTGGGCTGACGGCCTGATGGGGATGACGGCCTGACGGACGGCGGACGGAAACGGCGTGGACGACTGGACCGAGTGGCCCTCCCGGGAGGCGTTGAACCGGGAGGGCCGGACCCGTGCCCGGCTCTGGTACTCCTACCTGGGCCGGTGCCTAGGGATCGGGGCGGCGCTGTGGGTGACCTTCGCCGAGGAGCACCGCGACGCCGCGCACACCTGGACGGTGGCAGCGGTCGCCGCGGTGGGTACGTTCGGGTTCTGGCGCTTCCTGCGGTGCAGCAGGGTGCAGCGGCTGACGCCGTCCCTGCTGTGGCTGGCCGTGGTCTTCGCCCAGGCCCTGCTCGTGGTGGTGAACGGGGGAGAGGCGCTCGGCATCCTGCTGATGTGCGCGATCGCGCTCGGCTCGGTGCAGCGCCTCCCGCTGATCGTGGCGCTGCCGGCGGCGTCGCTGGGCACGCTGGTGTTCATGCTGCTCGCGCCGGCCTCGGTGCAGAGCCTGGGCAATGCCGCCACCGTGGCGGGACTGGGCGCTCTCGGCTACGTCACCAGGGTGGACTGGGAGGCCAGGGTCGGAACCCAGCGGCTGCTGGTGCAGGAGCGGGCGGCGCGGGCCGCCGAGGCCGAGTCGGCGGCGCTGGCCGAGCGGGCCAGGATCGCCAGGGAGATCCACGACGTGCTGGCGCACAGCCTCTCGGCGCAGCTGGTCCATCTGGAGGCGGCCCGGGTGATGCTGGACGCGGGTGCGGACCGGGCACAGCTGCGCGAACGCATCGTCGCCGCCCGGCGGATGGCTCAGGACGGGCTCGCCGGGACCAAGCAGGCGCTGTCCGCGCTGCGCGGGGAGTTCGTGCCGGTGGCGGAGTTCCTGAAGACGCTGGCGGAGGCCGACGGGGCGACCGTGGCGATCGAGGGACTCGTCCGTCCGCTGGGTGCGGAGGCCGGCGTCGCGGTGCGGCGCACGGCGCAGGAGGCGCTGACCAATGTCCGTAAGCACGCCCCGGGTGCGCCCTGCGCGATCCGGCTGGCGTACCTGGACGGCAGCGTCGAGCTGGAGGTGCGCAACGGTGCGGGAACGGGCCGGCGGTCCGGCCCCGACGCCGCCGAACTGACCCGGAGCGGCAGCGGGCTGGGCCTGCTGGGGATGCGCGAGCGGGCCGAGCTGCTCGGCGGATCGCTGCAGGCCGGGCCTGATGGAGTCGGCTTCAAGGTCCTTCTGAGCGTGCCCGCTCCCTAGGGACCCTAGGGTGGAGCGATGAGCGACTCTGTGGTGCGGGTGCTGGTGGCGGACGATCAGAAGGTCGTCCGCGAGGGGATCGTGATGCTGCTCGGGCTGCTGCCCGGGATCGAGGTGGTGGGGGCCGCCGGGGACGGCGAGGAGGCAGTGGCACTGGCCGCCGCGCACCTGCCGGACGTGGTGCTGATGGACCTGCGGATGCCGCGCTGCGACGGCGTCGAGGCCACCCGTCGGATCCGGGCCGCCCAACCCTCCACCGAGGTGGTCGTGCTGACCACGTACGCGGACGACGACTCGCTGTTCCCCGCACTGCAGGCGGGCGCCCGCGGGTATCTCACCAAGGACGCCGGGGCCGAGGAGATCGCCCGGGCCATCACCGATGTCCGGGGCGGAGCCGCCGGGCTCTCGCCCCGGATCCAGCGCCGCCTGCTGGAGCGGTTCGCCGCGCCGTCCGCGGCTGCCGCCGACCCGGTCCCGACGCCCGCCCCTGGTGTCCCGTCGGCGCTGCCGGACGGGCTCACGGCGCGCGAGGCGGAGGTGCTCGGGCTGATCGCCGACGGGCTGTCCAACACCGAGATCGCGGCCCGACTGTTCGTCAGCATGGCTACGGTCAAGACCCATATCAACAACCTCTTCGCCAAGACCGGCGTCAGGGACCGGGCCCAGGCGGTCGGCTACGCCTATCGGCACGGCCTCTCGCACGGTTAGCTGTCGCATCACCTGATGGGGTGAACGTCCGCACACCGGACCACGTCGGAGCCCGTCGCTCAGCATGCTGGGGGAGACGGGAGGGGAATGTGGGGGCCCCGTCACTCCATCGACGCGGGAGCACAGTTGTTGAGACACCGGGAACCGGTACCGCCGCCGGAGGCGCACTCCGCCGAGGCGCCGGCTGAAGAGCGGAACGGTCGGCCGGGCGGCGCCGGCGGGTTCGACTGGTGGGCGGCGCCGGCCGCGCGGCCGAGGGCCGGGGCGGCACCGGAGCAGGCGGTGCCCGAGCGGACGACCCCCGTGCGGGAAATGCCCGTGCCGGAGATCCCCGTGCAGGCGCCGCCTGCACCGCCGCCGGGGCTTGATGCTCCGATCGATCCGGAGGTGGCCAGGGGGGTGGCTGTGGGGGAGGCTGAGCCCGCTGAAACGTTCCGCGAGCCCCTCCCCGAGGCGCCCGAGCGGGCTCCCCGGGCCGCCGAGGTCTACCGGCACGTCCAGGCCGGTGAGGAGTTCCAGGAGGTCCGCCGCGAGTACCGCCGGTTCGTCTTCCCGGCCTGTGCGGCCTTCCTGGCCTGGTACCTCGCCTACATCGTCGCCGCGGTGACCCTGCCCGGGCTGATGGCGCATCAGCTCGCCGGCCCGTTCACGGTCGCCTGGGCACTCGGGCTGCTGCAGTTCGGCTCGACCTTCCTGATCACCTGGCTCTATGCCCGGCATGCCCGCGACCGGCGGGACCGATTGGCGCTCGGCCTGCGCTGGGAGACCCAGGACCGGCTCCGATGAGGTCCTCACGAGGGGAGCAGCCCATGGACTC
This sequence comes from Streptacidiphilus sp. EB103A, assembly GCF_041261405.1. Taxonomy (NCBI): domain Bacteria; kingdom Bacillati; phylum Actinomycetota; class Actinomycetes; order Kitasatosporales; family Streptomycetaceae; genus Streptacidiphilus; species Streptacidiphilus sp. EB103A. The sequence goes on along the minus strand of NZ_JBGCAQ010000024.1, from coordinate 50,362 downwards.
CACCACTGCGGCAGCCGCCGGGGGAAGTCATCACACGCTGGCCATCGGCCTGTTCGTCGGTGTCGTGGTGGTCACCCTGGCCATCACCGCCTGGGCCGGCCGCCGCAGCCGCGCGGCCGAGGACTTCTACGCGGGGGGCCGCGACTTCAGTCCTCTGCAGAACGGTTTCGCCATCGCCGGCGACTACATGTCGGCCGCCTCCTTCCTGGGCGTCACCGGTCTGATCGCGCTCTACGGCTACGACGGGCTGCTGTACACCATCGGCTTCCTGGTGGCCTGGCTGGTCGTCCTGATGCTGGTCGCCGAACTGGTCCGCAACTGCGGCCGCTACACCATCGGCGACGTGCTGGCGATGCGGATGCGGCAGCGGCCGGTGCGCGCGGCGTCCGGGATCTCCTCGGTCGTGGTGTCGCTGTTCTACCTGCTGGCGCAGATGGTGGGGGCCGGCAGCCTGGTGTCACTGCTGCTGGGGCTGCACTCGGGGCAGGCCAGGGGGTGGACCATCGTCGGGGTCGGCGCGCTGATGGTGATCTATGTGACGGTCGGCGGGATGAAGGCGACCACCTGGATCCAGATCGTCAAATGCGTCCTGCTGCTGTCGGGCACCCTGCTGCTCTGCGTGCTGGTGGTGGTCCGCTTCCACGGCGACCTGGGCTCGCTGGCCAGCTCCGCCGCCTCCGGCAGCGGGTTCGGCGACCGCTACCTCTCACCGGGCCTGAAGTACGGCGGGAGCGCCACCAACCGGCTCGACTTCGTCAGCCTGGGCATCGCCCTGGTCCTGGGCACCGGTGGTCTGCCGCACATCCTGGCCAGGTTCTACACGGTGCCGACGGCGCGGGCCGCGCGGCGTTCGGCGATGTGGGCGATCGGGCTCGTCGGTGCGTTCTACCTGATGACCATCGTGCTGGGCCTCGGCGCCTCGGCGCTGGTCGGCGCCTCGGCGATCCGGGCGTCCAACGAGGCGGGCAACACGGCGGTGCCGCTGCTGTCCGAGGTGCTGGGCGGCGGCAGCGGCAGCAACGGCGGCGCGGTGCTCTTCGCGCTGACCTCGGCGGTGGCCTTCGCCACCATCCTGGCCGTGGTCGCCGGCCTCACCCTGGCCTCGTCGGCGGCGTTCGCCCATGACCTGTGGGCGAGGGCCTTCCGGCACCAGGACGAGGAGCAGCCCACCGAGCACCAGGAGGTGGTCGTGGCCAGGATCGCCGCGGTGGTGCTCGGCGTGGTGGCCATCGTGCTCAGCCTGTTCGCGCAGAAGCTGAACGTGGCCTTCCTGGTCGGCATCGCCTTCGCGGTGGCGGCCTCGGCCAACCTCCCGGCGCTGCTCTTCAACCTCTTCTGGCGGCGCTTCACCACCCGCGGCGCCACCTGGGCCATCTACGGCGGGCTGGTTCCGGCCCTGGTGCTGGTGGTCTTCTCACCAGTGGTCTCCGGCAGCCCGGCGGCGATCTTCCCCGGAGTCGACTTCCACTGGTTCCCGCTGCAGAACCCCGGGATCGTCTCGATCCCCTGCGGCTTCTTCTTCGGCTGGCTGGGAACCGTCACCTCGGGCAGCCGTGCCGACCCGGACGCCTACGCGGAGTTGGAGGTGCGGGCGCTGACGGGGGCCGGCGCGGTCTGAGCCGCAGCCGGGCGGCGCCGCCGGGCAGAGTGAGACCCTCGGGTGCGACGGGGGAGGCGCACCCGAGGGCTCTTCCAGCGTAGCTCCTAGCGGGCCGGTTCTGTGGCTGGTTCGGATCGGTCGCGACCGGAACCCGACTGTGGATCCGCCGTGAGCAGGGTGGCCTCGAAGCGGTCGGGGCAGGTCGGAAAGGCCAGGCAGCTCTCGGCACGGGCCGGCCCGGCCTCGGTGCGGCGGACCTGGACCTGCCAGCGCCACCCGTTCAGATGGGCCACCGAAACGGACCAGAGGTCCTCGGCCAGCTGGTGCTGAGTGACCGTCAGGGCCTCGGCGTCGTCTTCGCCGATCGCCTCGCGGACCGCCAGCTCGGCGGCCTGGCCGGGACGCTCCCAGAAGGAGCGGCCGCGGCACCATTCCGGCACCATCCGGCCGTCCCTGGCGGCCTCCAGGATCTCCTTGGCGACGTGGGCGGACATCCGGCCGTAGGCGTACCCGTACGGCAGTACCAGCATGGTGGGCGAGAAGCGGTGGCCGCCGAGGTGGGTGACCTCCCAGACCTGCGCATGGCCGCCGGCGGCGAGTTCGGCGGCGAGCGGCCGGCCCAGCAGGGCGCAGCAGCGGTCCCGGCGCCCGTTGGTGCACACCAGAGCGAGCGGGTCGCCCCCAAAGGCACTGCCGACGTCGCCGTGCTCGCCTGCGGCGAGGGCGGCGAAGTCCAGCGCGAGCAGTTCGGCCGGGTCGTCGACGGTCAGGGTGCGGACCCAGGAGCGGCCGGGACGGGTGTGCGCCAGGTACACCTGCCGGGACGGCGTGGGCGGGGCGTCGGCGTGCCGGCCGGGGCGACGGATCAGCGCGATCCGCAGCCCGGTTCCCTCGGCCCGCGCCTCCAGGGCCCGCCCGAGTCCGGGGTCCAGATGGCTTTCCGTCAGCGCCCGGGCACCCCAGGGGCCCGGCTGCTCGAGCAGCAGCCAGGTGGCCCCGATGGCGGCGGTGCCGCTCAGGGGCTCAGCCAGTTCCCTGGAAAGGGTGGCGCAGGTACTCACGCTGGCAAGGGTAGCCTTACCAACGTCGATTTCTCGCTACAAGAACTCTTACGGCTTACAGCAGGGGGTTGGGCAGCGAGGTCCACTGGTCGCCGGCAGGGCCTCCGGCCAGGCGCATCCGGCACAGCGCCTTCACCTGGAGCGGTTGCTCCAGAAGTGCGCGCCGGTCCTCCGGGGACAGGACGTCGGCGGCCCGCTCGGCCTCCTCGGCCACTGCGGACCACAGCGCCGCCTCCACCCGGCGGTCAGCGCCGCCGAAGGCCGCCACCAGGGTGCTGAGGCTGCCGCCGACCACGGATCCGTAGAGCTTGCGGCGCAGCGTCACCGGATCGTCGTCCAGGATCCGCGCCCCCAGGCCGGCGGTGCTCACGCCGATGCCGGCCAGCCGCAGCGGACTCAGGCGTATGTCCGCGAGGTCCCGGTAGACCAGGCGCAGCGGCCGCCCCTCCGGGTCGAGGACCACCAGCAGGTTCTGCCCGTGCGCCTCCAGTGCCACGCCCCAGGCGAGCAGCCGCAGCAACGGCGGCCAGAGCAGCCGGGCGAGGGAGCGCAGCCAGGCCACCGGTTCGTGCGGCGGTACGGTCAGCGCCGCCACCGGCACCACCCGCTCGTAAGGGCCGGCCCGCAGCTCGGGGGACTCCCGCAGCATCACGGCGAGAGCGGGGCTGAGCGCTCCGTCGACCAGGACGCCCGCCGCGGCCAGGTTGCGCGAGATCGTCAACCGACCGTCCAGGCGTCCGGTCACCTCCTCCAAGAGCGCGGACAGCCGGGCGCTGTCGACTACCGAGCCGCCGGAGATGTCCCGCACCGACGAGGTCATCCGCAGGGACAGTGCCGTCTTGATGTGCGCGCCGCCGTCCGTGGGGGCGAGGGTCCGCAGGGACAGCAGCGGATGGGCCGGCAGCTCGGTGTCCGGCTCCACCCGCAGGCCGAGGCCCGGCAGCGCTTCCCGGGCCTGCCACGGGTGGACCGGCAGCAGCAGTCGGCCCCCGCCGTCCCTGAGCGCCTCGGGCCAGTCGCCCACGACCGTGCAGCGCGCGGCGGGGAGCGCGAGCAGCCGCAGGCCGACCACGGGGTGGTGCTCGGGCGCGTACGCCAGCTGGTCGGCCACGGTGAGACCTGGACGGCTGCGGCAGCAGGGGTGGTAGGGATGGCCGTCGACGATGCTCTGCTCGGCGGCGACCAGGCCGCCGACGGCGTGGGCTGCTGGTGGTTCGGCGGGGTCGGACAGGGCGGCCCCGGCCCGCGACAGGGCGAGCGAGGCCGTGCTGTGATCGAGCTCCGCGATCAGCCCGGCGCTGCCGGGCACGCCGAGCGCCGCGAACAGGGCCGCCGGATGGGAGTACTCCGTGCCGTCCGCCCACACGGTCAGCTCGTCCTTGGGCGCTCCTACGTCATAGGGCCGCACCGCGGGTCCGCGCAGCCTGCGCCGGTCCAGACCGGGCAGGTCCTCGAAGCACAGCGAGCGCCACAGCCGCGCCAGCACGGCGGCCCGCGCACCGGGCAGTGCCTCCCGGTACGGGGCGACGAGCCCGGGCCGGACCTGGCGCAGTTCGGCGGCGAAGGAGGTTTCCAGCGGACGCGGTTCGGAATGCATGAGACTAGGTCATACCCCAGCTCAGGACGGGGCCGCAGCTCTTGAAAGGGTGAACGTATGGGGACGGCTGATCTGGTGGCCCTGACCGGGCTGTTGAACTGCCTGGTCAGGGAGTTGGCGCAGAGCGCCGACGACGGGGCGCTGCTGCTCCCCGCGAGCGGTGCGGTGGTGCGTGTCGCACCCGGCCGCTGGCCCTCCGCGCCCGAACTGCGGACGGCGGGGGGCCGGCAGCCGCTGGATCTCGCCGGGCTGATCGCGGTGACCGAGCGGGAGCTGGAGGCCCGGACCGGTGTGCGGAACACCACACTCGCCGCCGAGATCCGCGACAGCAGGGACGTCGTCGCCGCGCTGCTCACCGCCCGCGCGGCGGCGCGGCCCGCCGACGACCTGTATCTCCGCTCCGAGCAGGCGCTGGTCGCCGGACACCGCTACCACCCGGCAGCCAAGACCCGGGGCGGCGGCCCGCCGGCGGAGTGGCTGCCGTTCGCGCCGGAGGCGTACGCGGTCTTCCCGCTGAGGCTGCTCGGAGTGCGCGAGGACCTGCTGGCGGGCGAGGGCGACACCGGCGCGGTCGACGCGCTCTGGGGCGAGCGGGCGCCGGAGGGCTACCGGGTGCTCCCGGCCCACCCCTGGCAGCTGCAGCTGATCGGTGATCACCCGGCCGAGCGGGACGGACGGTTGATCGACCTCGGCGTGACCGGTGAGCTGGCCTGGGCGACTTCGTCGGTCCGCACGGTCTATCTGCCGGAGGCCGACCTGTCGCTGAAGTTCAGCCTGGACGTCCGGATCACCAATGACATCCGCCGCCTGTGGCTGCGCGACCTGCGCTGGCTGGCACCGGTGGACGAGGTGGTGGCCAAGGCCTTCGCCGACGCCCCGGCCGGGGCGTCCATGCTGGCCGACAGCGGGTACCGCACGGCGGGGGTCGGCGGCGAGGACGCCTACGAGGCATACGCGGTACTGGTCCGGGAAGGGTTCGGCGCGGGGGCGCGGCCGCTGCTCTCGGCGGGGCTCAGCGAGGGCTTCGACGGCAGTCCGCTGGCCGCGGCGATGCCGCGGGCTGTCGAGTGGTGGCGGCGGTATGTGGAGCGGGTGGTGCCGCCGGTGCTGCATGCGTTCTTCCAGCACGGGGTGGTACTGGAGTGCCATCTGCAGAACGTCCTGGTGGCGATGGACGCGGACGGGATGCCGAGCCGTGCGGTGTTCCGCGACCACGAGGGGGTGAAGCTCCTGACGGAGCAGCACGCCGAACTGCTGGCGAGCATGGGTCCTGCCGTCCCCACGCCCGGAGTGGACGCGGGGTACGGCTGGGAGCGGCTGGTCTACTGCCTGGTGACGAACCATCTGCTGGAGATCGCCGGAGCGGTGGCAGAACGCTGCCCTGCCGCGGCCGACGAACTCTGGCCGCAGGCGCGCAAGGTCTTCCAACGCTTCACCGACCACCCCGAGGTCCGCACCCTGCTCGCCGCCCCGTCCGTCCCGGCCAAAACCAACCTGCTCCTGCGCTGGACCGACGCGGACGGAGGCGACTCGACCTACACCCCGTTGGCGAACCCCCTGCGGGGCTAGCTGTCAGGTATCGGGGATATCAGCCTTCGCGCGCAGCAGGGTGTCCCGGCTGATGACAACGATCTTCTCGTAGTCGGCGCGGGACGCGTCCGCGGGCAGCAAGCCGTCGAGTTCCGCGGTCATCTCCGTGCCGATGACCGCGAAGTTCCCGTCCGACAGCTCGAAAATGTCGGGACAGTTGTTGCCGCTCACGCTGCCGCGTTGCCGAGGGGTGGCTCCGATCCTGCGAACGATATGCACGGGACTGAAGACTCCAAGGGTCCGCCCACACATGCGGGCAAGAGCGACTACCCCGGGTCGGCCGGTCCGATCGGGCAGGGCTCAACCCTAGCCCGCCGGTCGATGGCGACACGCCGGATTCATGTCATGCGCTGGAGTGAATCTCCACGATGCCATGTGATTCTGGCCGTACTTCAGGCGGCGTACAGTCCGTCCGGTGGTTCGGGCGGATCGGCGGCCATCGCCTCGTCCACGAGTATGCCGAAGTAGTGCTCGGCCGAGCTCTCCGCCAAGAACCTACGCCCCGGTTCAGCAGCAATCCAGTACTGCCTGAATACGGTACTCGTGGTGATGTCCCGAAGGTAGGCGCGCATCTCGGTCTCGCTGAAGATCTCCAGCTTGTAGTTGAGAAAGAGGTGCGAAAAAATCAAGTTTGCATATAGGTACTGGCGCCGCTGCTGCGGGGAGACCTCGCCACGGAAGTTGCTCCACACCTCCGCTAGCGACGGGTCGTCAATCGCCATCTTGAGCAGTTCCATGTGCAGTCGCCGAAGGTCGGCCTCCGCAGAGCGGTGGAGCTCCCTATGGGACTTGCTCAGTTCCTGGCGCTGTATGGACAACTCACGACGTTGCATGGCCGCTGTGCCGATAACGAGCAGGAGTGCCAGTCCGGAGAAGACAGCACTCACTGCGTCGAAGTACTGCCCGATAGTTCCGAGGCGCTGCGCCTGATCGGTACCGCCGTAGAAGGCTTCCACGGAGCGGTTCATCCAGCCGCTCAGTGCGACACAGGCCACGATGACCACAGCCAGCAGAACAAGAGCGATGGCGATCCCTCGGATGCAGCGCCAGAGCATTCCCTTCATCGTCTCGGTGCCTTCCACGGAGAACCCCCGATCCGTGCCAGGGCGCGCCGGAGTAAAGATCGGCGGAACAGGAACTCACAACACGCCTGGTGGATGTACGCGTGACTGCCGAGCAACGCTGGCCGGCTGGCCACGGGCGTTCGGGTGGTGGGTACGACCCGGCCGCCTCCATAGGTTGGGATGCCCGTGGGGGAGCGCCGGAAACTGCGACATCGCGCCAGTTCAGCGGCCCATGCCTGGCTCCCGGTACCCCCGGTGACGGTGCGTCGGAGGGGTGCGTCAGGGACGGTGAAATCCCGGACGCACCCCTCATTCGTGCCTCTGTACGCCCTGCAATGCGCCCCGCGCTACCGGGGCCGGGCGCCAGCCCTATGCCGGGCCGGCCACCGCCGTGATCTCCTTGGCGAGCGGGACGCCGGAGCCGTCGCGGCGGGGGTCGCGGCCGGGGAGCTCGGCGGGGGAGCCGTTCGCGGTGGCTGCGCGGGCGGGGGTCGGGCCGGCCCAGGCGAGGACCAGCTTGTCCTCGCCCTTCAGGAACCGCTGGCAGCGCACCCCGCCGGTGGCCCGCCCCTTGCGCGGGTACTGGTCGAACGGCGTCGCCTTCGCGGTGCCCAGGCCGCCCAGCCCCTCCAGGGTGTCGGAGGAGGAGCCCGCGACCGTCACCACCACGCCCTCGCCGGACGGGTCCACCGCCGTGAACGAGAGCACCTTCGCGCCGTCGGCCAGCTTGATCCCGGCCATGCCGCCGGCCGGCCGCCCCTGCGGACGGACCTGCGAGGCCTGGAACCGCAGCAGTTGGGCATCGGAGCTGATGAACACCAGATCCTCCTCGCCGGTGCGCAGCTCGACCGCGCCGATCAGCCGGTCGCCGTCCTTGAGGCCGATCACCTCGAACTCGTCCTTGTTCTCCGGCCAGTCCGGCACCACCCGCTTGACCACGCCCTGCTCGGTACCGAGCGCGAGGCCGGGCGAGGACTCGTCCAGGCTGGTCAGCGCCAGCACCCGCTCGCCCGCGTCCAGCTTCAGGAACTCGGAGACCGGGGCGCCGCCGGACAGCGTCGGCGCGGTGGAGCTGGGCGGCAGCGCCGGCAGGTCGATCACCGGCAGCCGCAGCACCCGTCCCGCCGTGGTGACCGCGCCGATGTCGGCCCGCGCGGTGGCGGCCACGGCCGAGACGATCACGTCATGCCTGGCCCGGCCGCTGTCGGAGTCGACCGTCTGTACGGCGTCGGCGGTGCGGGCCAGCAGCCCGGTCGAGGAGAGCAGCACCCGGCACGGGTCGTCGGCGACCTCCAGCGGCACCGCCGCCGTCTGCACGGCTCCCGCCTCCAGCAGCACGGTGCGCCGCTCGGTGCCGAACTTCTTCGCCACCGCCCCCAGCTCGTCGGAGACGACCTTGCGCAGCACCGTGTCCGACTCCAGGATCTCGGTCAGCGCCTGGATCTCGTTGTGCAGCTTGTCCTGCTCGGCCTCCAGCTCGACCTGGTCGAAGCGGGTGAGCCGGCGCAGCGGCGTGTCCAGGATGTAGACGGTCTGCGTCTCGGACAGCGAGAAGCGCTCCATCAGGCGCTCCTTGGCCATCGCGGTGTTGTCGCTGGCCCGGATGATCGCGATGACCTCGTCGATGTCCAGCAGCGCCACCAGCAGGCCCTCGACCAGGTGCAGCCGCTCCTGGCGCTTGCGGCGGCGGAAGTCGGAGCGGCGCCTGACCACCTCGAAGCGGTGGTCGACATAGACCTCCAGCAGCTCCTTCAGACCCAGCGTCAGCGGCTGTCCGTCCACCAGCGCAACGTTGTTGATGCCGAAGGACTCCTCCATCGGCGTCAGCCGGTAGAGCTGCTCCAGCAGCGCCTCGGGGACGAAGCCGTTCTTGACCTCGATGACCAGCCGCAGGCCGTGCGAGCGGTCCGTCAGGTCCTTGATGTCGGAGACGCCCTGGAGCTTCTTGGCGTTGACCAGGTCCTTGATCTTGGCGATGACCTTCTCGGGCCCGACGTTGTACGGAAGCTCGGTCACCACCAGGCCCTTGCGGCGCGGGGTGACGTCCTCGACGCTCACCTTGGCCCGGATCTTGAAGGTGCCGCGGCCGTTCTCGTAGGCGTCCCTGATCCCGCTCAGCCCCACGATCCGGCCGCCGGTCGGCAGGTCGGGGCCGGGGATGAAGCGCATCAGCGCGTCCAGGTCGGCGTTCGGATGCCGGATCAGATGCCGGGCGGCGGACACCACCTCGCCGAGGTTGTGCGGCGGCATATTGGTCGCCATGCCGACCGCGATCCCGGTCGCGCCGTTCACCAGCAGGTTGGGGAAGGCCGACGGGAGAACGCCGGGCTCCTGCTCGCTGCCGTCGTAGTTGGGGCTGAAGTCGACGGTGTCCTCGTCGATCGACTCCACCATCGCCATCGAGGCGGCGGTCAGCCGGGACTCGGTGTAACGCATGGCGGCCGGCGGGTCGTCGTTGCCGAGCGAACCGAAGTTGCCGTGACCGTCGATCAGCGGCAGCCGCATGGAGAACGGCTGGGCCATCCGCACCAGGGTGTCGTAGATGGAGGCGTCACCGTGCGGGTGCAGCCGGCCCATCACCTCGCCGACCACGCGGGCGCTCTTCACATGGGAGCGATCGGGGCGCAGCCCCATCTCGTTGGCCTGGTAGAGCACCCGGCGGTGCACGGGCTTCAGTCCGTCCCGCGCGTCGGGCAGGGCGCGCGAGTAGATCACGGAGTAGGCGTACTCCAGGAAGGAGCCCTGCATCTCGTCCACGACATCGATGTCGAGGATCCGCTCCTCGAAATCCTCGGGCGGTGGGGTCTGCGAACTGCGGCGGGCCATCGCGGCGGGGCTCCCTTGCCAATTGCTAGTTCTGTTCCGGTACGGGCAGACCCCATTGTGGACCCTGCTACCGACAGCGCCGCGCCGAGGCCACGCTGGCAGCGAACAGGAGCACACTTCGGGGCCGGTGCGCGTTGGACCACAATGGACCCCCGAGCAACCTGCAACCGATCCAGACAAGACAGCGACCGGAAGGACGAGGAGCGGATGGCCAACACGGCCCCCAGCACCACCGACGGATTCGTCATCACGGAACACACCCTGGCCAACGGGCTTCGGGTCGTGCTCTCCGAGGACCACCTCACCCCGGTCGCCGCCGTGTGCCTCTGGTACGACGTCGGATCGCGGCACGAGGTGGCGGGCCGTACCGGTCTTGCGCACCTGTTCGAGCACCTGATGTTCCAGGGCTCCGCGTCCGTCCCCGGCAACGGCCACTTCGAGCTGGTCCAGGGCGCCGGCGGCTCCCTCAACGGCACCACGAGCTTCGAGCGGACCAACTACTTCGAGACCATGCCGGCCCACCAGGTCGAGCTGGCCCTGTGGCTGGAGGCGGACCGGATGGGCTCGCTGCTCTCCGCGCTGGACCTGACCGGCCTGGACAACCAGCGGGCGGTGGTGAAGAACGAGCGCCGCCAGCGCTACGACAACGTGCCCTACGGCACCGCCTTCGAGCGCCTGGTCGGCATGGCCTTCCCGGACGGTCACCCCTACCACCACACCCCGATCGGCTCGATGGCGGACCTGGACGCGGCCACCCTCGCCGACGCGCAGGACTTCTTCCGCACCTACTACGCCCCCAACAACGCGGTCCTGTCCGTGGTGGGCGACATCGACCCCGAGCAGACCCTCGCCTGGATCGAGAAGTACTTCGGCAGCATCCCCGCGCACGACGGCAAGCGTCCGCCGCGGGACGGACGCACCGTCAGCCGCGAGCCCGGCGCGGTGCTGCGCCAGCACCTGGTCGAGGAGGTCCCCTCCCAGGCGCTGATGGCCGCCTACCTGCTGCCGGTGGACGGCACCCGGGAGGCCGACGCCGCCGACCTCGCCCTGACCATCCTCGGCTCCGGCGAGTCCAGTCGGCTGTACAACCGGCTGGTCCGCCGCGACCGCACCGCCGTCACCGCGGGATTCGGCCTGCTGCGGCTGTCCGGCGCGCCCTCGCTGGGCTGGCTGGACGCCAAGACCTCCGGCGAGGCCGCGATCACGGACGTCGAGGCGGCCGTGGACGAGGAGCTCGCCCGCTTCGCCGCGGAGGGCCCGACGCCGCAGGAGCTGGAGCGTGCCCAGGCGCAGATCGAACGCGAGTGGCTGGACAGCCTGGACACGGTCCACGGACGCGCCGACGAGCTGTGCCGCTACGCGGTGCTGTTCGGCGACCCCAAGCTGCTGAACACGGCGCTGGCCAAGGTCCTCGACGTCACCGCGGAGGAGGTGCGGGCCGTCGCCGCCAGGTATCTGACCCCGGAGAACCGGGCCGTGCTGACCTACGAGCCCGCCGAGAACGACCCCACCGAGAACGACCCGACCGAGAACGATGCCGCCGACGAGGACGTGACCGCATGACCATCGCGCCCACCATGACGTTCCACCCGCGCCCCGAGCCCGGCGAGGCCACCCCCTGGGCGTTCCCCGCGCCGGTCCGCAGCACCCTGCCCAACGGCCTCACCGTGCTGCGCTGCGACCGTCCCGGCCAGAAGCTGGTCGCCGTCGACCTGCTGCTCGACGCCCCGCTGTCCGCGGAACCGGTCGGCCTGGACGGTGTCGCCACCATCCTGGCCCGCTCCTTCTCCGAGGGCACCGAGAGCCTCACCGCCGAGGAGTTCGCGGGCGAGCTGGAGCGTGCCGGGGCCACCCTGGACGCCCACGCCGACCACACCAGCCTGCGGCTGTCGCTGGAGGTCCCGGCCTCCCGCCTGGAGCGCGGTCTCACCCTGCTCGCCGAGGCGGTCCGCGCGCCGGCGCTGCCGGCCGACGAGATCGAGCGGGTCGTCGCCAACCGGCTGGACGAGATCGTGCACGAGCTCGCCAACCCCGGCCGCCGGGCCGCCTTCGCCCTGTACGGAAGCCTGTTCGACGCGGCGGACCGGATTTCCCGGCCGCGCGCCGGCACCGCGGACACCGTCAAGGGCATCGACCGGGACGCCGTCGCCGACTTCTACGCGGCGCACGTCCGCCCGGCCACCGCGACCGCCGTCATCGTCGGTGACTTCGCGGCCGTCGACTTCGACGCGGTCCTCGCCGCCACCCTCGGCGCCTGGACCGGCGACGCCGGCACCCCCTCCGTCCCGGAGCCGGTCACGGCGGACGACCGCGGCCGGGTGATCATCGTGGACCGGCCCGGATCGGTGCAGACCCAGCTGCTGATCGGCCGGATCGGCCCGGACCGGCACGACCCCTCCTGGGCGGCGCAGATCCTGGGCACCTACTGCCTCGGCGGTACCCTCACCTCGCGGCTGGACCGGGTGCTGCGCGAGGAGAAGGGCTACACCTACGGGGTCAGGGCCTTCGCCCAGCCGCTGCGCTCGGCGGCGGACGGCTCCGGCCGGGCCATGCTGGCGATCTCGGGCTCGGTGGACACCGACTCCACGGCTCCCGCGCTCGCCGACACCTGGACCATCCTGCGCACCCTCGCCGACGAGGGGCTCACCGACGAGGAGCGCGACGTCGCCGTGCAGAACCTCGTCGGCGTCGCCCCGCTGCGCTACGAGACCGCCTCGGCGGTCTGCTCGACCCTGGCCGACCAGGTGGAGCAGGAGCTGCCGGACGACTACCAGGCCCAGGTCTACCGCCGTCTCGCGGAGACCACCACGGCCGAGGCCACGGCCGCCGTGGTGGCCGCCTTCCCGCCGGACCGGCTGGTCACCGTGCTCGTGGGTGACGCCGCGTCAATTGCCGGACCGCTCAAGGACCTCGGCCTGGGCGAGGTCACCGTCGTACACGTCTGACCCCTGCCGGTGACCTCAGCCGGTGACCTCAGCCGGTGATCCCCGCCGGGCAATCGCCGGTGGGCGGGCGGCTCCACGCCGTCCGCCCACCGCCGCGGCATCGACGGCGAGCCCGGCCGCCGAGGGCGCGCCGGCCGAGCAGGGCGGAGAGCAGAAGGGCCACGCCCGAGCAGGAGAAGCCGGCCCGTGCGCCGAGGCTCTCGCCGACGCCGGAGATCAGGAAGCCGGTCAGGGTGGTGGTCCCCGGCAGCGCCATGCTCCACAGGCCCATCACCCGGCCCAGCATCCCCGGCTCGGTGCGCAGCTGCACCAGGGTGTTGGCGGTGGCGATGAACCAGATCGAGGCGAAGCCGGTCAGGGCCATCGCGGCGAAGGTCAGGACCAGGGCGGGGGACCAGGCGACCAGCAGCACGGATACCCCGGTGGCCACGCAGAGCGTCAGCACCCGGGCGCCCGTGGGGGCGCTGGTGCCTGCCGCCAGCAGCGCTCCAGGCAGGGCGCCGACGCCGAACATCGCCATCAGCGCCCCGTATCCGCCGCCGCCCAGGTGCAGCGCCCTGGTGGCCAGCGGGGTGAGCGCGATGCCCATGTTGAAGAGCATCCCGCCGGCGGCGGCCATCGGCAGGCAGGCCCGCACCGCCGGGGTGCGCCAGGCGTAGCGCAGCCCGGAGCGGATCGCTCCGGGCTGCTTCGGCGGGCGTGCCGGCGTCTCCTTGGACGGCGTCTTGTTGGACGGCGTCTTGTTGGACGGCGTCTCGTTGGACGGCGTCTCGTAGGACTCCGTCTGCAGCCGCCACAGGACGAGCAGCGGGGCGAGGAAGGTCAGGCCGTTGGCCAGGAAGCAGCCGGCCGGTCCGCTGGTGGCCAGCAGCAGCCCGCCGAGGGCCGGGCCCAGCACCCGGGAGGAGTTGATCACGACCTCCCACAGTCCGACCGCGCTGGCGACCCCCTCCTTGCCGACCAGGTCCACGATGTAGACCTGGCGGGCCGGGGAGTCGACCGAGGTGACCGCTCCGGCCAGCAGCGACATCCCCAGCATGATCCACAGCGGTAGCCCGGAGGTGGCGGCCAGCACGCCCAGCGTCACACTGCTGACCAGCAGCAGCGACTGGGTCACCAGCAGGATCCGCCGACGGTTGTGGCGGTCCACCAAGGAGCCGGCCCAGGGGCTGAGCACCAGCATCGGACCCCAGGAGCACACGGTCGCCACGCTGAGCCAGAAGGCGTTGCCGGTGCTCTGCAGCACCAGCCAGGACAGGGCGACCGCCTGGGTCGCCCCGCCGGAGGCGCCGAGCACCTGGCTGCCGAACCACCAGCGGAAGTCACGGCGGCGCAGCACCCTGCCGATCCGGGTCAGAGCGGCACCCGCTCCGGTGGCCATGGACTCCTGCGCTGCCGTCCCCGCCGTCATTGGTCTGGACCTCCCCGAGTCGGCTGCAACCTACCGTCCGGCTGGCGGACCCGTCGATCGATATAAGAGACAGCTGTGAATGTGACTCAGGTCACACCCCTGGACGGGATTTCCGGGGAGCCTCTCCCCGTTTAGCTGATTGACTGAAGCAAGCGGGGAGGAAATCCCCGGTTCATTGACCGTCGTCCACCGGGACCGAAGCAGACAGAGGAGCGCCACCATGGTCAGCCAGACCGCCGTCAAGCCCGGCACCCCCCGCCTGCGTGCGGACGCCACCCGCAACCGCGAGCGCATCGTCGCCGCCGCGCAGGAGGCGTTCATCGAGTTCGGTGCGGACGTGCCGCTGGACGAGATCGCCCGCAGGGCCGGCATCGGCAATGCCACGCTCTACCGGCACTTCCCGGACCGGCGCGACCTCGCTCGCAGCGTCGTCCTCTCCGTCTTCGGCACCATGGCCAAGGAGGCGGAGACCATCGCCGCCGAGGCCGCTGATGCCTTCACGGCGCTCGAGGAAATCGTCCACGGCGCGGTGGAATGGAAAATCGGCGCCCTCTGCCCGATGTTCTCGGAGTGGATGGACGTCGACGACCCGGAGCTGCTCGCCGCACGCAACCGCCTCGACAACGTGGTCGAACGGGTCTTCGCCGGCGCCCAGGCGGACGGCACGCTGCGTACTGACGTCGGAACCGGCGACGTCATGATCCTGGCGTCGCAGATCGCCCGGCCGCTACCGGGAACCACACCCCTCCAGCACGTCAACTTCGTCCACCGGTACATCCAGATCGTCCTGGACGGACTGCGCGCACCGCAGCGCTCAGTGCTCCCGGGCCAGCCAGCCATCCTGCAGGACCTCCGCGGCGAGTGCGCCGCAGTGACGGACCCGCAGCACTGACCGTTCGCTGAGCCGTACAGCAGCAACCGCCAACAGCCCGAACGGCGGAATTTCGGGCACGCGAGCACCGCGTGCCGGCCCGAGTTCAGACATGCCTACACAGCCATGGGAAACGTCATGCCCAAGACAGACCAGACAGACAAGACGGCCCAGCCCGTCAGCCTCGAACCAGACCCGCAGCGCTGGAAGGCGCTCGCCTTCATAGCCATTGCCCAGCTCATGGTGGTGCTCGACGCCACCGTCGTGAACATCGCCCTGCCGCACGCCCAGGCGTCCCTGCACATCTCGGACGCCAACCGGCAGTGGGTCATCACCGCCTACAGCCTGGCCTTCGGCGGTCTGCTGCTCTTCGGCGGCCGCATCTCCGACCTGTGGGGCCGCAAGCGCGCCTTCATCCTCGGCCTGGTCGGCTTCGCCGCCGCCTCGGCCCTGGGCGGAGCCGCCGTCAACGAGGGCATGCTGCTCGGTGCCCGTGCCCTGCAGGGTGTCTTCGGCGCCCTGCTCGCCCCCGCGGCCCTCTCGCTGCTCGCCGTCACCTTCACCGAGGCCAAGGAGCGCGCACAGGCGTTCGGCATCTTCGGTGCCATCGCCGGCGCCGGCGGCGCCGTCGGCCTGATCCTCGGCGGTGTGCTCACCCAGTACGTCAACTGGCGCTGGGCCCTGTTCGTGAACATCGCCTTCGCGATCGTCGCGGCTGTCGGCGCGGCCCTGTACATCCACGAGCGCGAGGAAGGCCGCAACCGCGACCGTCTCGACATCCCCGGCGTACTGCTCGCCACCACCGGCCTGGTCGCCCTGGTGTACGGCTTCACCAAGGCCTCCACCCCCGGTGACGGCTGGGGCGCGCCCATCACCGTCGGCATGTTCATCGCCTCGGCCGTGCTGCTCGCCGCCTTCGTCGTGGTCGAGAGCAGGGTCAAGGCACCGCTGCTGCCGCTCCGGGTCATCACCGAGCGCAACCGCGGCGGCGTCTACCTCTCGCTGGGCCTGGCCGTGATCGGCATGTTCGGCCTGTTCCTCTTCCTCACCTACTACCTGCAACTGGTCAAGAACTACTCGCCGGTCATGACCGGCGTGGCGTTCCTGCCGATGATCGCCGGCATGATCATCGGGTCGACCCAGATCGGCGCCCGCCTGATGAACCGGGTCCCGGCCCGGCTGCTGATGGCTCCCGGCTTCGTGGTCGCCGCGATCGGCATGCTCATCCTGACCCAGCTCTCGGTCAACAGCTCCTACCCCGGAACGCTGCTCCCCGGCTTCCTGCTGCTGGGTCTGGGCATGGGCACCGCGTTCATGCCGGCCATGAGCCTGGCGACCTACAAGATCGCCCCGCGTGACGCCGGTGTCGCCTCGGCGATGATCAACACCTCGCAGCAGATCGGCGGCTCCATCGGCACGGCGCTGCTGAGCACCATCGCGGTCAACGCCACCACCAGCTGGGCCAAGTCGCACCACGCGGCCACCCCGGCGCTGGTCGCCCAGGCCCAGGTGCACGGCTATGTGATGGCGATCTGGTTCGCCGTCGGCATCCTGGTCGTCTCCGCGATCATCGTCGCCACTCTGGTCACCGCCGGACGCGACGCCGTCGTCCCGCCGACCGGCGGCGTGGGCGAGGAGATCGGCGAGGCGTCGATCCCGGTGATCGCGCACTGACGCCCACTCGGCAACAACCACGCAGCGGCGCCCGCCTCGTACCCGGAGGCGGGCGCCGCTGCTTTTCCGTCTGCCCCGATATCCCTTTGCGCGCCGGTGGGCGGCCGTGGCTAGATGGTTCCTGTGACCGGCACCACCGCCGGTCCGTGGGCAGTGGAGAGGAGGCGGTCACCATGCGGGTCGAGTCGATGCGCGGGCGCGTCAGCGCCTGCTCCTCCCCCGGGCGACGCCCCTCCACTGCCTGTACCAGGCGCTAGTCCCGTCCCGGTACACGTCTGCGTCCCTTGTGCGGACGCCCTTCTGACGTAGTCTCATCTCTTCCCCGACCGCGGAGGTCGATCAAGCATGTCGTACACCGAAGTACCTGGCGTCCGGGTCCCGATCCGGATGTGGGCGGACCCGGCCACCGTCGAGAGCCAGGCCATGCAGCAGCTGCGGAACATCTCCTCGCTGCCCTGGATCGCCGGCCTCGCGGTGATGCCGGACGTCCACCTCGGCAAGGGCGCCACCGTGGGCTCCGTCATCGCGATGAAGGGCGCGGTCTGCCCGGC
Source organism: Streptacidiphilus sp. EB103A (assembly GCF_041261405.1). Classification (NCBI taxonomy): domain Bacteria; kingdom Bacillati; phylum Actinomycetota; class Actinomycetes; order Kitasatosporales; family Streptomycetaceae; genus Streptacidiphilus; species Streptacidiphilus sp. EB103A. The sequence continues at coordinate 33,172 of NZ_JBGCAQ010000024.1, read as the reverse complement.
CGCGGTCGGCGTCGACATCGGCTGCGGAATGAGCGCGGTCAAGACCTCGCTCACCGCCCGCGACCTCCCCGACAACCTCAGCCGGCTCCGATCGGCCATCGAGCGGGCCATCCCGGTCGGCCGCGGCCTGCACTCCGACCCGGTCGACCCGCGCAAGCTGCACGGCTTCCCGGCGGCGGGGTGGGACCACTTCTGGTCCCGCTTCGACGGTGTCGCCGACGCGGTGAAGTGGCGGCGCGAGCGGGCGATGCAGCAGATGGGGACGCTCGGGTCGGGAAATCATTTCATCGAGGTCTGCACGGACAAGTCCGGTGCGGTCTGGCTGATGCTGCACTCCGGCTCGCGCAACATCGGCAAGGAACTGGCGGAGCACCACATGGGCATCGCCCACGGCCTGCCCCACAACCAGGGCCTGGTCGACCGCGACCTGGCGGTCTTCATCGCGGACACCCCGCAGATGCAGGCATACCGTCAGGACCTGTTCTGGGCGCAGGAGTACGCCAAGCACAACCGCTCGGTGATGATGGCGCTGTTCCAGGACGTCGTCCGTAGGGAGTTCCCCAAGGCGAAGGTCGCCTTTGACCAGGTGATCAGTTGTCACCACAACTACGTCAGCGAGGAGCGCTACGACGGCCAGGATCTTCTGGTCACCCGTAAGGGCGCGATCCGGGCCGGCTCAGGGGATTTCGGCATCATCCCGGGGTCGATGGGAACCGGCTCCTACATCGTCAAGGGCCTGGGCAACGACAGCGCATTCAACTCGGCGTCGCATGGCGCCGGTCGGAAGATGAGCCGGTCGGCGGCCAAGCGGAAGTTCGGCGTGCGGGACCTGGAGGAGCAGACCCGGGGCGTGGAGTGCCGCAAGGACTCCGGCGTCGTGGACGAGATCCCGGGCGCGTACAAGTCGATCGAGAAGGTGATGTCCCAGCAGACCGACCTGGTCGAGATCGTCGCCCAGCTCAAGCAGGTCGTCTGCGTCAAGGGCTGACTGTAAGAGAGGCCCAGTGGGGTACGGCTTCAGGAGCCGTGCCCCACTGACCACTGATCCGCATCAAAGCCGGGACGGCGACCGCGAGAGTGGGTTCAACAGGCGCTCGCCGGGCGCTGGTACCCGCCGGGAACCTCGTCTCCGTTCCGGAAGGTCACCGTAGCGAAGCAAGAGACCACCCAGACCACGATGCACCCCGGCTCGTAAATCGCCTCGAAGGGATAGTCGGGCCAGTCCCCGTAGGACGTGACCATGAACGACTCCTTGGGTTTCAGCCAGTAGTCCTGCCCGGACGGTTCGAGGATCAGTTCCAGGAGCTCGTTGCCATGGTTGACCACGAGCATCGGCAGTGGGTTACCCAACCTCTGGATTCCCTCGTGGCTGAAGTCTCCGGCCAACCTCGGCATGTTCTGCAGGAGCGGCGCCGTTATCTGTTCAGCGGTCAAGCCCTTAGCACGGGTGTTCTCGGGGGTGTTCGACATGGCCCAGAGTCTGCCCGAAGCCTCCGGCCAGGCAGTCTGCGGCAGCATGACCACCCACCAAGTGGAAAGCGGTAGTATGGCTACCGAATCTACCGCCCCGTCGAAGCCGGGCCGGGTTGCCGGTGCCGCTTCGAGAGGCGTCGCGACCAGGAGTTCAGGTTGACTGCCGCAGCACAGCGCGCGCCGCGCAAGGACCAGGTCCGCAATCGGCGGCGGCTGCTCGACGCCGCCCGCCAGGCATTCGCCGAGCAGGGGCCCGATCTGAGCATCGAAGCTGTGGCGCGGGCGGCGAAGGTGGGGGCGACTACCTTCTACCGACACTTCCCGACCAAGGACGACCTCGTCCTGCAGCTGCTGGAGGACCTGGCAGGCGACGCGCGCCAGGTCACGGAGGCGGCCGCCGCCGTCTCCGACGACTGGGAGGCGTTCCGCACGGTGTTCATCCGCGGATGCGCGCTCGACGATGAGGGGTTGCAGCTGTTCGACGCCTTGTGCAGGACGAGTGAGCGGGCGGCCGTGCAGGGACAGATCATCGCGATTTCACTGATCGCCCCGGTCGCCGACCGGGCCCGGAACAGCGGCCGACTGCGCCAGGACATCACTGCCGAGGACGTGGCGGCGCTCATGCGCATGGCCGGCTCGGCCTCGACCCCCCGGCAGCGTGAGATCACGCACGAGGTGATGCTGGCCGGGCTCCGCACCCCGGCCGCGTAGCGGCGCCCATCTCCGGGCGGATCAGCAGCGCAATCACTGCGACGGCTGCGGCGGTGGGCGTTGCCGACCCTGCGCCAAGCCGCCGCTCCACGGTGTGCCGCCGGCGATGTACTCCCGGGAGCGCCGTGAGCGCGATGACGACGACTCCCGATGCGGGCCTGGCAGCGTCACCACCTACAACGAAGTGATCCGGTTGTACCACTACCGTTTTGTGCTACGGTGAAGAGGTAGTCATACTACCGTTTTGCGAGAAAGGCGCCGCCATGCGTGCACTCATCCCCACCGGCAACCCGGAGACCCTCACCGAACTGGGCGATGTCGACCTTCCCACCCCGGCGCACCACGAGGCGCTCGTCCAGGTGACCGACATCTCGCTCAATCGGGCGGACTTCCTGTACCTGAGCGGCCCCGCCAACGACTTCCGCCCCGGCATCGACGCGGCCGGGACGGTCGCCAAGGCCGCCGCCGACGGGAGCGGTCCGGCAGAGGGCAGCCGCGTGGTCCTGCACTTGCCCTCGGGCGGAGGAGGGGCTGAGTACGTCGCCGCCTCGGCGGACCGACTCGCGGTCATCCCCGACAACGTGGACTCCGCCTCCGCGGCCGCGCTTCCTCTGGGTGGGCTGGTCGCCCGGCGACTGCTCGACCTGGCCGGTCCGCTCAAGGGGCGCAGGATCCTGGCCACGGGCGTCGGGGGCGGAGTCGGCCAGGTCCTCATCCAGCTTGCCATCGCCGAGGGCGCCGAGATCACCGCCGTCGCCGAGCAGGGACAGCCGACCGAGCACATGGCGGCGCTGGGCGCCGAGATCGCCCGCGACATCGACGCCGTCGAGGGCAACGCCTTCGACATTGTGCTCGAATCCGTGGGCGGCGACCTGGGGTCGAAGACAGTCCACAAGCTGCGCCCCGGTGGCCAGTACCTCTGGTTCGGCCAGGCCAGCGGCAATCCCATCACCCTGGACTTCTTCCGCCTGCTCCAGGAGGGCACCGCGCTGACCCTGCGTCATTTCGTCTACGCCGACGGCGACGGTAGCCGTGACGCCGAGGACATCGACGCACTGCTGAGCCTTGCATCGCAAGGCAGGCTTCAGGTCGAGATCGGCCACCGCGGCGACTGGAGCAGCGCCGGTCCTGTACTCAAGGAGATGTCCACCGGCCGCCTGCGCGGCAAGGCCGTCCTGAGCATCGCCTGACCCCACCCGGGCCCGCCGGTCGTTGACGGCGACGGCGTCTGACGAATACTCATTCCCCGGAGGGCTACTCCACCGTGGGAGATGGCGTTCGGAGCCATGGCGTAACCGTCTCCAGACGGGTGCGGCGAAGAGGTCGGGCGTGGGGTTGCCGTCGGGCTCCACGCCAAGGAAGCGCCAGAAGTCATGGACCGCGTAGGCATCCGCCAGGGGCTCCCTGCTGTCCGCTATCGGGTCAGTGAGGTGTAGAGCTCGGGGCGGCGGTCGCGGAGGTACGGGTTGGCGGTGCGGGAGGTGTGGAGGAAGGCGGGGTCCACGTCGGCGATGAGGAGTTCCTCGGTTCGACCGGCGCGGGCGCGGACCACGCCGTCGGGGCCGGCCAGGCAGCTGAGGCCGACGAAGTCGAACTCGCCCTCGGTGCCGATCCGGTTGACGTAGGCCACGTAGAGCTGGCTCTCGAAGGCGCGGACCGGTACGACGGTCTCGGCGACCAGCTCGTACGGGTGCATCTGGGCGGTGGGCACGACCAACAGGTCGGTGCCGGCGAGGGCGTGGGCACGGACGTTCTCCGGGAACTCCACGTCGTAGCAGATCATCAGACCGATCCGGGTGCCGTGCAGTTCGGCCTGGACGACGGGCTCGTCGCCGGGCGTGAAGTGGGCGCGCTCGAAGTCGCCGAAGAGGTGCGACTTCCGGTAGTTCGCCAGTGGTTCCCCTCCCGGGCCGACCAGTCGGACCGAGTTGTAGACCTCGCCCGAGGGACCCAGCTCGGGGTAGCCGTAGGCGACGGCGACCCCGGTCGCCGCGGCGATGCCGGCGATGCGCCGGGCGCTGGGCCCGTCGGCGGGCTCCGCCAGGCGGTGCACGTCGTCCCCGATCGCGTAGCCGGTCAGGAACATCTCCGACGTGATCAGCAGTCGGGCGCCCGCATCGGCCGCGCGTCGGGCGGCGTCCTCGATCAGGTCGCCGTTGGCTTTGGTCTCCCGCAGCTGTCCTGAACTCTGGAGCATGGCGACGCCGAGCGGCTCGGGCGACGGCTGGGTCAGGGGCATCGACATGGGTCTCCTCCGGTGGATCGGCGTTCCAAGGAGCCACGGTAATGGTGCGTCGGCAGGTCGATCGGGCAGGGTGGGGGTGCGGTCGGGAGGACCCATCCTGGCGGGTTCTTCCGACCGCACCCGTACCCTGTGCGAGGGCTATCCCGCGACCGCGTCCAGCGCTGCCTTCAGCAGCCTCGCCAGGCCGGCGCTGCGCTCGGCCTGGCCGGGCCCCCTGGTCGGCAGTTCCACGTTCATCACCAGGTAGAGCCAGGCCCGGTAGAGCCGCACCCGGGCCACGGACCCGGCGTCCCAGGTCCACTCGCCCTGCTCGCGGGCGACCGACGCATAGCCCCGCAGCAGCGGGTGCCCGTCCTCGTCCTCGATCGCCCCGAAGAGCACCGGTGAGACGAAGTCCACCAGCGGGTCGCCGTACAGCCAGCGCTCGCCGTCCACCAGGCCGGACAGCCGCAGCCCGGTGCCGTCGAGGCGTGGTTCGGCGAGCACATTGCCGTCCCACAGGTCGAAGTGGACCGGGGTGGGCCGCCGTACCTCGTCCAGGACCCCCGCTGCCGCGCCGATGGTCCGTCGAATCTCGGCCGCGGGCACCGGGAGTTCGGAGCCCAGCTGCTCCGCGTCCGCGAGCAGGTCGTCGATGATCCCGAGGAAGGCCGCACGCCAGGTCGGGGCCTGGCGGCGGCCCTCGCCGGGGTAGCCGAACCAGGTCCCGTCCAAGGTGTGCAGCCGGGCCAGGGCCTGGCCGAGTTCGTAGCGGACGGCGCCGTCGGCGGCAGGTCCGGCGTCGAGCACGCTGAGCGGTGTGCCCGGCAGCAGCGACATCACCAGCCAGTCACCGTCGCAGAGGTCCCGGTCGGTGCCCAGGTGCAGTACCTCGGGGACCGGGATCCCGGCCAGTTCGCGGCGCACCCGTCGGAAGTACTCGGCCTCCGCGCCCAGCACCCCGTGCTCGTAGCGGAGCAGCACCGCGCCGGTCGGTGGCGAGGTCTTGAGCACCACGGCGCGGCCGTCTGCGAGCTCGACCCGCCAGACCGAGGCGAAGGTGCCGCCACCCAGCTCGGACGCCCCGGTGACCCGGCTGCCCGGACCCGGGCCGAGCGAGCGCCGCACCAGCTCCGCCGCGAGGTCCGGGGTCAGCGGGCGCTGGGTCGGGCTCGTCACCATGCGGTCACTGCGGTCACCGGGATCACCGCCGTCACACCGACTCCGCGATGATCCCGGTGACCTGCGTCACCGTCCCCTGGGCCGGCATCGGCGCCTGGGCCGCGGCCCCCTCGGCGTACGGATGCCTCGGGGCCGGGATCGGCAGCTGCCGGGCCGGCGTCGGGTAGGGCGTCGAGATCAGGGTGTAGTCGTCGCCCAGGGAGCCGGGACCGACCGTGATGTCGGTCGGCTCCCGGCCAAGCGCCAGCTGCATCGCCGCCCAGGGGAAGTTCACCCCGCACCGGGAGAGCTGGTGCAGGCCGCCCGAGGGCCGGGTGTTGATGTCCAGCAGCATCGGCACGCCGTGGTGGTGCCGGAACTGAACATTGGTCAGATAGGCCAGTCCGAAGGTCTCCACCAGCAGTCCGGTGGGCTCCAGGTACGCCGGGTCCAGGGTGAAGCCGCGCCGGCGGCCCTCCTTGCTGCGGCCGACCGCGCCGCGCAGCCGTCCGTCCGCGTCGGCCAGGCAGTCCACCGACACCTCGGGGCCGGCCAGGTGCGGCATCACCAGCCAGTCCACCGGGCGTTCCTCCGGCGCGTCCTCCAGCGCGCGGACCACCAGCTCCAGCGGCACGTACCAGCTGGGCGCCCCGGCCAGCCGGGCCAGCGAGAAGGGGTTGCGCGACAGCACCCGGAAGCCCTCGCCGCCGGCGCCGCTCACCGGCTTGAGGCAGGGCTTGTCGCCGGCGGCCTCGATCTCCTCCACGGCGGCCAGCAGTTCGTCGGCGTCCTGCACCCGCCACCAGGGCGGTACCGGCAGCCCGGCCGCGGCCAGCTTCCCGTAGGCCGTCGCCTTGTCGCTGAACAGCTCGATGGCCTCGCTCGGCGGGCTCAGCACGGTGGTGCCCACGGCGGCGAAGTCCTCACGCCGGGCCGCCACGGCGTACTGGTGCAGCCGGGGGAGGAACAGCTGGATGCCGTGCCGGGTGCAGTAGTCCAGCGCGAACTCCACATACGCTGCCGGTGACAGCTGTTCCGGTTCCAGTGAGGAGACGTCGGCGGCCCTCAGCACCGGCGAGTCCGCGTCGATATGGCTGGCGTGGATCTCCAGCTCGACGTTGTCGCGGTTCTCTCTCAACAGGCCGATGAAGAAAGCGTTCTCGGCGTAGGTCCGGTTCAGCCAGATGCGCAGCGGGTGGTTCAAATCGGTGTCTCCAGGACGAAGGCCGGCAGGACGTGGAAGGGCTTCGTGGTGACACAGGTTCACAGCGCCCGTGAGGGCGGGGGCCATGGCCGTGGTCGGGTGCGACCGAACGTGCAACAGGACATGGAATGCCTGTGCCGCGTGGGGGTCGTGGGCGTATCAGACCACGCCGGGGGGTGGTTGCGCGAGTGGCAGATTCGTCATCGTCCGCTGTGTCACCCGTTGTTAACACAACGGCGCGGAGGTTAGGGCTGTTCCCGGCGGAAATCCTCCTCCCAGAACTCGGTTCGGCCGCGGCCGGGACCGCGTTCCGGGGCCTCAGGACCGCCGTGGAGGTCGTCCTCGCGCCCGCGCAGTTCGATCCTCCTGATCTTGCCGGAGACCGTCTTCGGCAGCGCGGCGAACTCCACCCGCCGGACCACCGGATCCGGTGAGGGGACCACGGCGGCCTCGGCCACCGCGGGGTGCTCGATCAGCACGCTCTCCAGCTCGAACGGCGAGATCCGGTAGTCCTGGACTTGAACAGACGTACGACCTTGGGCGCCCTATCGTTCCGAATGGAGATCGCCGTCTGACCTGTGTGAACACGAGGAGCCGGGCTCGTCGGCCGACATGTATCCGCTCAAGGTGAGGTCCCTGCCCGCGTATTCCGGGCGGCAGCCATCGATCTCGTACGTCTGGAACCGACCCTGGGCTCCACCTGTCATCGCAACCGGTGCCTCAGGCGAGCTCACGGAGCTCGCGATTCACCTGTCGTCGCATGGCTGATTCCTGCGTGCTGGGCTGTGGGCCGACTTGAGGGTCCAGTCCACGTCGGCAAGATTGTGATGAGTATCACAGTCGGACGGCGGTCGGGATCTCGGTCGAGCGGCTTGCGCTGCGCCGTAACACCGTGGAGCGCGTCGTCACTGATCTGCTCGCCCGTCAGCGGTGGAGCCCTGCCGCACCCTCGGAGTGTCGCAGGCCCTTCCCTGCGCGCCAGAAGGCCGACAGGACCTAACCGTCCTTCAAGCCGGGGAGGTCTTCCTCCCAGAATTCGCGGTCGCCCCGAGGCGCTGCGGAGCTTGGGCCGCTGACGTCGTGCAGCTTTTCCTCTTGGCCGCGCAGTTCGATGCGGCGGATCTTGCCCGAGATGGTCTTGGGGAGGTCGGCGAACTCGACACGGCGGATGCGCTTGTAGGGGGCGAGCCGCTGGCGGCTCCAGGCGAGGATGGAGCGGGCGGTCTCGGCGGTCGGCTCGTAGCCCGGAGTCAGGACGATGAAGGCCTTGGGCACGGAGAGCCGCAGCGGATCGGGGGAGGGGACGACGGCCGCCTCTGCGACCGCCGGGTGCTCGATCAGCACGCTCTCCAGCTCGAACGGTGACAGCCTGTAGTCGCTACTCTTGAATACGTCGTCACTCCGACCGACGAAGAGGTAGTAGCCGTCGGCGTCGCGCTGAGCGACGTCGCCGGTGTGGTAACGGTCGCCGGCCATGGACTCGGCGTGGCGCTGGGGGTCGTTCTGGTATCCGGTCATCAGGCCCAGCGGCTGGCTTGCCAGCGCCAGGCACAGCTCGCCGTCGACGCCGTCCTCGGTGATCTCTACGCCGGTCACCACGTCCACCAGGACCACCTCGTAGCCGGGTAGCGGGCGACCCATTGAGCCGGGCTTGACAAGCTGACCAGGGGTGTTGCCGATCTGCGCGGTGGTCTCGGTCTGTCCGTACCCGTCGCGCAGGGGTACGCCCCAGGCCTGCTCGATCCGCTCCACCACCTCGGGGTTGAGCGGCTCCCCGGCCCCGACCAGTTCGCGGATCGGGGGGTGCCACTGGGTCAGGTCCTCCAGCAGCAGCATCCGCCAGACCGTGGGCGGCGCGCAGAACGAGGTGACCTGGTGGCGGACCATGGCGTCGAGCAGCGGCTTGGCGGCGAAACGGGGCTGGTTGACGATGAGGATCTCCGCGCCGGCGTTCCAGGGGGCGAAGAAGTTGCTCCAGGCGTGTTTGGCCCAGCCCGGCGAGGAGACGTTGAGGTGCACGTCGCCCGGCCGCAGGCCGATCCAGTACATGGTGGACAAGTGGCCGACCGGGTAGGAGCGGTGGGTGTGCTGCACGAGCTTGGGGCTGCTGGTGGTGCCGGAGGTGAAGTACAGCAGCAGCGGATCTTCGGCGCGGGTGAGGCCGTCCGGGGTGAAGGCGCCGGTGTGATGGGCCGCACCGGCGTAGTCGACCCAATCCGTGACGGGGGTGCCGACGGCGATCCGGGTCCAGCCGCCCTCCAGGCCGGTGAAGCCGGGGGTGAGCGCGGACTCGGCGACGACGTGCCGCACACGGCCCCGGGACAGGCGGTCCGCCAAGTCCTCGGGAGTCAGCAGAGTGCTCGCGGGGATGACGACCGCGCCCAGTTTGATCGCGGCGAGCATCACCTCCCACAGCGCCACCTGGTTGCCGAGCAGCAGCAGGATCCGGTCGCCGCGGACCACTCCCTGGGCACGTAGCCAACCGGCCGTGCGGTCGGAACGCTCCCGCAGTTCGGCGAAGGTCAGAGCGGTCTCGCAGAGCTGTGCGCCGTCCGCGTCGATGTCGACCACTCGCAAGCCGACTGCGTTGTTGCCTTCGGCCTCCACGTCGAACCAGTCCAGCGCCCAGTTGAAGTGCTCGCCCTGGGGACGTGGGAAGGCGCGGGCGGCCTCCAGATCGGCGCGATGCCCCAGCAGATGGTCCCGGGAGGCCCGGAAGTCGCGGTAAGCGGCGGAATCCCGTCGAGCGGTCGTGCCCGAAGCCATGTGGTCGTCCCTTGGTCTCGTCCGCCCGGCCTCATGTCCAGCGGCCGGCAGTGGGTGCATCGGCACGCTGCCATTGCTGCTGAATCCTGGTCAAGGAACTCGCCGTGCAGCGTTTTCTCCGCGGCGGGCTGCTCGATGGTTACCTGCGGCCGGAGCGGAAGGAGAGCAGTGCCGTTCGTGAAGCAGGCGCTACCTCCAACCACCCATGCGGCGCCGACCGAGAGCAGCAGGTCAGCGCGACCTTCGCCGCCGGGGCCGTGGTCAGGTCAGCGCGACCTTCGCCGCCGGGGCCGTGGTCGCCGGCTACCAACCGTGGTTCACCCCTGTCGGCGTTCGGGATCAGGCCGACGTGTGCACGGGGGCGAGCAGGTCCAGCGCGATGTCGGTGATCATGTCCTCCTGGCCGCCGACCATTCGGCGTCGGCCGACCTCGACCAGGATGCTGCGGGTGTCCAGGCCGTAGCGGGCGGCGGCGGTCTCGGCGTGGCGCAGGAAGCTGGAGTACACCCCGGCGTAGCCGAGGCTGAGAGTCTCGCGGTCCACCCGTACCTCGCGGTCCTGGAGCGGTCTGACCAGGTCGTCGGCGGCGTCCATGAGGGGGAACAGATTGCAGGCGTGCTCCCAGCCCATCAGATCGGCGACCGCGATGAACGCCTCCAACGGGCAATTGCCCGCCCCCGCGCCCTGCCCCGCGAGTGATGCGTCCACGCGTACCGCGCCGCTCTCGACGGCGACCACGGTGTTGGCGACGCCGAGGGCGAGGTTGTGATGGGCGTGGATGCCGAGTTCGGTGGTGGGATCGAGTACCTCGCGGTAAGCGCGGAAGCGGTCGCGGACCCCGTCCATGGTGAGGCGGCCGCCGGAGTCGGTGACGTAGACGCAGCGGGCTCCGTAGGACTCCATGAGCTTGGCCTGGCGGGCGAGTTCGGTCGGCTCAGCCATGTGGGACATCATCAGGAAGCCGGCCACGTCCATCCCCAGCTCCCGCGCGGCGGCGATGTGCTGGGCGGAGATGTCGGCCTCGGTGCAGTGCGTGGCGATCCGTACCGAGCGGATGCCCAGGGCATGCGCCTGCCTCAGGTCGTGCAGGGTGCCGATGCCGGGCAGTAGCAGCGTCGTGGGAACGGAGTGTTGCACGACGTCGGTGACAGCCTCGATCCACTCCCAGTCGGTGTGGGCGCCGACGCCGTAGGTGATGCTGGAGCCGGCCAGTCCGTCGCCGTGGGCGATCTCGATGGCGGCCACCCCTGCGGCGTCCAGGGCGCCGGCTATGGCTCGGGCCTGGTCGACGGTGTAGCGGTGCCGTACGGCGTGCATGCCGTCCCGCAGGGTGACGTCCTGGACGTAGAGAGGGGTCACTTGACGGCCTCCTTGCTGTGGTGGGCGGCCATGCGTTCCGCGGTGCGCAGCGCGGCCGAGGTCATGATGTCGAGGTTTCCGGCGTAGGCCGGGAGGTAGTGGGCAGCACCCTCGACTTCCAGGAACACCGACACCTTGAGGACCTCGCCGGCACCGCGGGCCAGGGTGCGCAGCGGGTCGTCGGCCGCTACCCGGTCGTACTGCACCTTCTGCTTGAGCCGGTAGCCGGGTACGTACGCCTGGACGCGGCCGACCATCTCCTCGACGGATGCCGTGACCGTCTCGGTGGAGACGTCGGACACCAGGCAGTGCACGGTGTCCCGCATGATCAATGGGGGCTCGGCCGGGTTGAGGACGATGATCGCCTTGCCCTGCGCGGCCCCGCCGACCTTCTTGATGGCCGAGGAGGTGGTCTCGGTGAACTCGTCGATGTTGGCCCGGGTGCCGGGGCCGGCGGAGCGGGATGCGATCGAGGCGATGATCTCGCCGTAGTGCACCGGGGTGACCGCGTTCACGGCGGCCACGATCGGGATGGTGGCCTGGCCGCCGCAGGTGACCATGTTGACGTTCGGGGCGTCGAGATGGGCGTCGCCGTTGACCGGCGGGACGACATAGGGGCCGACGGCCGCAGGGGTGAGGTCGATGAGAGTGCGCCCGAGCGGGCGCAGGACCTGGTCGTGGTGGCGGTGCGCTCCGGCCGATGTCGCGTCGAAGACGAAGTCGACGCCGGCGAACTCGTCCAGCGCGACGAGTCCCTCCACACCCTCGTGGGTGGTGGCGACCTTCAGGCGCCGGGCGCGGGCCAGGCCGTCGGAATCCGGGTCGATACCGGCCATGGCGGCGACCTCCAGGCTCTCCGAGAGCCGCAGGACCTTGATCAGGAGGTCGGTGCCGATGTTGCCCGAGCCGATGATGGCGACCCTGGTCCGCGGTTCCGGGGTGCTGCTCATGTGTCGTCTCCCTCGTTCCGGGCCGTCGCGAAGCGGACCTGGACGGAGCCCAGTCCCGAGATCGTCGCCTCGAACACGTCTCCTGCCGCAGCGGGCACCATGGGCCCGAGCGCCCCGGTCAGCACGAGGTCGCCGGCCCGCAGCGGGTCACCGCGTCGGGCGAGGGCTGAGGCCAGCCAGGCCGTCGCGTTGAGCGGGCTGCCGAGGCAGTCGGCACCGGTTCCCTCAGAGGCCACTACATTGTTCCGCGTCATGGACATCGCCACCGAGCGCAGGTCCACGGACGTCAGAGACACGGGAGTGCCGCCCAGGACGTAGCGGCCGCAGGAGGCGTTGTCGGCCACGGTATCGATGATCGAGATATTCCAATCGGCGATCCTGCTGTCGACGATCTCCAGCGCGGGCAGTGCGAAGTCGACCGCGCGCAGCACGTCGACGACCGTGCAGTCGCGCTCCGGCAAGTCAGCGCCGAGCACAAGGGCGACCTCGGCCTCCACCTTCGGCTGAAGCAGCAGGCCGGCTACCACCTCGCCGCCTTGCTCCACCGCCATGTCGGCGAAGAGCGCACCGAAGTCGGGTTGGTCCACTCCGAGCTGGGCCTGCACGGAGGGCGAGGTCAGGCCGATCTTGCGGCCGACGATGCGGCGCCCTGCGGCTTGAGCGCGCTGGATGTTCAGGCGCTGTACGAGGTACGCGCTCTCCAGGCCGCCGTCGTCCAGCAACGGGCGCACCGGCGGGCAGGCAACCCGCGTGCGGGCCGCCTCGGTCAGGGCGTCTGCGGCTTTGACCACGGCCGGGGGGACGGCCTCAGCCGGTGAAGCGGCTGACGACATGGGCGACCTCCAGATGGTGCGGAAGGGGCCGGGGGCTCTCGGCCCTCGGTGTTGAGCCAGGTATAGACAATGGAGATACGAAGCGACAATGTTTATTCCATGACACGGAACAGTGCGGGCGGCAACATGCTGGAGAAGTCCGCCGGAATCCTGGAGAGCTTCCTGCCGAGTGGAGGACCGTATCGCCTGTCCGAGCTCGCGGAACGGACCGGCCTGCCCAAGCCGACGGTCCACCGGCTTGCCGCTGACCTCGTGCGCCTCGGCTGGCTTGAGCGCACGGGCCCCCACTACCGGCTCGGCGCCAAGCTCTTCGAGCTCGGATCCCTGGTACCACGGCGCCGCGACCTGCGGGAGACGGCGCTGCCCTTTCTGCAGGACCTGTTCGAAGCCACCCATGAGACCGTCCACCTGGGCGTACGTGAGGACCTCGATGTGGTCTACCTGGAGCGCATCCATGGCCACGAGGCTCCGTGGCTGCCCTCCCGCATCGGTGGCAGTCTCCCGTTGACCTGCACCGGCGTGGGCAAGGCCCTGCTCGCGTTCTCCGAGGCCGAGCTGACGGAGAAGGTGCTCTCCGAGCCGTTGCGCAGGCTGACCCGCTACTCGATCACGGATCCGGAGCGGCTGCGTACGGCACTGGAGAAGACCCAGGTCTCCGGGCTCGCCTACGAGGAGCAGGAGGCTGCGGAAGGCGTCAGCTGCATCGCTGCCCCGGTGTTCGCGGGCGGTGCCGTCGTCGCCGCACTTTCCGTCGCGGTGCCTCGGGCCCGCTTTCGCCCCGCTCAGCTGGCCCCGGCAGTACGCACAGCGGCACTCGGTCTTTCCCGGGTGCTGCGCGGCGCAGTCTGAGCTCAGCGGGCGGAGGCCGTCGCAGGCTCGGGCACGTGCTGTTCGGGATCCGCCGCCGCCGTGCGGCGGCCGGGCAGGACGAGCGCTACCAGGACGGTTCCGACGGACAGGACGATGCCGCCGATCAGACTCGTGTGGGCGACCGCGTGGGTGAAGGCGTGGTCGGCCGCGGCGATCAGGGCCTGGGCCTGCTGGGCGCCGCTCGCCGAGCTGTGGGTGAGCTGCTGAGCCACGCCGAGGGCGCCGCCGATCGAGTCCTTGGCAGTGCTCAGCGCCTCCGTCGGCAGCTGGCCCGCGAGCGCCGCACCGATCCTGTCCTTGTAGGCGGTGGCCAGGATGGATCCCAGCAGGGCGATGCCCAGGGAACCGCCGAACTCCACCGCGGTGTCGTTGATGCCGCCTCCGACGCCGAGTTCGGACTCGGGGAAGGAACCCATGATCTGGTCGGTGCACGGGGACGAACTCAGTCCGATCGCCAGCCCGAGCAGGGCCAGGGTGGGCACGAAGTCGGTGTAGGTCGCGCCGTTGCCGATCCGGGCAAGCAGGAAGATCGCGGCAGTGCCCAACAGCATCCCGGCGACCACGACCGGCTTCATGCCCAGCTTCTGGCTCAGTTTCCCGGTGAGCGCGGCGCCGAGGAACACCCCGCCGGCGAGCGGCAGCAACCGCACGCCGGTGGACAGCGCGTCGTAGCCGAGGACGAACTGGAGGTACTGGGTGGCGTAGTAGATGGTGCCGAAGGCCCCGAGGAAGAAGAAGAGGACCGCCAGGACAGAGCCGCTGAAGGCCCGGTCGCGGAACTTGCGGACGTTCAGGATCGGGGCCGGGTGGCGCAGCTCCCAGAGCAGGAACGCCATCAGCCCGGCCGCGCCGATCGCGACCGCGCTGATCGCGGGAGCGTGCCAGCCGAAGTGCGGTCCCTCGATGACGGCGTAGACGAGCGCGCCCACGGTGACGACCGACAGCAGACCACCGACGAGGTCCAGCCGTCCCATGCCCTCGGCCTTGGACGGAGGCACCAGTACGAGGGCGGCCAGGATGGCCACCGCGGCGATGGGTACGTTGATCAGGAACGTCGACCCCCAGGCGTGCTGCTTGAGCAGCGCCCCGGCGATCAGCGGACCCATGGCGATACCCAGGCCGGAAGTGGCGGACCAGGCGGTGATCGCTTTGGCGCGTTCGGCCCGGGGGAAGGTGGCGACCAGCAAGGACAGCGTCGCCGGCATGACGATTGCCGCGCCGACACCCATGATCGCCCGCGCGGCGATGACGGTTGCGGCGCTGTGCACCAGGCTGCCCATGACCGATCCGGCGCCGAAGACGACCAGGCCCGCTATCAGCGCCCCGCGACGGCTGTACTTGTCGCCCACGGCACCCAGGATCAGCATCAGTGCGGCGTAGGGGACGGTGTAGCCGTCGACCACCCACTGCAGGTCGGCACTGCTCAGGCTCAGGTCGCGGGTCATGTCCGGCGCGGCCACGATCAGCGAGGTGTTGGCCATCACGACGATCAGCAGACTCAGGCAGAGCACCAGCAGCGCCCACCACCTGCGCGGATAAGGGGCTTTCATGCGGTCCGCCGGGACCGAGGCAAGGAAGGGCACAGGAAACCTCCACTGGAGAAACTTGCACGGCTATGTGCAACCATAGAAACATGCACGATGATGTGCAAGTATGGAGGCGGTCGACCAGACAGGGAGCCGCACCCATGACCGTCAGCCAACTGCCTGCCCCCCAGCGCAGCCACGCCCGCTCCAACAGGGCACGTATCCTTGCCACCGCCCGCGAGGAGTTGAGTCGCAATGCGGACGCGAGCCTCGACGAACTGGCCCGCGCCGCCGGCGTCGCCCGGCGCACCCTCTACGGCCATTTTCCGAACAGACAGGTGCTGGTCGCGGCCCTCGCCGAGGAGGCGACAGCGTCCGTGGAGCAGGCGTTCACCGCAGCGCGCCGGCCCGATGACGACCCTGTGTCCTCCCTGGCCCGGGTGACCCTGGCCGTGTGGGCGGTCGGCGACCGCTACCGCATGCTCATCTCCCTCGCCAGGCGCGACCTGGGGGAGGAAGGCATCCGGGCCGCTCTCGCTCCGGCGCGGGCCGAGGTGACCTCCATCCTCGAACGCGGCCAGGTCGACGGCGTCATCGCCGATCACGTCCCCGCGCCGGTTCTCTCCCAAGCGTTGGAGGCGCTGACCCTTGCGCTCATCGAGGCGCAGAACGCACCGGGGTGGAGCGATCCCGCAGGTGAGGCGGCAGCCCTTTCACTGCTTCTCGCCGCCGGCGTCCCATGTGCCGCCGCGCGGGATCGTGTGCACGCCATTCTCGCGGAGGCCGGCCGGGGGCCGGAATCGCTGTTCGCACCGCAGATGCCGACAGGGCGCTGAAGCGTGGACGCTTCGGGGCCTTCACCGGCGGGTCACCGGAGCCGGTGCCGGCGCGCAGCCACCGGTTTCGCGGGTCGCAGTCAGGCATCCGGGATGCCCGCTCCGCTGAGGGCCGGGACGGTGTTCTCCGGGCGGGCGAGGGAGAAGGCGCCGAGCCGGAACTGGTCGAGCTTGTCGACGATGGTCTGGCCGACGGGGGTGTGGCCCCAGATGCTGATGCCCCGGTGGGTGCTGGGCTGCCAGGTGGACTCGTCGATCACCAGGGGGTTCCAGCCGACCTCCCACTCGAAGCCCGAGGGGTTGCGGGCGTAGTAGGAGAGTTCCTTGTCGTTGGTGTGCTGTCCAACGGACAGGGCCATGTCGAAGCCGAGTTCGCGCACGCGCTGGTAGCTGCGGGCCACGTCGTCGAGGGTGGCGGCCTGGATGTTGAGGTGCTGGATCCGGGTGCGGACGGGGTCGATGGGCAGGCCTCGGACTGCTGCGATGGCGATGGAGTGGTGGCGTTCGTTGACCCGCAGGAAGCGGATCTTGAGCTTGATACCGCTGATGGTCTCGTCGATGTAGTCGGTCAGGCGGGCGTCGAAGACGGTGTCGAAGTAGCCGCGCAGCTGGGCCGGCTTGGTGGAGGTGATCGCGATGTGGCCCATGCCGGAGTCACCGGTGACGAAGCCGGAGGCGAGCATCCGCAGCGGCTCTGCGGACTTCACCGGGGTGGTGCAGATCTCCTGGGTGATGCCCTTGGGGCCGGGGAAACGCAGCAGGCGTTCGACGCCGCGCAGGGCGGCCTCCTCGGCGGTGCCCTCGACAGCGGGCACGCCATGGGCGCGGATGCGGGCCTCGATCTGCTCGAAGGCGGTGTGGTCGTCGAGGTGCCAGCCGGTGGCCAACACGTCCTCGGCCGGCCCGCGCCGCAGCAGGAAGCGGCACTCCTGGTCGTCGAGGCGGAAGCGCATCAGGTTCGCGTCCAGGGCGTCGTGGTGCATGCCGATGGCGTCCGTGCCGAAGCGACGCCAGTCGGTGCGGGGCACCGGTGCGAAACCGGCCGGGGGCGGCGAGAGTTGGGCACCGGCAGTCGCAGCGGCGTACACGTAGGCGTCGGGGCGCAGCGCGAGGGTGGCCGCTCGGTGTGCGGTCATCCACGGGAGCAGTGCGCCGTCGCTGTCGACGAGTGCGCCCTCGGCCGGCCGGGAGCCGGCCGGGAGAACGGTGATCGAGGGGATGTCCAGGCGCTCCCACGCGGGCTGGGGCATGGACTGATCGCCGTGCAGGAGCAGCCATCGGCTGCCGAGCGCATCGTCCAGCCGCACCCGGCTGCCGTCGGGGCCGGTCATCCAGGGCTGCGGTATCTGGTGTCCGGTGGCCTTGGCGCGGGACCGGTCCCGGAAGCCGTCGGCGTAGTGGGCGATGGGAATCCACTGGGAGTCCTGGAGCCAGTTGCCGAAGCCGGGCACGTGGTTGAGGCCGCGTAGTGCAATGTTCCGGAGCCGGGTCACCGCGCTGCTTCGCTCGGTGATGATCCGTCCGACGAACACCACCCGCTTGGTGATCTCCTTGACGTGCGGCTTGCGTTCGGACTCGTAGCTGTCCAGCACTGTCTCGGGCAGTTCGCCGTGCAGCACGGCGTCCAGCTTCCAGCAGAGGTTCGCCATGTCGCGCACTCCGGCGGCCATGCCCTGGCCGATCCACGGCGGCATGGCGTGGGCCGCGTCGCCGGCGAGGAAGACCCGGCCGGCCCGGAAGCGGGAAGCGAAGCGGACGTGGTGGCTGTAGACGGTGGCCCGCAGGATCTTGACGCTGTCCCGGCTGATCCCGTACCGGGACACCATGGTGTAGATCGCGTCGTCGCTCGTCAGGTATGTCTCGTCGTCACCGGGCAGGATGGGGAACTCCCAGCGGTGGTGGCCGAGCGGGGTCGGACAGTCGACCGCCGGGCGCGCCGGGTCGCAGCGAAAGCGCAGCCGGTCGTGGTCCGGCCAGGGCTTGAGCATCTCGGTGTCGATGACCACCCAGCGGTCCTCGTAGGTCTTGCCTTCATAGCCGATGTTGAGCTGGGCCCGGGTGAGGCTGGAGCCGCCGTCGGCGGCGATCACGTACGAGGCGCGCAGGCGTCGTACGGAGTCGTCCGCGGTGCCGACCACGGTCAGTTCGACGCCGTCGGCGTCCTGGCGCAGCTGCACGCACTCGTGCCGCAGCAGCACCTCCACGTTCGGGTAGCGGTCGACGCCATCCCGCAGGACCCGCTCCAGGGCCGGCTGGTAGATGAACATCTGTGGCGGATGGCCGTGGCCGCGCGGGGTGGGATGCGCGCTGAGAAACGTACGACCGTTCGCATCGACGAAGTCCAGGGGTCGCTCGGCCAGCACGTCCTGCTTCAGGCGTTCGGCCAGACCGATGCGCTGCCAGATCCGCATGACCTCCTCGTCGGTGGAGATGGCCCGCGCACGGGAGAAGACCTCGGCGTCCCGTTCCAGTACGACGATCCTCAGCCCCATCGCCCCCAGCAGGTTCGCCGCGGTCACACCCGTGGGCCCGTAGCCGATCACCGCCACGTCGTGCGTACCGCCGTCGGCTGCGCCTTCGGCACGGGTTCCGCTCACCGGTCCACCTCACTGTTCACCCTGCGGGCCCTTGCTGTAGTGCTCGCTCCAATTGGAATAGTCGCTACGGTAGGCTGGCCGACGGAGACGGGTCAAGGGCTGGCACGTGAGGAAGGGCACATCGGATGACCAGGTCACAGACGACGCGCACGAAGCGCGCGAACGGCGTCGAGTCGCGTCAGCGCATCCTCGACGCCGCGGTCGAGATCGCAGGCGAGCGGGGCTACGAGGGCACGTCCATCGCGGCGGTCAGCGCCAAGTGCGGGCTTCCCGCCAGCTCGATCTACTGGCATTTCAAGGACAAGGACGACTTGATCGCCGCAGTCATCGAGCGCAGCTTCGAGAGCTGGCTGGCGGCCGTCGAGCTGCCGGGGGAGGAGACGGGTACCCCACTGGAGCGGGTCACCGCCATGGCGGCCAACGTGGCGAGGTCGCTGGTCGACGCGCCGGACTTCCTGCGTCTGGGCCTGATGCTCGCTCTGGAGCGGCGCCCGACCGAGCCCCGTGGCCGGACCGTGTTCCTGCAGGTCCGTGACATCGCTCGCCACAAGATCACCGAAATGATCGGGATCCTGGCCCCGGACCTGGACGAGAACACGCTCGAAATCCTCGCCTCATACACCGTTGCCGGCGCTGACGGCTTGTTCATCCAGCGGGAGATCGGCGGCGACGCCGTCGACCTGGTGGCTCTGTTCGAGCTGCACGCGCAACTGGTGTACGAGGCGGCGACCCGCATGGCACAGGCCGGCATGCGCTGACCCCCAGCTCGTCACCTCCCCGCGTCCGCAGGCCCTGCTCTGAACACCCACCCCACCTTCAACCCCACCCGAGGACTCCAGGAGTTCACCTATGCCATCCGCACCTCGCCGGATCGACGTCCACCAGCACGTGGTTCCGCCCTTCTACCGCGACCTGCTCACCAAAGCCGGAATCGCTGAGGCGGGCGGCCGCGCCCTGCCCGACTGGAGTCCCGAAGGGGCTCTGGAGCTGATGGACCTGCTGCGCACCGCCACCGCGATCGTCTCGGTCTCCACTCCCGGCACCGGCTTCCTCAGCGACCCGGGCGAGGCCGCCGGACTGGCCCGGAGGCTCAACGACTTCTCCGCCTCCCTTGCCGCCGAACACCCCGGCCGCTTCGGATACTTCGCCACCCTGCCCATGCCCGATGCCGACGCCTCTGCCGCCGAGGCGCAGCGGGCCCTGGACGGCCTCGGCGCCGACGGGGTCACCCTGCTGGCCAACAGCCAGGGTGCCTATCTCGGCGCGGACGGCCAGGATCCCCTGTGGCGAAGCCTGAACGAGCGCAGTGCCGTGGTCTTCGTCCACCCCGCGGATCTTCCCGCGCCCGCCGTCGAGAACATTCCGCCGTTCGCTGCCGACTTCCTCCTCGATACCACCCGGGCCGCCTACCTCCTGGTCCGCAACGGCATCGTCCGACGTTACCCCGACATCCGGTTCGTCCTCAGCCACGCGGGCGGCTTCGTCCCGTACTCCTCCCACCGCATGGCCGTCGCCATCGCCGGTGACACCGGACGCAGCCCACTCGACGTCCTGGACGACTTCCGCGGCTTCTACTTCGACACCGCCCTGTCGTCGAGCCCCGCAGCGCTGCCCACGCTGCTGGCCTTCGCCCGCCCCGGACACATCCTCTTCGGCAGCGACTGGCCCTTCGCCCCCGCCTCCGCCGGCCAGTACTTCGCCAACGGTCTGGACACCGGCGTGGACCCCGGTGTCCTCGCGGCCGTCAACCGCACCAGCGCCGAAGCTCTCTTCCCCCGGCTGGCCTCGGCCCCGACACCGGTTCCGAGCCGCCCGACCCCGATACGCCTGCGCCAGGCCGCCCAACGGACCGCCGCCCGCCTCCTCTTCAACCTCATCCAGCCCGGCACTCGATGATGCTCCGTCCCCGCCGGGCCCGATGTCCGCGACGGCGGCCACCCGTGCGATCCGGATGGGGCCGGACAGGACAGCTCAAGGACCAGCGGCCTGCGCGGGCGCTTCGCCTCATGCGCGCTGGGCCACGCGCCTACTCGGGTCCTCGTCCCACCGGGGCGCCCGCAGCCGCGCCAGCGCCGAGCAGAGGTCGTTCACCGAGCTCTCGCGGCATTCAGTCTTCGAGGGTTGCGCGGTCCAGGCCCGTGCTACCGGCTGCCGTGCCGGACCGCCGTCGGTGTCTGTCCGAACCAGCGCCTGCAGGCGCGTGTCAGGGCTGACTGTTCGGAGAACCCGAGGGCGAGGGCCACCTGGGACATCGGCAGGCCGGACTCGGTGAGCTACTGGTGCGTGAGTTCCCGCAGCACCACTTCTCGCCCACCGATCACGGCTACTGGCCCTCATCCCCCACCGTGGGCACCGCCATCCCTCCGAACTGGCGATGCGGCGGGATCGCCGAGGTCCGTCGGATGAGCATCGCCGCCGAACTCACCATCCCGTTCCACATGCGCGAGGTCTACCTCGACGAACAGAACGTCTTCGACCGGGTGCTCGGCAACCTCACCGGCCCCCGAGGAGGGCGCCGGTGGACCCCCGGCCATGACGCCACCGTCGGCCACCGCACGGTCCTCCTGCTGCGCCGGCGCCGTGGGGTGCGCCGCCGCGAGTTCCGCCGGTACGTGCACGACCGCATCGGTCCCGTACTCCAGGAGGCGGGCGCACACGACCTGCGCACGTACGCCTTCCTGCCGTGGACCGCGCTGCCGCACCCCACGCCCGGCATCTCGCACGACAACCCGACGTTCCGCCGTGACCACGGCTGCGTCGTCCTTGGAGCCGGCAGTCGCGCCGCCATGGCTGAGATCCTGGCCTCGAAGCACGTTGCCGGCCTCGTCGCAGACCAGCACACGGTCATGACAGCCGTCCACGCCTTCGCCGTCGAGCACACCGTGCCGGTCATCGGGACAGGCTCAGGTGCCCGGCGGTGAGCGAGGGCGTCCGCGCGCACGGACGAGGTCGCGCACAGCCCCACCGTGGAAGGACTACGAGGCGGCCCCAGAGCTCGTGAGCTGACCTCACGGGCGAGCGCCTTCAACTCCGAGAACTTGCAGCCCGGTGCCCGCCTGCGTCTCCGGCACCGCCTTGGCAATTATGCGCGGCATCTCGGCGAAGCCTGCGACCAGGAGCACGTACTCGTCGTCGCCGTTGAAGCCGACATAAGAGATGAACTCGACGAGGAGCACGCGCAGACCTGACCGCCTCGAGCCCACCCGACGATGCAATTTCAGGGACTGGACCGATTCCCACTGGCAAAAGCTCGGTTCGCGCAACCGTCGCGATGCCAGGTAACGCTGGTGGTCACAGCCGCTCGGAGCTCGACTGGGCCTTCAGCCAGGCCGCCCTCAACCAACGTGCGGTCTCCGGGTTCCTATCGTTCCCAATGGAGATCGCCTTCTGACCCGGCCCGGCGCTGATACTCCAGACCCTCCCGGCCGAGCGAGCACGCCGAGGCAGCTGCGGGACAGCCGAGGCCGGGATGGTCGGTGAGCGTTCCGAACGCTGAATTGGGGCATGCCGTAGTCGCGAGGCAGGGATCAGCGTCCGCGCACCCAAGCCACGTTTGAGTAAACGAGCCCTCAGGTCGCCTCCGGACTGGCAAGCTCCCTGCATGGGTGCGTATCTCCGCTCGAGCCTCAAGGCCGGCCCGTTCCGTTTCAACCTCTCCAAGTCCGGGATCGGCGTATCCACAGGTGTCCCCGGATTCCGCATCGGAACCAGCCCCCGCGGGAACTACGTCCGTGTGGGAGGCCGCGGAGTCTCCTACCGCGCCACACTTCCGTCCCAGCGCTCTGGCGCGCGGCAGCTGGGCGGACCCGCACCCCAGCACTGGAGCCCGGGCGTGCCGGAGCTGCAGTACGGTGCCGTCGCGGTCCAGGAGATTCCCACCGCAACGATCGAGGCACTGCAGGGCTCGAACCAGAGTGACTTCGTCGCCCAGTTGCAGGCTGCGGCCCAGCGCCGCTCCGTCTGGACCTGGGTTCTCGTCGCGTCCCTGCTGATATCCCTCCCGCTTGCGCTGCTGCCGATGCTGCTCCTCGGGCCACTGGTGTACTGGCTGTACCTGCGAGACCGCGCGGCGCAGAGCGTGGTCGCCTTCTACGATCTGGAATCAGGTCCAGCCGAGTACTACGGTCGGCTTGTCGATGCAGCTGGTGCGGTTCAGCAGTCGCACAAGAATTGGGCTGTCACCGGGTCTGGCGCTGTGCGGACCACGACCCAGTACAAGGTGAACAGCGGGGTCGACTCGATCGTCAAGCGCAAGGCTGGCAAGGTGAATATGAACGGGCCACAGGAACTCGTCACGAACATCGCCGTCCCGAGCTTCCACTGCGGTGACCACCAGCTCTTCCTGCTGCCCGACCGTGTCCTGGTGAAGCACCGTCGGGCCTTCGCGGACCTGCCCTACCAGGAGCTGTCCGTGTTCATGGATGCGCTGCGCTTCCATGAGAAGGGTGCAGTTCCTCGCGACAGCCAGCAGGTGGGAACGACGTGGCAGTTCGTCAACAAGAAGGGCGGCCCGGATCGCCGATACAAGAACAACCCCAGGCTGCGAATCATGCAGTACGGGCGCCTTACGTTTGCGACCCGCACCGGAATGAACCTGCAGATGCAGTGCTCCCGCCCGGAGGCGGCCTCGCAGTTCGCCCACGCCGTCAAGTCTTATGTCGTACCTGCCCAGGCACAGGGTTGGTAGAGCCCGACTCTTACGAGACCTGTAGCGCATGCCATCCTTGGCGGGTGGGTCCGAGCGAACTGCTTCAACGTTGGGCGGCTTCGACCGCTTTGCGCGTCCAAGCCGTGGGTCCTCTCGGGCCGTATCTATGCTCTGGGACCTGATGCAGCGCCCCGCAGCTCCCGCTCGGCCGTTGGGCTTACCCGTACGTCCAGTGATTTTAAAGCCGCGTTGGGCGGCATGGGCGAGCCTTCCGGCCAGAGTGCTGGCGGGGATGACCACGGTGCCCAGCTTGATCGCCGCGAGCATTACCTCCCACAGGGCCACCTGGTTGCCGAGCAGCAGCAGGATCCGGTCGCCGCGGACCACCCCCTGCGCCCGCAGCCAGGCGGCCGTGCGGTCGGACCGCTCCCGCAGCCCGGCGAAGGTCAACACGGTCTCGCGCAGCACCGTGCCGTCTGCGTCCAGGTCGACCACGCGCAGGCCGACGGCGTGGTTGTCCTCGGCTTCGACGTCGAACCAGTCCAGGGCCCAGTTGAAGTGCTCGCCCTCCGGACGCGGGAAGGCCCGGGCGGCGTCGAGATCACCGCGGGTCCCGAGCAGGTGGTCCCGGGCGGCGCGGAACTCGCGGTACGCGGCCTGGTCCCGTGGAACGGTGGAGTCCGGTGTCATGCGACCCTCCCCTTCCTGTTCACCCAGCGATGGGCCAGGCGGCACGCTGCCAGCACCATCCGGCCCGGGTCAGGGACCTGTGGCGAGTCGCCCGCGCCCGGCGACCGGGAGACGGGTGGTTCAGAGCCTCCGTACCCCGAGGTCGGCGAAGAGCTTCCTGGTGACAGGGTCGACCGAGTAGAGCACCGTGCCGCGGATGGAACGGGACATCAGCACACCGTAGGCGTTGCGCAACGCGCGCGTGAGCTCGGCATCGTCCTTGATCTGGGACGCCTTGCTCTTCACGTACCGGCGGTGGGGAACCCAGGCACCGTCCTCCCAGGTGAGGTCCGGGCCCATGATCACGCCGCCCCACTCGTACTCGAGCCCCTGGGCCGTGTGCACGCACCCGATCTGCCCGAAACCTCCGGGATCGGTCGCCCAGAACTTCCGCCGGGGCACTCCCGGGGTGCTGTGCGTGTCGCCGGCGTTCCAGGGGCGTGCCCAGTCGGGGTCGGGGCTGACGTCGGGGTGGGTGCCGGAGTCATCAGTCCAGTCCCAGCACATTCCGGCGCTCATCCGGGCGCTCGTGCCCGCCGGGTCCTTGCTCAGGAGGAAGGACTCCATCTCGGCGGCGCTCTCGGCGTAGCAGAGCTCGAAAGGCTCGGGATCGTCGGCGTCATCGGGGTGCCACGCGATAGGGTCCCCGGCCATGAGCCGCCGGGCCCAGGTGTCATAGGTCGAGCTGCCGACGGTGCGCAGCACCCGGTCCAGGGTGATCGGCACGATCTCCACGCCGAGGCTCTGGATCTCGGTCTTGAGCCTCTCCGGGGACCAGACCTCCTCCGGGAAGAGGCGTTGGTCGCCATCTATGAAGAAGACCGGCACGCGGGCGCCGGTGACGAGGACCTCCACCGAGCTCGGTCCTGTGGCCCGCATGCCGAATGAGCCGGTCTTGGGTCGCAGGCTGAGGCGGTGGGCCTCGTCGCAGACGATCAGGTCCAGTTCGTCGGGTCCGACCTTGTCGGCGACCTGCTTCAGCGTCATGAAGGCCTTCTGACGCCCCTTGGCGGCCCGTTTGAAGGTGTCGCGCGAGGCGATGCCGCCGGATACGAAGGCAGCCGAGTACTTGGCATCCAGCGCCTCTCCCAGAGCGGTGAGCGCGACGAGCGACTTGCCGCTGCCCGCGTGTCCCTCGATGACGAAGACCTTCTTCACTCCCGGCGCCCCGACGGCTTCAGTGGCGTCTTCTATCGCCCGGACGGCCCGCAACTGGTGCTCGACGAGGCTGAACCGGGTGTGGCCGTTGACGATCGCCCCGATCTCGTCGGCGAGAGGGGCATTCGTGCGCCGGCGCCCGAGCAGCTCCTGTGCGGCCTCCGCGCCGGAAGCCGGGCTGAAGTTCGTGACCAGGAACTTCTCCAGGTCCAGGGGCTGCCGTGCCGTGAACGTGGGAATCCCGGGGCGAGGGGACACCTGGCTGATCCACTGGTAGTCCGGGTGCTTGAGGTTGTGCAAGTAGGCCGCGCCCACCAGGTTGACGTAGCGGTCGTCGAACATGCTGTGGTGCCTGCGCAGGTCGTCCATGTTGGTGCTGACCTGGACGGCCGGGTGTTTGACGTGCTTCTCGTACCCTGGGAACGGCGCGTAGACCAGATCCCTGGCGCATACCTGGCAGAGCATGCCGTTACCCGGCCTCTTGCAGGACGCGCAGAGCCCGGTCGGCTTCGACGCCGTCGGACGCTCGATGCTGCCCCACTGCTTGAGCTCGATGACCGCGTAGCTGAGCCGTCCCGACGGATGCTGTCCTGCGAGGACCACGTCGATGTGGTTCATCTCGCCGTCGGCGAGGTACTCGATGAACATCCACACCTGGCTGAGGCCGAGGTTGTCCAGCGTGGTCGCCAACTCGTAGACGCTTTCACGCCACGCCTTGACCTCCCAGGACTTCGGCTTCTTGTCGTTCGGATGCGCCGCGGTGTAGCAGTCGCTGATCTTGCGGACCATCTGGTGGCGGTCCCGCACCAGACGCTGTACGGGCCAGAATGCCTCCAGTGGCTTCCAGCCGCTCCCGACCGCCATCCCGTCTACCCCCGCCAGTGAGTGGATGCTCTTGCGAGCCAAGTCTCCGGGAACCTAGCAGAATCGTTTCTTCTCTCCGCTTGTGTGCCACTAACTGAGCCGGGCCATGAGCATGAGGCGCTCTGCCGCCCATGATCGCCCCCAAGTGGCCTGGTGTGGGTTGAACCTGTAAGGGCCAGTCCAGGCGCGCGCCCTTCGGGCGCCGGATGGCTCGGACGGCGCTCAGGCCGCCGTGGTGCTCTAACAGATAGTCATGCGTGGTCCGGGAGTCGCGGTACGCGGCGGAGTCCCGCCGTCAGGCCGGGGGCAGTTCGTCGAGGCCCTCGCTGACCAGTTTGGCCATCCGGTCCAGCGCGGCGTCGGCGCCCTCGGCGTCCGAGGCGAGCACGACCTCCTCGCCGCCCTGCGCGCCCAGGCCCAGCAGCGCCAGCATCGAGGCGGCGTTGACCGGGGTCCCGCCGACCTTGGAGATGGTGAGCGGAACGCCGACGGCGCCCGCCGCGCGGACGAAGACGGAGGCGGGACGGGCGTGCAGGCCCTCGGCCCAGCCGATGGTGACGTGGCGCTCGGCCATGATGCGCTGCCTTTCGGGTGGCATGTGTCGGGTCGGACCGGTCCCGCGCCGGGCCGGCGGGCTCCTCCCCAGCCTGCCGCCTGGCCTGCCGCCGCGCATCCTGCGGCCGCCGGTCCTGGGAGCCCGTAACCTGACCCCGTGACCCGTACGCAGGACCCGTCCGCCGGGGACCCGCCGCCCTCCTACCCGGCCCACTGGGAGGCGGACGTCGTCCTGCGCGACGGCGGCACCGCCAGGATCCGCCCGCTCACCCCGGACGACGCCGGCCGCCTGGTCGCCTTCTACACCGACGTCTCGGACCAGTCCAAGTACTACCGGTTCTTCGCGCCCTACCCCCGGCTCTCCGACCGGGACGTCCGCCGGTTCACCCACCACGACTACGTCAACCGGGTCGGTCTGGCGGTCCTGGTCCGCGACGAGATCATCGCCACGGTCCGCTTCGACCGCATCGACGAGACCGGCCGGCCCACCGAGACCGGGACCGACGCCGAGGTCGCCTTCCTGGTCCAGGACGCCCACCAGGGCCGCGGCGTCGCCTCCGCGCTGCTGGAGCACATCGCCGCGGTCGCCAGGGAACGCGGCATCCGCCGCTTCATCGCCGAGGTGCTGCCCGACAACCGCAAGATGGGCAAGGTCTTCACCGACGCCGGCTACACCCAGCACCGCAGCTTCGCCGACGGGGTGATGCACTTCGAGCTGGACCTGGAGCCCACCGAGGAGTCCCTCGCCGTGATGCGCTCCCGCGAGCACCGGGCCGAGGCCCGGTCCACCCAGCGGCTGCTGGCCCCCGGCTCGGTCGCCGTCATCGGCGCGGGCCGCAGGCCGGGCGGCGTCGGCCGCAGTGTGCTGCGCAACCTGGTCGGCAGCGGTTTCACCGGGCGGGTCCAGGCCGTCAACCGCAACGCCGACACCGACGAACTGGACGGCGTCCCGCTCCGCCGCAGCCTCGCCGAACTGCCGGAGCCGGTGGACCTCGCGGTGATCGCCGTCCCCGCCGACCAGGTTCCCGCCGTGGTCGCCGAGTGCGGAGCCCATGGTGTGCAGGGCCTGGTCGTGGTCACCGCCGGCTATGCCGAGACCGGGGTCGCCGGACGGGCCCGCCAGCGCGATCTGGTCCGCCAGGCCCGCGCCGCCGGGATGCGGGTGATCGGCCCCAACGCCTTCGGGCTGCTCAACACCGATCCCGCGGTCCGGCTGAACGCCTCCCTGTCGCCGCAGCTCCCGGCCCGGGGGCCGCTCGGCGTGTTCAGCCAGTCCGGCGCCATCGGCGCCGCCCTGCTGGAGGCCGCGCACCGGCGCGGCCTCGGTATCTCCAGCTTCGCCTCCACCGGCAACCGCGCCGACGTCTCCGGCAACGACCTGCTGCAGTACTGGGAGGAGGACGAGGCGACCCGGGTGGTCCTGCTCTACCTGGAGTCCTTCGGCAACCCGCGCAAGTTCAGCCGGATCGCCCGCAGGATCGCCGCCGACAAGCCGATCGTGGTCATCAAGGGCGGCCGCCACACCGGCAGCGTCCCGGCGGGGCACGCGGCCGCCGTCACCCGCATCGAAGACAGCACCGTGGACACCCTGTTCCAGCAGGCAGGGGTGGTCCGGGTGGACACCATCACCGAGCTCTACGACGCCGCCGACCTGTTGGCGCACCAGCCGCTGCCGGCCGGCGACCGGATCGCGATCGTCGGCAACTCCGACTCGCTCGGGCTGCTCACCCATGACGCGGCCCTCAGCGCCGGACTGCGCCCGCTGCCGCCGCAGGACCTCACCACCAGCGCCGGCCCCGAGGACTTCACCGCGGGCCTGACCGCAGCCATCGACTGCCCCGACAGCGATGCCGTGGTCGCCGTCGTCATCCCGCCGATCGGCGCCGCCGCGCTGCCCAGGTTCCCCGGCTCCGGACTGCTGGAGGCGGACCGGCCGAGCCCCGGCGCACCCACCCTGGACCGGATCGCCGACGCCCTCACCGCCGCCGCGGCCAGGGCCAACGCGGCCGGCAAACCCCTGCTGCTGATCCACCTGGCCCTGCCCGAGCTGGCCCACCCGTCACCCGGCCACCACCCCTATTCGAAGCGCTCCGCGCCCCTTCTTTCCGGCCTGCCCGCCTACCCCCGCCCCGAACGAGCGGTCCGGGCGCTGGCCCACGCCGTCCGCCACTCCGCCTGGCGCCGGGGCAACGCCGACATCGGCCGCATCCCGGAACTGGACGGCGTCGCCGAGGCGCCGGCCCGGCGCCAGGTCGCCACCGCGCTGAGCAGCGCGTCCGACGTACAGCTGGACGAGACGGCCTCCGCCGCGCTGCTCGCCCACTACGGCATCCGGGTGCTCCGCGCCCGCCCGGCCGCCGACGAGCAGTCAGCTGTCGCGGCAGCCGCCGGACTCGGCTACCCGGTGGCCCTCAAGGCGACCGGTACCGGCCTCCGGCACCGCCCCGACCTCGGCAGCGTCCGCCTCGATCTGGCCAATGAGACGGAGCTGCGCCGCGCGCACCGGGAGACCACCGCGCTGCTGGGCCCGGACGCCGGGCTGGTGGTCCAGCCGATGGCCGCGCGCGGGGTGGACACCGTCGTCTCCGCCACCGTGGACCAGGCCGTCGGCGCCATCCTCTCCTTCGGCCTCGCCGGGGTCGCCTCCGAACTGCTCGGCGACCTGGCCCACCGGCTCGTCCCGGCGACCGACCGCGACGTCGCCGGGCTGGTCCGGGAGATCAAGGCGGCGCCGCTGCTGTTCGGCTGGCGCGGCGCGGAACCGGTCGACACCGACGCCCTGGAGGAGCTGCTGCTACGGGTGTCCCAGCTGGTCGACGACCTGCCCGAGATCGCCGCGCTGACCCTGGAACCAGTGGTCGTCGCCCCGCACGGTCTCGCCGTCCTCGGCGCCACGGTCCGGCTGGCCCACCTCCCGGCTCGGACCGACCTCGGCCCCCGGGCCCTCGGCTGACATCCCGCCCGTGCGGCGGGCGCCGACAGACCGGGCGCGGTGGCGCACACTGTCAGCAGTACGTGCCAGGATGGAGGTATGGCGAAGACCGGTATGACCACCACCCAGGGGCTGCGCTCCGCGATCGAGCGCAGCGGCTACTACCCGACCCTCGTCATCGAGGCCGTCGAGTCCGCGGTCGGAGCCGAGCCCGTCACCGCCTTCCTGGTCCACCAGGAGACCACCTTCGACGCCAACGAGGTCCGTCGGCACGTCACCGTCCTGGTCCTCACCGACAGCCGATTCATCGTCAGCCACACCGACGAGCAGGGCGCCGACGACAGCTCGCCGGTGCCGTACGCGACCACGTCCACCGAGAGCGTCCGGATCGACCGGATCTCCTCCGTCGTGGTCAGCCGCGTCGTCGCCAACCCGGAGACCTACACCCGGGGCCAGCTGCCCCGCGAGGTCGTGCTGACCATCGGCTGGGGCGCCGTCTCCCGGATCGACCTGGAGCCCGCCGCCTGCGGCGACCCCAACTGCGAGGCGGACCACGGCTACACCGGCTCCTCGACCGCCGACGACCTGTCCCTGCGCGTCAGCGAGGCGGGCGACGGTCCGGAGACGGTGTCCCAGGCGCTCACCTTCGCCCACGCCCTCTCCGAGGCCACGGTGGCCGCGGGCGCGGGCGCCTGAGCCGCACTCCGGAACCCTGTCCCGCGAGCCCATTCCTGAAAGCGCTGTCCTGAGCACCACCGTCCGCCGCCGCCTCCCAGCAAAGACCCGATGACCTCCACCGCGATACTCGATCCCGCCGATGCCCCCGTTCCCGCCTACGGCAGTGGCGCCCTCAGCGATCTGCTGCCGGCCCTGGCCAAGGGCCTCGGCATCCCGGACGCCCCGGAGACCGGCCTGGTGCTGGCGCCGGCCGACCGCGTCTGCGTCTTCCTGGTGGACGGACTCGGCTGGGAGCAACTGCGCGCCCACCCCGCCGAGGCGCCGTTCCTCAACTCGCTGCTCGGCAGCTCCCTCGGCGGCAGCGGCCGTCCCATGACCGCGGGTTTCCCGGCCACCACCGCGACCAGCCTCGCCTCGCTCGGCACCGGCCTGCCCCCGGGCAACCACGGCCTGGCCGGATACATGGTGCGCATCCCCGGCGAGCGCCGGCTGATGAACCAGCTGCGCTGGCAGCCGCACATCAGCCCGCGCACCTGGCAGCCGCACGCCCCGGTCTTCCGGCTCGCCGAGCGGGCGGGCGTGGCGACCTTCCAGGTGTCCTCGCCGAAGTTCGAGTTCACCCCGCTCACCGAGGTCGCCCTGTCCGGCGGCAGCTTCCTGGGTCGCCTCCCCGGTGAGGAGCGGATGGACCTCGCCGCCGAGTGCCTGGCCAGCGCCGACCGGACCCTGGTCTACACGTACTACAGCGAGCTCGACGGCATGGGCCACCGCTATGGCGTGGACTCCGACGCCTGGCGCGGCCAGCTGATGGCCGTGGACCGGCTGGCCCAGCGCCTCGCCGAGCAGCTCCCGCCCCGCTCGGCGCTCTATGTCACCGCGGACCACGGCATGCTCGACATCGCCGCGGGCGACCGCGTCGACGTGGACGAGGACGCCGAGCTGCGGTCGGGGCTGCTGCTGCTCGGCGGCGAGGGCCGGGCCCGGCACCTCTACGCCCACCCCGGCGCCGAGGCCGACCTGCTCGCCGTGTGGCGCGAACGCCTCGGGGACCGGATGTGGATCGCCGAACGCGACCAGGCCATCGCCGCGGGCTGGTTCGGCCCCGTGGTCGAGGACCGGGTGTACGGGCGGATCGGCGATGTGGTCGCAGCCGCCGTCGCCGACATGGCCGTGATCGCCACCCGCCGCGAGCCGGGGGAGTCCGCGATGGTCGGACTGCACGGCTCGATGACCCGGGCCGAACAGCTCGTCCCGTTGCTCGAAGCCCGGCGCTGAACTCCCTCACCCCCGCTGAAAGGTATCTCCCCTCCCATGGCTGAGCTGGTCTTCTTCTCCGGAACGATGGATTGCGGGAAGTCGACCCTCGCCCTGCAGATGGACCACAACCACGGTGCGCGCGGCCGTCAGGGCCTGATCTTCACCCGCAACGACCGCGCCGGCGCCGCCACCCTGTCCAGCAGGCTGGGACTGGCCACCCAGGCGGTGGAGGTCGGCGACGGCCTGGACTTCCACGCCCATGTGGTCGCCGAACTCTCGGCCGGGGGCCGTTGCGACTATCTGATCTGCGACGAGGCACAGTTCTTCACCACCGAGCAGGTGGACCAGCTGGCCCGGGTCGTCGACGACCTGGGCGTCGACGTCTTCACCTTCGGCATCACCACCGACTTCCGCACCAAGCTCTTTCCCGGCTCGCAGCGCCTGATCGAGCTCGCCGACCGGGTCGAGGTGCTCCAGGTCGAGGCCCTGTGCTGGTGCGGCTCCCGGGCCACCCACAACGCCCGCACCGTGGGCGGGGTGATGGTGGTCGAGGGAGCCCAGGTGGTGGTCGGCGACGTCACCGCGGAGGAAGCGGTGCGAAGCACCTCGAACAAGGGTGGTGGTGGGCGACGGGTGGGCGATGAGGTCGGGTACGAGGTGCTGTGTCGGCGGCACCACATCCACCGGGTCACCGCGGCGACCTCCGGCGCCGGCGCGCTCTCGCCGGATGTTCTCCCCTTCGGCAACGGCGATCCAGTCTGTTCGAATTCGGGGTCGTGAATGCGCCACCCCGGATCGTCCTTACGGTGTCCTGAACACAGTGGACCTTTGGCCGACTCCGGCCCCTCGTTGGGGACACAATGATCCCCATGGAGTCGACCCCACTGATCACCGCCGACGAGCTCTCCGCAGCGCTCGCCGCTGAGCACCCGCCAGCGCTGCTCGACGTCCGCTGGCAGCTCGGCCGCTGGGAGCCGGGCACCCCTCCCCCTGGCGCCGCGGACTACGCCGCGGGCCACATCCCCGGCGCGCACTTCATCGCGCTGGACGCGGAGCTCGCCGCCCCGCCCGGGCCGGGCGGACGCCACCCGCTGCCGGAGCCCGAGGTGCTGGGTACGGCCATGCGGGCGGCCGGCGTGAGCGCGGACCGGGAGGTGGTCGTCTACGACGCCGCGACCTCGGCCTCGGCGGCCCGCGCCTGGTGGCTGCTGCGCTGGGCCGGGCACAGCAGGGTCCGGGTGCTGGACGGCGGCCTCGCCGCGTGGACGGCCGCGGGCCTGCCGCTGCAGCAGGAGGCTCCGCCCGCGGAGCAGGGCGACTTCATCCCCGCCCCCGGCACGCTGCCCACCGTGGACGCGGACGCCGCGGCGGTGCTGGCCCGCACCGGACTGCTGCTCGACGCCCGTGCGGGCGAGCGCTACCGAGGTGAGACCGAGCCGATCGACCCGCGCGCGGGCCACATCCCCGGCGCGGTCAGCGCCCCCACCACGGACAACCTGCTCCCGGACGGCCGCTTCCGGCCTGCGGCCGAGCTCGCTGAACGCTTCGCCGCGCTGGGGGTCAAGCCCGGCACCGAGATCGCCGTCTACTGCGGCTCCGGCGTCACCGCGGCCCACGAACTGCTGGCACTGAGCCTCGCCGGAATCGACGGAGCCCTCTACCCAGGCTCCTGGAGCGAATGGTCCTCAGACCCGAACCGCCCCGCTGAGACCAGCAACTGACTACATAGGGGCGGGGGGGGGGGGGGGCCCCCCCCCCCCCCCCCGGGGGGGGGGGGGGGGGGCGGGGGCCCCCCCCCCCGCCAGACCCACACACGGGCCCCGGGGGGCGGCCGGGGGGGT
>NZ_JBGCAQ010000023.1:0-159139 GCF_041261405.1 Streptacidiphilus sp. EB103A | reverse complement strand
TTGACTTTTGGCACGCTGTTGAGTTCTCAAGGTACGGACGCTTCCTTCGAGCGGCTTTCACACCAGCCCTCCGGGCGCTTCCTTCGTTTTCCAGCTTAGCAGACCGTTTCGGCCGGTCGAACCAGTCGAATTACGTTTACTGCTGTGCCGGCGGCGAATTTCCCCGCCGTTGTCAGTAAGCTTATCAGGCTTTCCGACCCGCTTTCACGGCCCACCGCCTGCGACAGCGCGAACAGCATTGACCCGGCATTTCTGCCAGATTCCCTGCTGGATTTCGACTGCCCTCGGGGGCGAGGTGTCAGAGACTACTCACCTGCCATGCGACTTGTCCAATCGCAGGCAACCGCTTGAACCTACCCGGCGTCGCCGGGCCCGTCAACGGCTTTGCTGGGTGGAGTTTCCAGCTGCTCCAGCTCGATGCCGGGGGCGGCCAGCAGGACATCGCCGGCCAGGTGGACGACGCGCTCCTCGCCCGTGCCGAGGTCGGCCACGCGGTAGCGCTCGACCAGGAGTGGGCCGCTGTCGGTGGTGTGGGACTCGGTCGCCTCCAGGGTCCAGCCCTGGTCGATGGTGTGCGGTGCCAGCACCGGGTCGGTCAGGTTCACCAGGCGCAGCCGGGTCGTGCTGCCGGGCTGGAGCCGGAGCAGGCGGGCGGTCGCGATGAGGAAGGCCGGGGAGCGGCCCATGAAGGCGTGGGCGCGTTCGGTGCCCTCGCGGGCGTGCTGGCCGGTGGGGTCGTCCTCGTGGCTGCGGACCCAGCTGAGACCGTCCAGCAGACCGCCGCGGACCTGCCAGCCCTGGTGCCGGAGCTCCAGCCGGAGCGGGCGGCTGTACTGGTCGAGCGTGAGGTCGATCGACCCCTCGGGCTCCCCCGAAGCGGAGAAGGTCTGCGCTGTGTAGCGCCAGCCGGACGGGCCACGGGCGCAGCTGAAGCGTTCCTCGCCGAGAGGGGTGTCGTCGTGGGTGTCGTGGAAGGAGTAGCGGCCGCTGGGCATGGTCCGACTCTATGGGTGGACAGCGGAGTGGCCGACCTCCCTTGGATCGGGGGGTCGGCCACTCCAACGCGCTCAACGCACTCTCACCGCGCGGCTCAGTAGCGGTACTGCTCCGGCTTGTACGGGCCCTCGACCGGGACGCCGATGTAGGCGGCCTGCTCCTCGGTCAGGACGGTGAGCTTGACGCCCAGCGCGTCCAGGTGGAGGCGGGCGACCTTCTCGTCCAGGTGCTTGGGCAGCACGTAGACGCCGACCGGGTACTCCTCGGTCTTGGTGAAGAGCTCGATCTGGGCGATGGTCTGGTTCGCGAAGGAGTTGGACATCACGAACGACGGGTGACCGGTCGCATTGCCGAGGTTCAGCAGGCGGCCCTCGGACAGCATGATGATGGTGTGGCCGTCGGCGAAGCGCCACTCGTGGACCTGGGGCTTGACCTCGGTCCGGACGATGCCCGGCAGCTTGCCGAGGCCGGCGATGTCGATCTCGTTGTCGAAGTGGCCGATGTTGCCGACGATGGCCTGGTGCTTCATCTTCTCCATCTGGCTCGCAAGGATGATGTCCTTGTTGCCGGTGGTGGTGATGAAGATGTCGGCGATACCGACGACCTCGTCCAGGGTGGTGACCTGGTAGCCGTCCATCGCCGCCTGCAGGGCGCAGATCGGGTCGACCTCGGTGACGATGACGCGGGCGCCCTGGCCGCGGAGGGACTCGGCGCAGCCCTTGCCGACGTCGCCGTAGCCGCAGACCACGGCGACCTTGCCGCCGATGAGGACGTCGGTGGCTCGGTTGATGCCGTCGATCAGCGAGTGGCGGCAGCCGTACTTGTTGTCGAACTTCGACTTGGTGACGGCGTCGTTGACGTTGATGGCCGGGAACAGGAGGCTGCCGTCGCGGAACATCTCGTACAGGCGGTGGACGCCGGTGGTGGTCTCCTCGGTGACGCCCTTGATCGCGGCGGCGGCCTCGGTCCACTTGCTCTTGCTCTCGGCAAGGCTGCGGTTCAGGAGTTCCAGGACGATGCGGAACTCCTCGTTGTCGGCGGTCGAGGGGTCCGGCGCGACACCGGCCTTCTCGAACTCGACGCCCTTGTGGATCAGCATCGTGGCGTCGCCGCCGTCGTCGAGGATCATGTTGGGGCCGACCTCGCCGGGCCAGGTGAGGGCCTGCTCGGTGCACCACCAGTACTCCTCCAGGCTCTCCCCCTTCCAGGCGAAGACCGGGACGCCCTGCGGGTTCTCGGAGGTGCCCTCGGGGCCGACCGCGATCGCCGCGGCGGCGTGGTCCTGGGTGGAGAAGATGTTGCAGGAGCACCAGCGGACGTCGGCGCCGAGAGCGGTGAGCGTCTCGATGAGCACGGCGGTCTGGATGGTCATGTGGAGCGAGCCGGTGATCCGGGCGCCGGCCAGCGGCTGGGCGGCCGCGTACTCCTTGCGGATGGACATCAGGCCGGGCATCTCGTGCTCGGCCAGCTGGATCTCCTTGCGCCCGAAGGCGGCCAGGGAGAGGTCGGCAACCTTGAAGTCGCCGGTGGGAGTTGCGGACATGCTTGGTCTCCATCGCTATCGCTACGAGGCGCCGGCTGCGCCGGCCCGGGCAGTGGTGGGACGCGGACACGACGAGCAGCGCCGACGTCGCGCAGGGTGCGCGAGTCTGCGAGGTCGTGCCTTGTGCGGCCCAGTGCGTCGGAGGCCCTCTCTCCCTCGGCTGGCCCGGACTGCCCTCCCCTGCGGGACGACCTGCCCGAACTCACCGACCGCCATCAGCAGCGACGTCTGGCTCTGCAACGAATCTACACCGACCCGCCGACGCGTCGCCCGCGAGACGGCCGGATTCGGCCTCGGGGGTGTGTGATGGATTCGAGAGGACAGGCGTACATTCCGATACGCACGGTCGAATCTTCGTCCTAGGGCGCGTCCTAGGTGCGCGGCGGATGGGGTGGAGCGGATGTCGGTGCCATGGAGCGGCAGCGGGCTGCCGCCGGCGGCAGCGGAGCGCATGGCCGAGGTCAGGGCGAGCGGGACGTGGACCTCGGCGCTGTCGACCGGTGAGTTCGCGTCGATCCGTTCGGTCGGCTTCGAGCCGGTCGGACAGGTCATGGGGTCGGCGGTCTTCCACGTCGGCCGGAGCGGGCGGTACTGGGGCTATCACGACTGCCTGTTCCCCGGAGCCGGGTACGGCTTCAGCTACGGGAACGTGGGCGACGCGCCGATCGCGGTCTCCGGACAGGGGTCACCGGCCGCGGCGCTGGTCGGGGTCTTCAACAGCGCACGGCAGACCGCACTGCAGCGGATGACGGCCGAGTGCCTGGCGCTGGGCGGGGACGGAGTGGTTTCGGCTGCCCTCACCATGGCCCCGTTCGTGGCTCAGCCGAACTGCCTGGAGTTCAAGGTGATCGGCACGGCGGTACGCGCCCAGGGGACGGTGCGGCCGAAGCACCCGTTCACCTCGCACCTGGACGGGCAGGGCTTCGCCAAGCTGGTCGCCTCCGGCTGGGTGCCGGTGGAGCTGCTGGTGGGGATGTCGATCGGGGTGCGCCACGACGACTACCGCACCCAGTCGCAGAGCTACTCCTGGCGCAATATCGAGGTCACCGGTTGGAGCGACCTGATCCACGAGGTGCGCTCCGACGCACGCCGGCAGCTGCAGCTCCAGGGCTCCCGGCAGGGCGGGGACGCGGTCATCATGGCCAGCAGCGATCTGCGGGTCTGGCGGGAGTCCTGCCTGCGGGCTCGTAACCGCAACAACTCCGAGCAGGAGGACCACGTCGCCGAGTCCACGATGGTGGGAACCACCATCGCCAGGTTCAAGGCCCGGCGTGAGCCTCCCCGGACGCTCTCGGTGATGCCCCTGGGCGACCGCGGCGAGCTGCTGAAACGGCGGCTGGCGGCGGTCGCGTCCAGCCCCTACGGGGACCGGGCGCAGTACCAGCGGCTGGTGCAGGAGCTGAACGAGACGGGTGGCTAGCGTCACCGACCGATCAAAGCCACAGAACCGACTGTCCGAACTGCTTGGTGTGACGAGGGGTAGCGAGATGACGAACACGGAGCCGAACGCCCAGGGCGTTCCGGCGGATGCGATGCGGCGACTGGCCGAGCTGGAGCCGGGCAAACCCGGTTCGATCTTCACCAGCGACCTGTCCGTGAACGAGTTCCTGCTGGTGCGGGAGGCCGGGTTCAAGCCGATCGGCCTGGTGCTGGGCAGTTCGATCTACCACGTGGGCATCCAGATCGGCCGCTGGGGCAAGAACCAGGAACTGGAGACCCTCAGTCAGGCCATGTACCACGCACGCGAGTTGGCGATGACCCGGATGGAGGCCGAGGCCGCCGCGCTGGGGGCGGACGGCATCGTCGGGGTGCGGCTCACGGTCGAGGCGCGCGAGTTCGGCAACGACGTGGCCGAGTTCATCGCGATCGGCACCGCCGTGAAGGCGGACAACCCGCCCCCCGGCGGCGGCAGCTGGCGCAACAACAAGGGCCAGCCCTTCACCTCGGACCTGTCCGGACAGGACTTCTGGACCCTGATCCGGGCCGGCTACGCGCCGCTGGGCATGGTGATGGGTACCTGCGTCTACCACATCGCCCACCAGAAGATGGGCGCGGTCTTCTCCAACCTCGGCAAGAACGTGGAGATCGAGCAGTTCACCCAGGCCCTCTACGACGCCCGCGAGCTGGCCATGGCGCGGATGCAGGCCGAGGCGGAGGCGCTGCACGCCGAGGGCGTCGTCGGGGTGCAGCTGAACGCGCACAACCACCGCTGGGGCGGCCACACCACCGAGTTCTTCTCCATCGGCACGGCGGTCCGCCCACTGCGGGCGGACCATGAGATCGAGCGGCCGACGATGGTGCTCAGCCTGGACGGGTGAGAAGCTTCGAAGGTCCGGTTGGTGCTGACGCAGGGATGGACGACGCAGGGGATGGACGATGAGTGAGCATGACCCGTTGCCCGCTCGGCCGGACGACGTGAACGGCGCCGTCGAGGGTGCGGACGCCGTCGACGGCGTGGCCGAGGCTCCGGAGGCGTCGATCGACATGCTGGCCGCCGCGCTGCGCCAGGACTCGGCGGATCTGGAGATCTACGTCAAGGTGCTGACCGATTCACTGGCCGACGCGCTGCCGCCCGGGTCGGTGGTCTTCGAGCGCAAGCGGTCGGTCGGGGACCGGCTGGCCGGTCGGGAGGGCCGGGTCGAGAAGCTGGAGGTCTCGCTGGACGACCGGCGGCTGATCCTCACGCTGGCACACGGGCGCCCTCAGGGCGAGGTCGCCACGGTCGTGCGCGGAGTCGTGCTGTCGCGCAAGCCGGTGGCCCTGGACGAGTGGGCCACCGCGCTGGCGACGGCGGTATCGCTGCGGGCCCGCTCCGATGCCCGGGCG
This sequence comes from Streptacidiphilus sp. EB103A, assembly GCF_041261405.1. Classification (NCBI taxonomy): domain Bacteria; kingdom Bacillati; phylum Actinomycetota; class Actinomycetes; order Kitasatosporales; family Streptomycetaceae; genus Streptacidiphilus; species Streptacidiphilus sp. EB103A. The sequence continues at coordinate 153,774 of NZ_JBGCAQ010000023.1, read as the reverse complement.
CGGGCCGCGCTGCAGAAGCTGGTACTCGGGGGCTGACTCCGACGCCACTCGTACGAGTGATCTTCGCCCCGGGTTCCGGCATTTTCCGCCGGAACCCGGGGCGTCTGTCGGTGCCCGGGTGTATTTCTTAGGTCAGCGAGACCGTAGCCCGGAAGACCGTGCTGCGGGCCTCGCCGGGTGCCCCGGCAACGAGCAGGTTCGTGCCCTGGGCGGGAATGAACGCGGATTCACCGCGACGAAGTGTGAGTGAGGCGCCGTCCTCTTCGGTGAGGACCGCCGTCCCCTCGGTGCAGAGCAGGATCTGCGGGGTCGTCGTGGGGACGCGGCGGCTTCCGGAGTCCAGCAGATAGCGGGAGAGCCGGAACTCGTCGATGGGCGTCGGGTAGAGCTCCTCGCCGTCCGAGCCGGGGACCGGGACGGGACGCAGCACGCCGGGGTCGGTGCTGCGGAAGTGAACGATACGGAGCAGCTCGGGGACGTCCACATGCTTGGGCGTCAGGCCGCAGCGCAGCACATTGTCCGAGTTGGCCATGAGTTCGACGCCGATGCCGCTGAGGTAGGCGTGCGGGATTCCGGCCCCGAGGTAGAGCGCCTCGCCCGGCTGCAGCCGGACGTGGTTGAGGAGCAGGGCCGCGATGACTCCGGGGTCGTCGGGGAACGCACGGCCGAGGGCGGCGTAGGAACCGAGGGCGGAGTGGATCTCCGCGGGCAGGTCGCCGTGCGGGTCCGCGGCGGCTCGTTCCAGGGCCGCGGTGGTCTCGGCCACGGTGGTGCGCACCGCGGCGGGATCGGTGGTGAGGACGAGGGTCAGCGCCTCACGGAGGGCCTCCTCCTCGGGCTTGGAGCGCAGGATCTCGACCAGTGGCGCGAGTGCGGGTACGGCCAGGCTCTCCAGGAGCCGTGCGGTCTCATCCGGTGCGCGGAATCCGCAGAGTCCTTCGAACTCGCGTCCCCCAGCGTCTTCGAGGGCGCAGATGAGTTCGGGCTTGTGGTTGGCGTCCTTGTAGTTGCGGTAGGGGGCGTCGATGGGGACGCCCCGGCTCTCCTCGTCGGCGAACCCGGCCCTGGCCTGGTCGAGGTCCGGGTGGACCTGCAGCGAGAGCGGCTCGCCCGCGGCGAGGACCTTGAGCAGGAAGGGGAGGGTGGGGCCGAAGCGCTCCACGACCGCGGCGCCGAGCTCGCCCTCGGGGTCGGCGTCGATGACGGCGTCCAGGGTCTGCGGCCCGCCTTCCCTGTGGACGGTGGAGGGTGCTCCGGGGTGCGCGCCCATCCAGAGCTCGGCCTGCGGCTCACCGGTGGCCGGCGTGCCGAGCAGAGCCGGAAGGGCGGTGCGGGACCCCCATGCGTAGGGACGGATGGTGTTGTTGAGGCGGTCCACGGTGAAGTTCCTGATTCTGGGCATCGGGCGATGAGCAGTCGACGAAAGGGACGAAAGGAGGGGCTGAGGGAAGGTCTAGGTATCGGCCGGTGCCGCGCCGGCGGGGACGTCAGCTGTGCCGGAGGAGGCGAGACCTAGGTAGGCGGCGGCGAAGTCGGTCAGGGCGACGAGCTCCGCGATCGCTTCGAGGTTGTCGGAACGAGCGCTGGCCAACTCGCTGACGGCGATCTGATGGTCCATGGCGAGGCGCCGGGCCCGAGCCAGGATCCGGCGGGAGGTGGGTGTCCGGCCCTGCTCCGCCCGTTCGTCGGCCCAGTCGCCGACCTGTTGGTCGGCCCGTTGGTCCGCCGGCGGGTCGGAGAGAGGGTCGGCGAAGGGGTCGGGGTGCTGGTCCGGCTCCGGCGAGCGGTGCAGCAGCAGCACCTTGAGCCTGAGCTCGGCCCCGTCCTCGGCACGGTCCCGGAAGAAGTCGTCCTCGTCCGGGTCGGGCGCGAGGTTCCCGGCCAGCAGGCCGTACTGGGTGCTCAGGGCCTCGGGCAGGGTCGCGCAGACAGCCGGGCGGCCCGCCAGGTCGGCCAGCGCGGCGGCGAATCTGAGGGCGACCGCCCCGGTGCAGGGGCCGTCGCTCCAGAGCAGCGGCAGCACCCCGTCGAGCTGGACGGCGAGGGTCTTGGCGGGGTTGCCGTAGGTCTCCGCGCCGGGGCGGCAGCGTACGGCGGCCTCGTCGAGCCGGTCGGCCGCCGCCTGCACCGAGGCCGGGGCTGCGTCGACCACCCCGATCAGGTCGGTCAGGACGAGGACCGGGGCGAGCAGTCCCCAGAGCGACGAGGGAAGCTCCCGGGGCAGGTCCCCCTCCGGGAACGCGGTGCGGTGGCGCGGCGCCTCGGCCCGGGCCAGGAAGGGCAGCGGCAGGCCCCGGGTCTGCAGCGCCGCCTCGGACAGGGCACTGTCCGCGGGCGCGACGACGACGGTGGAGCAGCCGCGCGCATAGCCCTGTTCCAGCAGGGCGACCAGGCCGGGCTCGGCCCCGGTGCTGGACAGCGCGATCAGCAGATCGGACGGACCCGCCCAGCCGGGCAGGTTCCACAGCAGAGCGGAGGTGTAGGCGATGGCGGAGCCTGCGGAGTCGTCCGCGGTGGTCGGACGCAGCACGGTGAGGGGACAGCTGCCGCTGCCGAGGGCAGCCAACAGTTCCCCGGCCAGGGCGGCGGTGCCGTGGCCGGCCACGAAGACCGCCCGGGGACGCCCCTCGGGGTGGAGTCGGTCGAGACCGGCCTCCCCGGCGAGGCGGACGGCGGTGCGCACGATGGCCCCCGCGGAGGCCAGGTCGAGCAGGACCTCGGTGTCGTCGGCACGCGCCAGCTCGTCGGGGTTGTCGAGTACGCGTTCCTCGATCATGCGGTGGCCTCCCGGGCGGGGACGGTGGCGACGGTCAGGCCGGGCGCCGGGCCTCGTCGATGAGCAGCACCGGGATGCCGTCGCGCACGGGGTAGGCCAGGCCGCAGTCGGCAGAGGTGCAGACGAGTTCCTGGTCCGACTCACGCAGCGGTGCGTGGCACTGCGGGCAGGCGAAGATCTCCAGCAGGGCGGGGTCGATGCTCATGGCCGGTGCGCTCCGGGTGGGGACGGGACGGGTGGGTGCGGGGGCGTCGTTCGCCCCTGGATGGCTACCGTACCGCCGCCGCGCGGCCGTCGGGGACGGCAGGGGCGCGGGGGCGGTACGGCGGCGGTACAGCGGGACGGGCGACTGGGGGACGGGCGGGCGGGCCGTCAGCCGCGGACGATGGCGAGCACCTCGTCGCGGACCTTCGCCATGGTGGCCTCGTCACGGGCCTCGACGTTCAGCCGGAGCAGCGGCTCGGTGTTCGAGGCGCGCAGGTTGAACCACCAGTCCTTGGTGGTGACGGTCATACCGTCGAGCTCGTCGAAGGTCACCTCCGGCGTCGTGGCGAAGGCCTCGCGCACGGCGGCGGTGCTCGCGGCCTGGTCCTCGACGGTGCTGTTGATCTCACCGGAGGCGGTGTAGCGGTCGTACTCCGCGACCAGCTCGGAGAGGGTGCCGTCCTGCGTGCCCAGCGCGGCGAGGACGTGCATGGCGGCGAGCATGCCGGTGTCGGCGCGCCAGAAGTCCCGGAAGTAGTAGTGCGCGGAGTGCTCGCCGCCGAAGACGGCGCCGGTACGGGCCATCTCCTGCTTGATGAACGAGTGGCCGACCCGGGTCCGAACGACCTTGCCACCGTGCTCGCGGACGACCTCGGGGACGGTCCAGGAGGTGATCAGGTTGTGGATGATCGTCGGCTCCTCCTCGCCGTCCGCCTTGGCCCGCGCCAGTTCGCGCACGGCGACCAGGGCGGTGATGGCGGAGGGCGAGACCGGCTCGCCGCGCTCGTCCACGACGAAGCAGCGGTCGGCGTCGCCGTCGAAGGCCAGACCGATGTCGGCGCCGACCTCGCGGACCTTGGCCTGCAGGTCGACCAGGTTCTTCGGGTCCAGCGGGTTGGCCTCGTGGTTCGGGAAGGTGCCGTCGAGCTCGAAGTACATCGGCACGATCTCCAGCGGGAGACCGCCGAGGACGGTGGGCACGGTGTGGCCGCCCATGCCGTTGCCGGCGTCAACGGCGACCTTCAGACGGCGGATGCCACGGAGGTCGACCAGCCCGTTCAGGTGGTCCGCGTAGGGCTGCAGTTCGTCCTGTTGGGCGATGGTCCCCGCGGTGGCGTCCGAGCCGGGGATGGTGACGGTGTCGTCCTCGGCGGTCCAGGACTCGACCAGTTCGCGGATCTCGACGAGGCCGGTGTCCTCGCCGACCGGGGAGGCGCCGGCCCGGCACATCTTGATGCCGTTGTACTGGGCCGGGTTGTGGCTCGCGGTGAACATGGCGCCGGGCAGGTCGAGCTTGCCGCTGGCGAAGTAGAGCTGGTCGGTCGAACACAGGCCGATCTCGACGACGTCGGCCCCCTGGGCCGCGGCGCCCTCGGCGAAGGCGCGGGACAGCCCCGGGGAGGAGGGGCGCATGTCGTGTCCGGTGACGATCGCGTCCGCGCCGGTGACGAGGACGAACGCGGCACCGAAGGCGCGAGCGAGCGGCACGTCCCACTGGTCGGGGACGACGCCTCGCACGTCGTACGCCTTCACGATCTGCTTCAGGTCACGCACTCGGAATCTCCGCCATTCTGGTCTGCGGTCACAGGTCTGCGGTCACAGCTGGTAGGGGGAGATTACCCGGTGCTTGTTAAGGACGGGCTGTGAGCAGGCTACTGCTGGGGATCGGGCGACCGCAGCACCCGGAGATGGCCCCGGCGGCCGACCTCGGTGGGGTCGGCCGGACTGCCGCCGTCCTGGCGGCGCACCGGGGGCTTGGCGGCCTCGCGGACCGCGTTGGCCAGGGCCTCCAGATCGTCGCCGCTGGGCCGGATCGGCCCGGAGTCGACGGTCAGCCGTACCACGTCCCAGCCACGGGGGGCGGTGAGCCGCTCGGAGTGCTCGGCGCAGAGGTCGTAGCAGTGCGGCTCGGCATAGGTGGCGAGCGGTCCGAGGACGGCTGTCGAGTCCGCGTAGACGTACGTCAGCGTCGCGACGGCGGGACGACCGCACGCGGTGCGCGAACAGCGACGTACAGGGCTCACGACGATGGACGGTACCTCACCGGGCGACCTGTCCGCGACGACTCGCCCCGTGTCGCCCGCAATCCGGCGTCGGGTCGCCGGAGTTCACGGCCGCGTGGAGCCTTCACGGGCTGGGGAGCGATAGGGGCCGGATCAGCGCGTGCCAGGCGGTGGGCGCCCGGCCCCTATCGCTCCCCAGCCCGTAAGCTGCGGGGATGGACAGACCAGCAGGGTCAGGGTCGGGGCGTGGCCCTCGTCGGCGTGACCGGCACGGCCGGGGACTGCGCGGGCCGCTCGCGCCCCCGCAGGTGCCGCTGTCGCTCAGTCGCTCCGAGCTCTTCGACGACTATGTGCGCGAGTCGGTGGAGCGGCTGGAGCGGCGCTGGCCGCAGCTGACCGGGGTGGAGTTCGCGGTGCAGGACGTCCCGGCCCCGCTGCCCGGGGAACCCGAGGCCGACCTGGAGAACGTCCGTGCGGAGGACGTCCCGCTGGGCCGGCTGATTCCGGCCGGGCAGGGCCGGCCGGACCGGATCGTGGTGTTCCGGCGCCCGGTGGAGACCCGTGCCAAGGGGCGTGACGAGCGCGCCGCGCTGGTCCACGAGATCGTGGTGGAGCAGGTCGCCGAGCTGCTCGGGATGGATCCGGACGCGGTCGACCCCTCCCCCGACGACGACTGACGCGACCTGTCAGCGCGTCAGGATCGAGTTGTCCTGTACCGCGTGCGGGATCTGCACCGTGCTGCGGTCGTCGGTGAGCTGCTGGATGGTGAATGCCGGGACCGAACCACTCGTGTGAGTGATCATGCGCGCCGCATAGACGCTTCCCCCGGACACCGGCTCGACCGTCACCGCATAGGTCCCGTTGCCCGGCGCCTTGGGGGTGACCGACACCGTGGTCCCGGCCGGGACGGAGACGCTGGTGCTGCTCGGGGTGGTGCCGGAGCCGATCGTGCCGACCTTCACCACGGCTGTCGTGTCCGTGGCCGTGAGCAGCAGCGTGGTGTCGTTGCCGGTGCTCCCGGCCGCGGTGGCCCGCTGCCCGATCGAGCCGCTGCCGGCCAGGTAGCCGGTGTCGGTCCCGTTCCTGCCGCCGCGCACCACCTGGATACCGGCGACCACCGGAGTGGCCTGCTTGGGGTCGGTGGGAGTGAGCCGGAGCGCGGCCGGCTGGCCGCGGGTGATGTTCCCCAGGTCGACCGAGGTCACCATCCCCGCCTTGACGTGCACGGTCTCATGGCCGGCCGGCGTGATCCAGCCGCTCTGTGACGCGAGTTGCACCTTCAGGTCGGCGTCGGCCGTCCCGGGCGCGGCCACCACCAGGGTGGCGTCGGTGAGATCGCCCGGCAGCCCGGCGATGACCTGGGTGCCGCCGGCCGTCGTGGCCGGGATCCAGTCGGCGCCCTTGGAACCGCTGTCGGCGTGTAGGGCCGCCGCCACCCGGCCGCTGCGGACCAGTACGTGCACCGCCAGCGAGCTGTTGTCGTTGCCGGGGCCGATCAGGGTGGACAGCAGCAGCGAGGCGGTGCCGCCGGCCGGCACATTGATGTTGGAGGCCTGGGTGTTGTCCACCTCGCCGCTGGGGCCGAAGATCTGGATGTCCACGTCCGCGGCGGTGGCCTCGGCGTTGCTGAGCTCCAGGTAGTCGGTGCTGCCCTTGTTCGTGTCCGCCCCGGAGAACCAGAACTCGGTGCCGGGGGCGGTGCAGCCGGTGCCGGAGAGGGTCGAGCCGACGCCGCTGGTCGTCTGCTGGACGGTGAAGCCTGGCGCGGTGGTGCCGTCGGAACCGGCCAGCAGGGCCGGGGCCTTGTCACCGCTGACGGCCTTGGCCGTGGTGCTGCCGCCGACCTGGCTCTGCTTGGCGAGCGACTTGGAGCCGGTTCCGCCGGGGGTGAGGCTGCCGAGTGAGGCGCCGTTGGCGGCGGCCGCACCGCTGCCCGACCCGCTCGCGGTCGCGGGGGCGACGCCCGACAGCGCGCCGGGGACGGCGAGGCTGTACCCGGTGCTGCCGCTGCCGCCCTGCACCGGCGGCGGGCAGATGAGCGTGGTGTGCTGAACCGCCGTCAGCACGGTGGCACCGGCGACCGCGGCCTGCCCGGTCGGCGGATGGACCTCGGCGATGCCGACGGCGAGGGCGAGCACGCCGACCGCCGCGAGCAGGGACTGGGTGGTACGGCTGATCATCACTCAGCTCCCGGCTTCGTCGTTGGGGTGGCGGACCGGCTGCTGGGCCTGCAGCCACGGATCGTCCGGCGGCAGCGAGCCGTAGGCGCCGGTGGCCGTGTCGTGCGGCGCTCCGGACTGGCCGGGAACCGCCGCCGGAGCCGCGCCTCCGTTCCAGTCGTAGCCGTGCGGGGCGGGGGGCTGCTGGGCGAACTGGGGGTCGCCGTACGGCTGCGGCTGGACCGGGTAGCCCTGCTCGTCGTAGTACGGCTGCGGCGGCAGCGGCGGCTGCTCCGGATAGGGCGGGTACGGCTGGGCCTGGTAGGCGGCGTCCTGATAGGCCGGGTCCTGGTAGCCGGCTTCCTGATATCCGGCGTCCTGATATCCGGGGCCCTGATAAGCGGGGTCCGGGTACCCGGTGGACGGGTAGCCCTGGGCATAGCCGGGGTCCTGGTAGGCCGGATCCTGGTACGCCGCCGGGTCCTGGTACTGCTGCCCGGGATAGGCCGCGTACACCGGCTGTTCCTGGGCCGCCTGCTCCTGCGCCGCCTGCTCCTGGAAGCCCGGCGCCGCCGCGAAAGCGGCCGGCTCCGCGGCCGGGTCCGCTGCCGGGGCGTCCGACCCGGGGTCGTCTGCGGCCAGGCGGCGGGCCCGGCGCGATCCGGGCAGCGGCGCCTCGGCGGCCGCCTGCTGGTCCACGTCGCCCTCGTCCGGCAGGTCGTCGTCGTTGTGGTCGCGCCGCCCCGGCAGGGCCAGCACCAGCACCACCAGCGCCAGGAAGCACTGTCCGGCGATCCAGCCCAGGTGCATCGGGCTCTCGTGGTAGCTCACCGCCAGCTTGCCGCCGGCCGCCGGCAGCTGGAAGCCCTGCGCCCAGCCGTCCACGGTGACCGGAGTCAGTGCCGTGCCGTCCACCGTGGCCCGCCAGGCGGGGTCGGCCGCGTCCGCGATCCGCAGCACCCGGCCTTCGGCCCCGGCCGGGATGGTGGCGTTCACCGAGACGGCGCCCGCGGGGACGGCCGTGTCGGCGGCCCCGGGCGTCTGGATGACGGCCCTGGCCACATTGGCGGTGATCCGCCAGATGCTGGAGCTCTGCTGCTGGTTCACCCGGGTCAGGCCCGCGGTGGCGTTCAGGGTGTCGTTGACCTGGGTGCTGACCGGCGCCTGCACCAGCACGTACTGGATGGCGTACTGGGCCAGCGCGTCGGCCTGGTCGCCGCCGGCTCCGGCGACCAGATTGGCGACCAGGGCGTTGAGGTTGCTGGAGGGCCCGGCCGCGACGGAGGTCTCGGCGCTGCCGATGGTGGGCCCGGCGCCGCGCGCCAGCGAGTAACTGACGACCCCTCCGGAGCTGCTGGTGCTGAGGACCAGGGTGCGGACCTGGTCGACGGTGCCGGCCTGCTCGGCGATGAAGGCCGGGACCAGCTGGCCGTTGCCGCGCTGCAGCGGTCCGCCGGCTCCGTGGATCAGCCACCATCCGGCGGCCGCGACCGGTGCGAGCCCGGCGGTGACCAGCACCAGCGCCGCGACCGGCTGGCGCCAGCCGAAGTCGATGCCGGCGACCCGGGCTCGGGCGCCGTCGGCGCCGATGGCGGCGGCGGACAGCAGGGCGATACCGGCGATCAGGGTGGCGGGTCCGGCCCAGGCGGAGACGGCCTGCGCCCCCGGTCCGGGGACGACCTTGGTGGTGCCGACAAGGACCGCGCCGAGGATGGCGACCGAGGCCGCGCCCCAGGCGACGGCCACCGCGCGGCGGCGGTCGGCGCGCAGCAGGGCGGCCAGCGCGGCCAGCACGATGCCGACGACCAGGATGCCGGGGACCGTCCCGCTGCCTCCGGGGTCGAGCAGCAGCAGTCCGGTGGGGGTCGCGGTGGCGCCGACCGCGCCGGGGATGCCGGCTTCGAGCAGCAGCCGGGCGGGGTGCGTCAGCAGCCCCAGCGACCAGGGCGCGAGCACCAGCAGCGGGGTGGCGACGATGGCCAGGCAGCGCGGGGCGAGGCTGCGCAGCACCTCCGGGCCCTGCCCGAAGGCCCCACCGCGCAGGAAGGCGGCGAGCAGCGCGCCGACGGCGAGCAGCAGGCCCAGCAGCCAGGCGAGCGGTACGAAGGCGGTGGTGAGGGTGAGCAGCAGGGCGGCGACCCAGGCGCTGCGCCAGCCGGGGCGTCCGCCCTTGGCCGCGGTCTCGCGGCGGATGCCGAGGCCGACGGCGACGGCCGCGGCGCGGGCCAGCGGCGGCAGCAGCATGGCGAGCACCGCGGTGCCGAGCCGGCCCTGCGCCAGGGCCCCGGTGGCCGCCGGCAGCAGCGCGTAGCCCGCGCTGGCCCAGGCCCGGACCAGCCGGGAGTCGATCAGCGGCCGGGAGACCAGGTAGGCGGAGACCCCGGAGAGCGGCACGGCGAGCAGGAGCAGCAGGGTGACGGCGAGTCCGGGACTGCCCAGGGTGATGGTCGACAGTGCGGCCAGCACCCCGAGGTAGGGGGGCGCCCCGCCGGACGAGCCGACGCCGGTGGCCTGCCAGGAGTCGGCGTACTGCCGCCAGAGGTCCATGGCGCCGCCCGGGGTGGGCAGCAGCGCGCCCCCGTAGAGGGTGCCGCTGCCGAGCAGGCCGCGGCAGGCGATCAGGGTGAGCACCAGCAACCCGGCGAAGAGCACCGGGGCGGGTTTGCGGGCGATCCGCTTGAGCCGGGCGAACTGCTCGATCTCCAGGAACTCGGAGTCGTCGTCGACCGGGCCCGATTCGACCGAGCCGTGCCGGCTGGACTGGGCCTCGTTTCCGGTCTTCCCGGCGAACTCGGCGACCAGGTTCTCCACCGCGGCCCGCGTGGTGGCACCGGGCGCGGGGAACAGGCTGCGGTCGTCCAGCGCGTCCGGCTGGCGGGTCCTGCCCCGGCGGACCCGGCCGCCGAGGATCCGGCCGAACCGCAGCAGCACGTTGGCCAGGCCGGCGAACTCGTCCACGGCCTGGCCCGGCGTCTTGCCGAGGAGGTAGCCGAGGGCGCGCAGCACGGTGCTGAGGGTGATCCGCAGCAGCAGGTACGGCAGCAGCACGGTACGGGAGTTGACGAGCAGGGTGTAGACGGCGCCGGACTTGTCGATCCGGTGCGGGCGGTCGGAGCGGGCGCAGTCGATCGGGCGGCGCTCACGGCTGGCGGCCTCGGCGTGCCGCAGGACGGCGTCGGGGGCGACCACGGTGCGGTGGCCGGCCGCGGCCACCCGCCAGCAGAGGTCGACGTCGTCGCGCATCAGCGGCAGCGCCGGGTCGAACCCGCCGAGCTCCTCGAAGACGTCGCGGCGGATCAGCATGCCGGCGCTGGAGACCGAGAGGACCGGCCGGACCTGGTCGCGCTGGCCCTGGTCCTGCTCGCGCCGGTCCAGGCCGGTCCAGCGGCGGCCGCTGCGGGCGATGCTGACGCCGACCTCCAGCAGCTGCCTGCGGTCGTACCAGCTGCGCAGCTTGGGGCCGACCACGGCGGCGCTGGGCGTGGTCTCGGCGACCTGGAGCAGTTTGAGCAGCGCGTCGGGGCGGGGCTCGCAGTCGTCGTGGAGCAGCCACAGCCACTCCACCGGCTCGACCGAGGTGCCCGCGCCGAACTGCTCGTCGGCGAGCTCGTCGTGGTGCCCCAGCGGGTCGCCGAACTGGTCGTGCGCCGCGCCTCCGACGGGGTCGTAGCCGCTGGCGGAGATGGCGTAGGGCAGGTCGTGCGGGCGCAGCGGGGTGGTGGCGCGCACGGTCTCGTTGACGGCGGTGCCGAAGCCGGTGCGACGTCCGAACTGCTGCACGGCGTCCGGGCCGAGGGCGTCGGAGAGCAACTGCAGCGACTGGTCCGCGGAACCGGTGTCGGCCGCGAGGACGCGCTGGACCTGGCGCTCCTGGCCGAGCAGTCCGTTCAGTGCCTGCGGCAGCCAGCGGGCGCCGTCGTGGCTGACCAGGACGGCGGTGACCAGATGCCTCGGGTAGGCGGGCGGCCGCTGGGGAGCGGGTTGGCCGTAGGGACTCGTCGCTGTAGCAGTCATCGCGGTGGGTGGCCCCGGTTCGCTGAGTGGCTGAGTGCTGGGTGAGCGCCCCACACTAACGGTTGCGACTGAGGGCGTTGAGTGCCGGTGTGGAAATAGCAGCGGCAGGGGTTCCGGATATGTACCCGGACCGGGACGCGGCAGAGCCCCGCCGGCCACGGGAAACCCGGGGTTGCCGGCGGGGCTCTGCGGAGTCGTGGATCAGAATCGTCGGACCAGAGTCGTGGATCAGAATGGGATGTCAGACCACGGCCTTCTTGAGGCGGCGCCGCTCCCTTTCGGAGAGGCCGCCCCAGATACCGAACCGCTCGTCGTTGGCCAGTGCGTACTCCAGGCATTCGGAGCGGACCTCGCAGGCGAGGCACACCTTCTTGGCCTCCCTGGTCGATCCCCCCTTCTCCGGGAAGAACGACTCAGGATCGGTCTGGGCGCACAAGGCGCGTTCCTGCCAGCCAAGCTCTTCCTCACCGGCGTCCTCGTCGGCGATCATCAACTCAAAGAGCTCGCTCATCAGCGCGCCTCCTGCCCCTCTTCAGCGTGCGTCCCCGTGGTGCGGTCGTTGTTCGTGCGACTGAACGACACGAGTGAAATTACAAGTGCGCAACTCTGGCCCAGTCAAGCCATGCTCTGGTATTGGGTCCGGGATTCACTCCCTGGAACCAAGCCGCCACCATAAGTGTGCATAACCGGGCATACCGGATTGCTCGCCATTCGCGCTTCACGCAGCCCCGCACAGTGGAGGACGAGAGTCACGAAGAACCCGGTTGCACAACAGCAGCCCCAGGAGGCAGTGCCGAAACACGGGTGTTGAGCGCCTCGTTCCCGGCGATCTTGAGTGGCAAACCCGAGAGGTGATTTATCCCCCGATCGGGTGATGTCCGCCACTGGTCCGGGAGTCAGGTTTGACAGCGGGTACCAGAAGGGGATGTTCTTGTGCCTATGTCAGAGCAGCGCGCCCACTCCGAGAGCCTCGTCACCGAGCTCCGCCGTGCCGCCAGCGCGCTCTGTTGCCGCTGTAGCTAGGGCCTGACCTCGCGGTCCGGCCCCGTGGTCGTTCCCGGCGCCGCGTCTCCTCGGCTCCGCGCCCGGCCCCATCGGGAAACACCCTCCCCAGCCGCAGCGCCAGCAAGGACATCAGCACTCCATGGCTTCGTCCCCACCTTCACCATCGGTCCCAGCCGCACCGTCGGCCTCCCGCGCGGGCTCCCCCTGGGCCGACGGCCTCAGCGACGTCAGCATCGCCGGCGACCCGCTCGCCTGGCCCCACCTCGCGCCCGAACCGGTCCCCCACCCGGTCAGCGTCGGCGACTTCGCCGCCCTGGCCCGACGGGTCGCCGCGGACCGGGCCCGCTGGCAGCCGCTGGTCCGCTACGACGCGCTGACCCGCTGGTACGCACAGCTGGAGACCGGGCCCGGATACGAGGTCTGGCTGCTCAGCTGGTTGCCCGGACAGGGCAGCGGGCGCCACGACCACGGCCGCTCGTCCGGCGTGCTGACCGTGCTGGAGGGCGAGCTGACGGAGCGTTCGCTCACCGGCGCGGGGCAGTCCGAGCGGGTGCTGGCCGAGGGCGCGCAGCGGGTCTTCGCCCCCGGCTACCTGCACGAGGTGGTCAACACCTCGCTGGAGCCGGCCGTGACCCTGCATGTCTACTTCCCCGGGCTCACCGAAATGACCCCGTACGGATCGGGCTGGGGGCGGGAGCAGTCGCAGCAGGGACAGGAGCAGGCTGCGGCGCGGGCCACGGCGCCGGCTGAGGCACTGCCGGAGCACTGAGCGCGGCGCCCAGGTCCGCCGTCCGGGCCAGCGCGCGCAGCGCGGCGCCCGCGAGCACCACGCACAGCGCGCCCGCGTACGCCTGCTGCTGCAGCTCACGGCCCAGCACGATCATCACCTCGGCCGCCGCCGGCAGGGCCAGCCACTCCCAGTCGCCGTCCAGCGCGACCAGGCCCACCACCAGCAGCCCGTACCAGGGGTAGCCGGGAGCCGCGAGGAACAGCGCGGTGCCGGTGACCGTCAGCGCCCCGCGCCACGGCCGGGCCGGGTCGCCGTTGCGCAGCACCAGCAGCACGGCGGCGAGCAGGACCGCCGCGACCAGCACGGGGAGGTACTGCTGCGGAAGGCCAAGCAGGTTCAGCAGGCCGAACCGGGTGCCCTGGTCGTAGCCCTCCTCCTTGAGGTAGCCGGGGAGGTAGCCGAGCACGGCCGGGCCCGAGGCCAGCACATAGGGCAGATAGCAGAGCAGGAAGGTCAGCCCGGCGACGACCGGCACCAGCGCGTCGCGCCAGGACGGCCGCCGGCGCAGGACCCCGGCCAGCGCCCCGGGAAGTACCAGGACGGGGATCAGCTTGGTCGCCACGGCCGCCCCGAGCAGGACCCCGGCGGCGGTTCGACGCGGATGGGCCGCCGCGGCGAGTCCGCAGACGGCCAGCAGCACGCCCAGGGTGTCCACATGCGCGTCGTTGACCGCCCAGATCGCCACTCCGGGGCACCAGGCCCAGAGCGCCGCCCGGTGCAGCGGCAACCGGTTGCGGCGCAGCACCAGCAGCAGCGCGACGGAGGTGGCCACCGCCAGCGCCGCTCCCCCGACCTGCGCGGTCCGCACTCCGTGGCCGCCGGTGAGCCGTCCGGCCTCGTAGAGGCCGAGGAACCAGACCTCGGCGACCGGCGGGTAGATGGTGTGCACCGTCGGCCGGTTCAGATGGGTGCAGACCGGGCCGGCCCGGTGCAGGTCCCAGCCCCAGCAGGAGCTGCCGACCGGGAAGAGCGCGGGGTCGGCGGCGCGGAGCGGGGCCAGGGCCGGGTCGGTCGGCGCATAGCTGTACGGCGAGATCCCGGCCGCCTGGACATGGCCGTCCCAGAGGTAGCGGTAGGCGTCGTCGCTGGTCCGGGGTGGTGCGAGCAGCCCGGTGAGGGCCACGGCGACGGCGCCGACCAGCACCAGCGCCGCCGTGTGCCGTGGCGGGACCCGGCGCAGCAGGAACACCGCGAGCGCGAACAGCACCCCGTCCAGGACGTACAGATGGTGCAGCGCGCGGAGGTGATAGAGGGTGACGCCGCTGGTGAAGGTCCTGGCCAGAGCAGCGGTCAGGGCGGCCAGCACGGCGGCGCAGAGCCAGGTTCGGACGGCGCCGGCCGTGCTGGTCCGGGGCGTGCTCATCGTCGCTCCAGGGCGAGGAAGCTGCGACCGCCGGAGGCCCAGGAGTCGGCGAGGGCGAACCGGCTCACCGCCTCGCGCATGGTCGCGGCGGCGCCGAGGCGGGCCCAGCGGAAGGTCGGCCCGCGGCGGCCCGAGCCGTCCTCGACCGCCACCGTGATCCGCTCCTCCAGTTCCTCCGGCTCCACCTCGACCAGCAGGTGTCCGGAGGGTCCGAGCAGGTCGGCGGCCCTGGCCAGCAGCGCTCCGGGATCGCCGCCGATGCCGAGGTTGCCGTCCGCGAGCAGGGCGGTGCCCCAGCGACCCTCCCCCGGCAGCGGGTCGAACACGGAGCGGCACAGCGCGCTGCCGCCCAGGCCGCGGGTGCGGATGACGGCGGCGCGGGTGATGTCGACGCCCAGCGCGGGCAGCCCGTGCGCCTGGAGCTCGGCGACCAGGCGGCCCGGGCCGCAGCCCAGGTCGATGGCCGGGAGGCCGCGGTGCAGGCAGCGGTGCAGCAGGGTCCGGTCGGCGGCGTCCGGGGCGGCGCACCAGCGGGCCACGTCCAGCGGGTAGCGGTGCCCGTCGGTACGGCGCAGCCAGAGCGGGCCGCGGCCGCGGCGGATCGCCTCGGCGAAGGGGTCCGCGGACCAGGGCGCGGGAGTGGGGGGCGGGTGCGCGGCGGGGGTCGGTGTCTCGGTCGGAGCGGCGGTGGTCGTCGGGGTCACCGGGCCGAACCTCCCGGCGCGGACAGGACGGTCCTGGACATGGCGGGCCTGGTCACGGCGGTCGGCGACAGGACGGTCCGCGACACCATGCGCCAGGTTTCGGCGAAGCGGGTGTGCGGGGCGAGCTCGGCTACCTCGGCAGCCTCGGCGACGGTGTCGACGTCGGTCAGCGCCGGGAGCGCGGCGACGCGCAGGCCGGCCGCGGCGAGCCGGCCGCGCAGCACGGCTCCGGTGGTCGCGGTGGACATCGGGACGCCCAGCAGCAGTTGCCGGGCCAGCTCGGCGCTGGGGCGGGCCAGCCCCAGGGTCCAGAAGCCGCCGTCCACCGCCGGGCCGAACCAGGCGTCGACCCCGGTCCTGCCCGCAGGCGAGAGCGCCTCGGCCAGCGTTCGGGCGCTCAGCTGCGGGGTGTCCATCCCGACCAGCAGCGCCGGCGTCTTGTTCCCTGCTGTCCGGTCCCCCGCCGTGTCGCCCGCCACCGCGGCGAACGCCTGCGCCAGCCGTACGTCCAGGCCGCCGCCGGCCTGCGGGAGCACCTCCCAGCCCGGGGGGAGCCAGCGCCCCGGCGCGCCTTCCAGGACCAGGACCCGCCGCCCGGCCGGCACCCGGCCCAGCGTCTCCAGGGTGTCCGCGAGCGCGGCCTCGGCCAGGGCGGCGGCCTGCTCGGGGGTGCAGGCCGGGGTGAGCCTTGTCTTCACCCTGCCCGGGACCGGGGACTTGGCCAGCACCATCAGCGTCGGCGCGGGAGCCGCGAGCATGGCGCCCATGTCGTGGATCGCCTGCCTGGTGCCGCGCAGGGTACCGGTGACCTTGGAGCGGCCCGCCCTGGGGAGGTAGGCCACCTCCCGCTCGGCGATCCGCATCCCGGCCGCGTCGGCCGCGAGGACCATCTCCAGCGGGTAGCCGGACCGGCGGTCGCCCAGTCCGAGGTCCAGCAGGCGTCGGCGGCGGGCGACGCGCATCGGGCCGAGGTCGTGCAGCTGCGCGTGGGTGCGGGCCCGCAGCCGCCGCGCGAGCTCCGCGTTGGCCAGCCGGGCGTGCAGCGGCCACGCTCCGCGCACGGTGGGTCGGCGGCGCCCCAGCACCAGATCCGCCGATCCCTCACGGACCGGATCGAGCAGGGACGGCAGCTCGGCCGGGTCCAGTGAGGCGTCGCAGTCGCAGAAGCAGACGTACTCCGCGGTCGCGGCGAGCAGCCCGGTATGGCAGGCGGCGCCGAAGCCGCGCCGCGGCTCGGAGACCACCAGGGCGCCGAGGCTCCGGGCGAGTTCCGCGGAACCGTCGGTCGAACCGTTGTCGACGACGATCGCGCGGAATCCCGGCGGCATGCGTTCGAGAACCCAGGGCAGGGCCTCCGCCTCGTCGAGACAGGGCAGCACCACGTCTGCCTGGAAGGGCTGATGAGGTTTGGTCATGGCGGACACGGTAGGAGCGACAAGGGGGACAAATGCCTCAATGGATCCTTACGGAAGTCCTACGCCGTCTGTCCATACCCCGTACGCGCAGCCCAGAGCCTTCTACGCTCGACCCTGTGCCCCCATCCCGCATTCTGGTCGTCGACGACGACCCCACCATCGCCGAGGTCGTCACCCGCTATCTGCACCACGCCGGCTATGCCGTCGAACGTGCGGCCGACGGCGCTGCCGCGCTGGCGCAGGCCGCAGCCGTCCGACCGGACCTGGTCGTGCTGGACCTGATGCTGCCCGAGATAGACGGTCTCGAGGTCTGCCGACGGCTGCGCGCCGACCCCGCAGCGCGCGGAGTGCCGATCGTCATGCTCACCGCCAAGGGCGAGGAGCAGGACCGGATCAACGGACTGGAGCTGGGCGCGGACGACTACGTCACCAAACCCTTCTCGCCGCGGGAGCTGGTGCTGCGGATCCAGTCGGTGCTGCGGCGCAGCGCGGCGTCCGGCGCGGCCGGAACAGCCGGAGCGCCCGGATCCGAGGGCGCGGCCGGTGCCGAGCCGACCGCCCCGGTACAGGCCGGGGACCTGGTGCTGGACCCGTCCGCGCGGCGCGCCCACCGGGCCGGACGGGAGCTGACGCTCACACTGCGGGAGTTCGACCTGCTCGCCTTCCTGGTGCAGCACCCCGGTACGGCCTTCGGACGGGAGGAGCTGATGAACAAGGTGTGGGGGTGGGACTTCGGCGACATGTCGACGGTGACGGTGCATGTGCGCAGGCTCAGGGAAAAGGTCGAGGACGATCCGGCCGCGCCGCAGCTGATCACCACGGTGTGGGGCGTGGGGTACCGCTTCGACCCGGTCGAGGAGGCTGCGGCATGAACGACTACGTGATGATGGCCTGTTACGCCGCGCTCGGCGCGGCCTCGGCCGGACTGCTGGGATGGCCCGCCGTGGTGCTGCTGCGGCGGCGCTCGCTGGCGCTGTCGCTGTTCACCGTCGCACTGGTGACCGCGGCCTCGCTGACCGCGAGCACCGTGGCGGTCGCCCAGGCGATGCTGCTGATGCGGCAGGACTACTTCGTCGTGATAACCATTCTGGGCATGGGCTGCGTGGTCTCGCTGATCGTCGCGGCGTTCCTCAGCAGGCAGGTGGTCTCCGGCAGCCGGGCCCTCACCCGCGCCGCGCGTACGGTCGGCAGCGACGAGGGCTTCACCGCACCAGCAGCTCCGCTGAACGCGGAGCTGTCGGCGCTGAGCTCGGAGTTGCAGGCGACCAGTGCCCGGCTGGCCGAGTCCCGGCAGCGCGAGCGGTCGCTGGAGCACTCGCGGCGCGAGCTGATCGCCTGGATCTCGCACGACCTGCGGACACCGCTGGCCGGGCTCCGGGCCATGGCCGAGGCGCTGGAGGACGGGGTCGCGGACGACCCGGGCCGGTACCACTCGCGGATGCGGATCGAGGTGGACCGGCTCACCGGGATGGTCGACGACCTGTTCGAGCTGTCGCGGATCCAGGCCGGGGCGCTGACCCTCAGCCTCTCCCGGGTGTCCGTCTACGACCTGGTGGGCGATGCCATAGCCGGGGCGTACCCGCTGGCGCAGGAGCGCGGCGTCCATCTCGTCGGCGGGCATGTCGCGCCGGCGCCGGTGGAGGTGGACAGCCGGGAGATCACCCGGGTGCTGGGCAATCTGCTGTTCAACGCCATCCGCTCGACCCCGGCGGACGGGACGGTCGCGGTGGCCGCGCGGCGGGACGAAAGAGAGGTCGTGGTGTCCGTCACGGACGGCTGCGGCGGCATCGACGAGCAGGATCTCGCCCGGGTCTTCGAGACCGGTTGGCGCGGCGGCAGCGCCAGGACGCCGCGGGCGCCCTGGGGTGGGACGGTGCAGGGCGGAGCCGTGCAGCACCACGGCGACACCGGGGCCGGGCTGGGGCTGGCGATCGTCCGGGGCATCGTGGAGGCGCACGCCGGCAGGGCGTCGGTGCACAACGTCATGGGCGGCTGTTGCTTCGAGATCGCGCTGCCGGCCGGCGGGTGAGGTCCGCCGGCCGGCGCCGTCGCGTGATCTGGATCAGGCTCTGAGCGGGGCGGTCGCGAACTCCTTCATGCCGACGGCGAAGGAGATCTGCGGCTGCCAGTCCAGCTCCTCGCGGAGCCGGCGCGAGTCGGCGGTGATGTGGCGGACGTCGCCGAGGCGGTACCGGCCGGTGACGACGGGGGCCGGGCCGTCGGCGGCGTCGGCCAGGGCCCCGGCCATGTCCGCGATGGTGTGGACGGTGCCGCTGCCGACGTTGTAGGTGCGGAAGTGGCCCGGCGGACGGTCGGACAGATCGGTCAGCGCCGCCAGGTTGGCTGACGCCACGTCGGCGACATGGACGAAGTCACGGCGCTGGGCGCCGTCCTCGAAGACCTGCGGGGCCTCGCCGCGGGCCAGGGCGGAGCGGAAGATCGAGGCCACCCCGGCGTAGGGGGTGTCCCTCGGCATGTTGGGGCCGTAGACGTTGTGGTAGCGCAGGGCGATCACCCTGCCGCCGGTGGCGCGGGCCCAGGCGGAGGCCAGGTGCTCCTGGGCGAGCTTGGTGGCGGCGTAGACGTTGCGGGGGTCGGGGGCCGCGGTCTCGTCCACGAGATGCGAGGTCAGCGCCGCGCCGCAGTGCGGGCACGGGGGTTCGAATCGGCCGGCGTCGAGATCGGCCGGGCGGCGGGGGCCCGGGGCGACGTCGCCGTGGTCGGGGCAGCGGTAGCGGCCCTCGCCGTAGACGACCATGGAGCCGGCCAGCGCGAGCTGCGGGATGTCCGCCCGGGCCATGGCGGCGAGCAGGACGGCGGTGCCCAGGTCGTTGCAGCCGGCGTAGTCGGGAGCGTCGTCGAAGTCCAGCCCGAGGCCGACCATGGCGGCCTGGTGGCAGACGGCTGACACTCCGTCGAGGGCCGCGTCCACGGTGGCGGCGTCGCGGACGTCGCCACGGACGAACTCGACTCCGTCGGGGAAGGGCGGCGGTTTCCGGGTCGGGTGGACCGCGGGGAGCAGGGCGTCGAGGACGCGTACGGAGTGGCCGGCCGAGGTGAGCGCGGTGGCGACGGCCGAGCCGATGAAACCGGCACCGCCGGTGAGAAGGACATCCATGCCGGCGACGCTAGGCGGTGGCCGGGCGCCGCGTGGCGCGCTGCGGGGCCACGTAAGGAGATCGTCAGAGGTACCTGCGAGGATGGACGCCATGCGCATCGTGGTATTGGCCGGAGGAATCGGGGGCGCGCGCTTTCTGCGCGGGCTGAAGCAGGCGGTCGGCGAAGGGGAGATCACCGTTGTCGGCAACACCGGCGACGACATCCATCTCTTCGGGCTGAAGGTGTGCCCCGACCTGGACACCGTGATGTACACCCTCGGCGGCGGCATCCACGAGGAGCAGGGCTGGGGCCGGGCCGAGGAGTCCTTCTCCATCAAGGCGGAGATGAAGGCGTACGGGGTCGGTCCGGAGTGGTTCGGGCTCGGCGACAAGGACTTCGCCACGCATATCGTGCGGACCCAGATGCTGGCCGCCGGGTACCCGCTGAGCGCGGTCACCGAGGCGCTGTGCGACCGGTGGCAGCCGGGGGTGCGGCTGATCCCGATGTCGGACGACCGGGTGGAGACGCATGTGCTGACCGAGGTCGACGGGGAGCGCAAGGCGGTGCACTTCCAGGAGTACTGGGTGAAGCACCATGCCACGGTGCCCGCCTTCGCGATCATCCCGGTCGGCGCGGAGACCGCGAAGCCGGCGCCCGGGGTGCTGGAGGCGATCGCCGAAGCGGATGTGATCCTGCTGCCGCCGTCGAACCCGGTGGTGAGCGTGGGGACGATCCTGGCGGTGCCCGGGATCCGGCAGGCCGTGGTCGCGGCGCAGGCTCCGGTGATCGGGCTCTCGCCGATCATCGGAGGGGCGCCGGTGCGCGGGATGGCCGACAAGGTGCTGGAGGCGGTGGGGGTGGAGACCTCGGCCGCGGCGGTGGCCAAGCACTACGGCTCTGATCTGTTGGACGGATGGTTGGTGGACGAGTCGGACGCCGAGGCGGTGGCCGAGGTCGAGGCCGCCGGGATTCCGTGCCGGGCGGTGCCGCTGTGGATGACGGACGTGAACGCGAGCGCGGCCATGGCTCGGGAGGCACTGGCGTTCGCGGAGGCGGTGCGGGACCGGTGACGGCGTTGCGGGTGTGGGCGGTACCGGGGCTGCCGGAGATCGTGGCCGGGGACGACCTCGGCGAGCTGGTCGCCGGTGCGGTCGGGGACTCGCTGGAGGACGGGGACGTCCTGGTGGTGACCTCGAAGGTGGTCAGCAAGGCCGAGGGCCGGCTGGTACGGGCCCACGACCGGGAGGCCGCGATCGACGCCGAGACGGTGCGGGTGGTCGCCCGGCGCGGGCGGACCAGGATCGTGGAGAACCGGCAGGGGATGGTGCTGGCCGCAGCGGGAGTGGACGCGTCCAACACCCCGGCGGGCACCGTGCTGCTGCTGCCGGAGGACGCGGACGCCTCGGCCCGGACGCTGCGCAAGCGGCTCGGCGAGCTGACGGGTCGTCGGGTGGCGGTGCTGATCACCGACACCTTCGGGCGACCCTGGCGCAACGGGTTGACGGATGTCGCGATCGGCGCGGCCGGGATCGACGTACTGGAGGACCACAGAGGTCGGCTGGACTCGCACGGCAACGAGCTCTCGATGACGGTCACCGCGACGGCCGACGAGCTGGCGGCCGCGGCCGACCTGGTGAAGGGCAAGGCCGGCGGCCTGCCGGTGGCCGTCGTACGGGGCCTGGGCCGGCTGGTGACGGAGCAGGACGGCGCGGGCGTCCGGCCGATGATCCGCAGCGCGGCCGAGGACATGTTCCGGCTGGGCACGTCGGAGGCGGTCCGGGAGGCCGTCCTCGGGCGCCGTACCGTGCGCGCGTTCACCGCGGAGCCGGTGGACGGCGCCGCGGTGCGGCGGGCGGTCGCGGCGGCGGTGACCGCGCCGGCGCCGCACCACACGACGCCGTGGCGGTTCGTCCTGCTGGAGAGCGCGGACGTGCGGACCCGGCTGCTGGACGCGATGCTCGCGGCCTGGAACCGGGATCTGCGGGAGCTCGACGGCTGGAGCGAGGAGCGGGTGGCGACCCGGGTGCGCCGGGGTGACGTGCTGCGCAACGCGCCGTACCTGGTGGTGCCGTGCCTGGTGATGGACGGCTCGCACGACTACCCGGACGCCGGGCGGGCTGCCGCGGAGCGGGAGATGTTCGTGGTGGCGATGGGCGCCGCCGTGCAGAATCTGTTGGTCACTCTGTCGGGAGAGGGGCTGGGGACGGCGTGGGTGTCGTCCACCATGTTCTGCAGGGACGTGGTGCGCGAAGTGCTGGCGCTGCCGGAGGGGTGGGACCCGATGGGGGCGGTCGCCGTGGGGCACCCGGCCGCGCCGGCGCCGTCGCGGGCGCGCAGGGACGGCGCCGCCTTTGTTGAAGTGCGCTGAAGCTCTGATTTCGGCTGCGGACCGTAGCTGGCTGGTCGCGCAGTTCCCCGCGCCCCTGATAGTGCAACTTGCCCACAGTGGGTCAGTTGCAGCCCCCAGGGGCGCGGGGAACTGCGCGACCAGCCCACCACAGCCGGAAACGTCAGAACCCGCGGTAATCGATCGGGGCGTACCGCGGTGCATGCCGGGGCGCACGCAAGTTCGTGGTGCGGAGGAGCCGACACACGCGGTGGCGGTGGCCTCGGTAGGGCTCCAGGAGTTCGAGCATCACCGCGTCGTCGCTGCGTTCGCGGCCGGCCAGGGCCCAGCCGACGGTGTTGGGGAGATGCAGGTCGCCGACGGTTACGGCGTCGGCGTCGCCGTTGCTGCGCTGCAGGGTCTCGGCCGCCGTCCAGACCCCGATGCCGGGAACCGCGGTGAGCAGCGCGGTGGCCTCCGGGGTCGGCAGCACCGAGGCGCGTTCGAGGCGGGCGGCCAGCCGTGCGGCGCGGACCACCGTGGCGGAGCGTTTGCCGTCGACGCCCGCTCGGTGCCACTCCCAGGACGGGACCATGGTCCAGTCCCGGGCCGACGGGATGATCCGCATTCCGGCCGGCGCCGGGCCCGGGGCGGGCGCCCCGTAGCGCAGCAGCAGGGTGCGCCAGGCGTCGTGGGCCTCGCCGACGGTGACCCGCTGGCCGAGGACGGCGGGCACCAGCGACTCCATGACCAGGCCGGTGCGGCCGATCCGGAGCCCGGGGTTGAGCCGGTGCGCGTCGCGGAGCAGGGCGTTGCCGCAGTGGTCGAACCCGGAGGGGTCGTCCTCGGCGCCGAGCAGGGCGGGCAGCCGGTCCAGCAGCCAGTTCGCGCCGGGACCCCAGGCCCGGGCCTCGACCTCGGCCGGGCTGCCGGCCAGCCGTAGCGTGCCGAGCCCGCCGGGCGTACGCGAGCAGCGCCAGAGCGCGCCGTCCGGCGTGCGCCGGAAGGCGGGGTCGCGTGGACCGAACTTCAGCACCCCCAGGGTGCCGGCGACATCGAGCGCCCCCTCCGGACGCCAGACCCGCTGGGCCTCAGCCGCCTCGTCCGTACGCATCCCGCCAGGGTACGGGGTGCGGCGGGGGTGAGTACGGTGGTTCCGCGGGTGGGGGAGGTTGTCGTTTACTGACCGGGTTTCTCCGTCCGGTGCTGGATGGGGTCGCAATCCCGCGATCCTCAGGGCATAGGCTGAGCACCACCATGAGCCAGACACCCCTCAGCGGCGCAGAGACCCCCGCCGATCTGCTGCGCTCCGCCCTCGCGACCGACCCTGCCCGTCCACTGATCACCTACTACGACGACGCGACCGGCGAGAGAGTCGAACTCTCCGTCAAGACCTTCGACAACTGGGTGGCGAAGACCGCCAATCTGTTGCAGGACGACCTCGCCGCGGCCCCGGACGACCGGGCGGCGCTGCTGCTGCCCGCGCACTGGCAGACCGCCATCTGGCTGTTCGCCTGCTGGTCGGTGGGGTTGACGGTGCTCCCGGGCGGCGATCCGGCCGAGGCGTCGCTGGTCGTGAGCGGACCCGACACCCTGGAGCAGGCGCTGGCCTGCCCCGGTGACCGGGTGGCGCTCGCGCTGCGGCCGCTGGGCGGGCGCTTCCCCGAGCTGCCGAACGGATTCCTGGACTACGCGGCCGAGGTGCCGGCCCAGGGCGACCGTTTTGTCCCCTATGCCCCGGTGGACCCGGACCGTCCGGCCCTGGTGATCGACGGCGAGCAGCTGACGGGGGCCCAGGTGGTCTCGCTGGCCGCCGAGCAGGCGACCCGTCTGGAGCTCGGCCCGGGCGACCGGGTGCTGAGCACGCTGTCCTTCGACGACTGGGCCGGGCTCGGCGGCGGCCTGCTGGCGCCGCTGGCGGCCGGCGGCTCGGTGGTGCTGTGCCGCAACAGCGAGAAGCTTGCGGACGAAGCGCTGGATCAGCGGATGGCGTCGGAGCGGGTGACCCGCAGGATCAGCTGATCGTCCGCCTCCGGTGTGGACCATTCGGCGCCGGGTAGCGTCCCTTTCGGAGCAGTTGTGGTGTCGTCTGCGGCATGCTCGACGGCTTCTGCGGTGAGCATGGGAAAAGCTGTGCAACTTCCTGCGCTGTTCGCGCGTCTGACAGGTGAACACACGTTCTCAAGGGGGTGGTTCGCCGGTGCCCGAGCAGTCGGGGGACGAGCAGGAGCAGAATCCTTCCTCCGGGATCGACGCACGGACCGACGCAGGGACCGAGACAGGGACCGACGCAGCGACCGACCCCAGCGCCCCTGCAGCCCCGCACCGTCGCCGCCGCCGTTGGCGCATCCTGCGCTGGGTGGCACTCGGCCTGGGCGTGGTGCTGGTCGGGGCCTCGGTGACGGTGTGGCTCGGCTACCGCAAGCTCAACCACAACATCCACACCGACACCACCACCGTGAGGCTGCTCGGCCCGCCGGCGCAGCGCCCCACCGTGGCCCCGGTCGCCTACAACGCCGAGAACATACTGATCATCGGCTCCGACAGCAGGGACGGGGCGAACAGCGCCTACGGCGATCCCAACGGCACCGCCAGGTCGGACACCACGATCCTGCTGCATCTGTCCAAGGACCGTAGGAGCGCGGTCGCGATGAGCATCCCGCGCGACGCCATGGTGCAGATCCCCGCCTGCGAGCTCGCCGACGGCAGCCACACCCGGGCCCAGTTCGCCCAGTTCAACTGGGCGTTCGAATTCGGCGGCACCGCCTGCACCATCCGCACCCTGGAGAACCTCACCAGGATCCGCATCGACCACTTCATGGTGGTGGACTTCAACGGCTTCAAGAACATGGTGAACGCCGTCGGCGGGGTCCAGGTCTGCCTGTCGAAGCCTGTCAACGACCCCAATGCACACCTCATACTGCCCGCCGGACGCCAGACCATCAACGGCGACCAGGCACTGGGATTCGTCCGCGCCAGGGAGACCCTCGGCGACGGCAGCGACACCGAGCGGATGGGCCGCCAGCAGCAGTTCCTCTCCTCGCTGACGCAGAAGGTGGAGAGCAACGGGGTGCTCTTCAACCCCACCAAGCTGTACCCGCTGCTGGACGCGGCGACCTCGGCCATCACCGTCGACCCCGGTCTGAACACCGTCAGCAAGCTGTACGACCTGGCGACCAGCCTCAAGAACCTGCCCAGCGACAAGCTGGTGCTGCTCACCGCGCCGAGGGAGCCGTACGTCTACGACTCCAACCGGGACCAGTTCCAGCAGCCCCAGGCGAGCGAGCTGTTCGCGCGGATAAGGAACGACGAGCCGGTGCAGGTCTCCGGTACGGCCTCCGCCTCCGCGTCGCCGTCGACCGCCGCGGCCGGAGACGCTACGACCAAGACCGTCAGCACGCCATCACCTACAACTCCCGGTCCGACCTTCTCCGGACGTACCGCAAACCAGGACATCTGCGCATCATCCTGACCTCTCTCGCCTGCCTTCGCACCACCCTCACCAACAGACCGGCTACTGTGGCCGACTCAGAGGAATCCTGAGGAGAGCGGAGCGGAACGTGCAGAGGGGCCACGGGACGGGACCGGATCCCGGCGTCGACGGCGTCGCAGCCGTTGATCCGGCCGACCTCTGGGTCCTGGATCCGGCCACCGGCGAGTACCGGATGCGGCTGCCCGGTGAGGTACCCCGCCCGGCAGCATCCCGGCCGGCGCCCGCGCCCGACGCGTCGCGGCAGCCCGGCAAGCCCGCTGAGCCCCGCCGGGCCCCCCGGCGGCGGCAGCAGGCGCGCAGCGGCCCCTGGCTGGCCGGGGTCGCCTGCTTCCTCCTGGCCGTCGGCGGCGGCTGCGTCTACGTCCTGGCCAAGAGCGCCAACAGCGGTTCCACCACCCAGGCCGCGGCCACCGGGAACGCCGCCGGGAGCGCCGCCGCGAGCCCGAGCGCGACCTGCACCGCCGCGCCGGCCAAGGCTGCCGCACCGGTGCCCGAACCCGCCGTCTCCGGCACCTTCCTGGCCGGCGCCAAGGCCGCCGCGCTGGACACCCGGGTGACCGTGTTGAACGGCAGCGGCACCCTGGGCGAGGCCGAGACGGTACTCAGCTGGATGCAGAACACCGAGAAGTGGCTCCGCACCAGCAACGGCGGCCCGGCGGCCAAGACACCGACCACCACCCTGGTGTACGCGCCCAACCACATCAGCCAGGCCCGCACTGTGGCCGCGGCGATGGGCCTGCCCGCGTCCGCCCTGCACGGCGACGGAAAGACGACCGGCCTGCGGGACCCCATGGTGCTGACCCTGGGTCAGGACTTCCGCGGCATAGGCAAGCCGTTCGCGGCCCCCTCCCCCGCAGCCGCTGCCGGCAGTCGAGCGACGGCGGCCTGCGGCAGCCATTAGCCCGGTGCGGACCGGGCGCAGACGCCCGAGAGCACGAAGGCAGGCCACCGCCGATGAGCAGCAACCAGCCCGACACCAACCAGACCGGCAGCCGCCGCAAGGCCGAACCCCAGGGGCGGCGACGCACCCGCGAGCCCCGGCGCTCGCGGGTGCGCATCCGCCGGATCGCGTTGGGCTGTGTGCTCCTGCTGCTCATCGGGACCGGCTGCGCCTGGGGCTATGTGCAGTACCTGGACAGCAACATCAAGCACGGTGCGCTCAGCTTCGGCGACCAGGGCGACACCTCCCAGGACGCCGGCGGGCACAGCGCCCTGAACATCCTGCTGATCGGCTCGGACACCCGGGACACCGCCGCCGATCTCGCCCTGGGCGGGGCGCGGGCCAGCGTGGGCGGCCCGGTCCACGCCGACGTGGAGATCCTGCTGCATGTCTCGGCGGACCGCAGCAACGCCTCGCTGATCAGCATTCCCCGCGACACCATGGTCGACATCCCGGCCTGCACCGACCCGGCGACCGGGAAGACCTACCCGGAGTCGCCGCACGAGCAGATCACCGACAGCCTGTCGCACGGCGGTCCCGGCTGCACCGTCTACACCTGGCACCAGTTGACGGGCATTCACATCGACCACTACATGATGGTCGACTTCGGCGGTGTGGTGAGCATGGCCGACGCGGTGGGCGGGGTGCCGGTCTGCACCCTGGGGAACGTCGCCGACCCGTACTCGCATCTGCGGCTGACCGAGGGCACCCATGTGATCAAGGGCGTCCAGGCGCTGGAGTGGCTGCGCACCCGGCACGGCTTCGGGGACGGCAGCGACCTCTACCGGACCCAGGTCCAGCACATGTACCTGACCTCGATGCTGCGGCAGCTGCGCTCCGCCGGGACGCTCACCGACCCGGGCCGGATCCTCTCCCTGGCCGACGCCGCGACCAAGGCGCTGACCGTGGACGACGGCCTGGACAGCGTCGGCAGGCTGGCCGGGCTCGCCGACCGACTGAAGGGCCTGCAGCCGGACCGGCTGACCACGGTGACCATGCCGTACGCCGAGGATCCGATCAACCCCAAGGCCTGGGTGATCCCGATGCCCGGCGACGCGGAGCGGCTGTTCTCGATGGTGCGCGGCGACATCCCGCTGGACGCCCACGGCAATCCGGCGACCACGGCCTCCCCTTCGGCCGCGACCCCGGCTCCGGCATCGCCCCCGCCGACCGCTGCCCCGGCCGCCCCGACCCGCCCCGCCGAGGTGCACCTGACCGTGCAGAACGGCAGCGGCGTCGCCGGCCGGGCCACCACCCTCACCACCGCCCTGCGCGCCAGAGGCTTCACCCACACCCGCAACGGCCTCAACGCCCCCGGCCACCAGCACACCACCACCCTGAGCTACGCACCCGGCGACCTGGCCGGCGCGCAGCTCGTCGCCAAGGCCCTGCACCTGCCGTCGGCGGACCTGCACGAGTCCGCGGCAACGCCGCAGCCGCTCCTGGTGGTGGGCGCGGACTGGCCCGCCGGCAGCACCTTCCCGGCCGTGGCGACCCCGTCCGCCGGCGCGGTGCCGACCACCGCGGCCCAGCAGAGCGGCGACCAGAGCAAATGCGCAAAGGTGAACCCCGTTTACGCATGGTGACGAAATGCGCCGGAACAGTCCGGATAACGTCCCTTTTGGTCGGACGGATTTATCGGGCCCGGCCGCGCTCTTTCTTTTCTCCGAACAGGGGAAACTGGACGGCAGATCTCGAATCGATATAGTCGTTCCTCAACGGCCGCGGGGGAGAGCGCGGCCGTCGGGCTCCGCACGGGGGTGCAGCGGGCCATGCCGTCACGATCCTGGGGGTGTTGTCCTGTGGTGCCGAAAAACGGCCGTTCCGACCGAAATGTGTCAGCGCCGACCGGGCGGGGAGGCCAGGAGGAACCCTGGGGAGGCCGTGCGGCGGCCCGCAGGGCGGGCGGCTCCCGGCGGAGCGGCCGACCAGGCCGCGCAAAAGCGACCGGCTGGAAACGAATACTGAAGTACACGGCATACGGAAGTGCCGGAATTCTGGTACTGGGAGCCGGGTCCGCCTTCGCCTACGTGTCGTATCTGAACGGGAATATCAGGACCAGCCACTTCGTGGGCGACCACAAACTCCCACCGCCCAAGAAGGACGCCAGCGGCCACAGCGCGCTGAACATCCTGCTGATAGGGACGGACACCCGGAGCAGCGCGGCGGACTGCGCGCTCGGCGGTTCCTGCGCCGACAGCGGCCCCGGCAACGCGGACGTGGAGATCATCCTGCATGTCTCCGCCGACCGCAGCAACGCGTCCATGCTGAGCATCCCCCGCGACACCGACACGGACATACCGGCGTGCACGGGCAGCAACGGCACCAGGTACGCGGCAGTCCACAACATCATCAACTCCAGCTTCGGCCGCGGCGGCGCGGGCTGTACCGAGGCCGCCGTGGAGCGGCTGACCGGCATCTCCATCACCGACACCATGACCGTGGACTTCAGCGGGGTGGTGGCGATGGCCGGCGCCGTCGGCGGCGTCCCGGTCTGCCTCAGCCAGAACATCGACGACAACTACGTTTACCGGGACAGCACCGGCCTGCACGACCAGGGTTCGCACCTGATCCTGGCCGCCGGCAAGCACATCGTGCTCAACTCGACGCAGTCGCTGGAGTGGCTGCGCACCCGGCACGCCTTCGCACCGGACGGCAGCGACATCGGCCGCGCCGACGCCCAGCACATGTACCTCAACTCGCTGATCCGGACCCTGCGTTCGAACGGGACCGTGACCGACCCGACGAAGATGCTCAGCCTGGCGCAGAGCGCGATCAAGAGCATCGTCTTCTCGGACAACCTCAACAGCGCCACCAAGCTGCTGGGGCTGGCGGACCAGCTCAAGGGGGTGAAGACGGACCGGATCGTCTCGGTGACCATGCCGCACGCGGCGGACCCGAAAAACCCCAATGCCTGGCTGGTGCCCGAGGCCGGGACGGCCCAGCACCTCTTCTCGATGATCGCCAATGACATCCCGCTGGACAGCAACTCAGCCGCCCCCGCCGCCTCCGCATCGGCGACGCCCGCTCCCAGTCCGTCCAAGAGCGCGACCCCGCCGCCCGCCAAGGGCGGTTTCCCGGTCACCGTGGTCAACGCCAGCGGCGGCGCCTTCAACAACCGCGCCTCCAGCATGGTGACCGCGCTCAAGGGGCTGGGCTTCACCCAGTCGAAGGTCGGCAACAGCCCGGCCACGGCGGCGAAGACCAGTACGCTGACCTACCCCACGGCCATGCAGGCCCAGGCCGCGGAGGTCGCGACGGCACTGCATCTGACCGCGACCGTCGTGAAACAGTCAACGGGCGCCACCGGGATCACCCTGGATATCGGCCTGGACTGGCCCAGCGGCGACGACTTCAGCACCACGTTGCCCAAGCAGGGATCGGTGCCCCAGGATTCGCACGCCAAGAACGCCGACGACAACAGCAGTTGCATGAACGTCATGCCCAACTACCAGTGGAAGGGCACCACTCCGCCGTCGCAGCCCAAGCTCTGACGCGGCGTCAGTGCGCCGCCGCGCCCTCGCTGTCGACCGCCCCGGCCACCGGGACGGTGCTGGCGATGACGCGGCGGGCCAGTGAGCGGGGGCTGGTCAGGAAGCCCCAGCCCCAGGACATGTGCATGGTGGCGAGGGCCAGCGGCAGCTGGGCGCGGGCGGCGGGCGAGAGCCCGCGTCCCTCGCGCAGCGAGCCGAGCAGGATCAGCGCCGCGTAGCCGCCGGGGGCGGCGAACAGCAGCGGGTGCAGCAGCACGCCGCCGACCAGGCCCAGGCCCACGCCCAGAACCGCGACCGGCGGGGCGAGGTAGCGCAGGTTCACCGAGCCCTTGTGGTAGCGGGACACCACCCGGCGCCAGCGCCCGTAGTCCCGGTACTGCCGGGCCAGCGCGCGCACGCTGGGGCGCGGCCGGTAGGTGACCCTGAGCTCGGGGGTGAACCAGATCAGGCCGCCGTCCTGGCGGATCCGGTAGTTCAGCTCCCAGTCCTGGGCGCGGAGGAACTCCTCGTTGTAGCCGCCGAGCTTCTCCAGCACCTCGCGGCGGAAGACCCCGAGGTAGACGGTGTCGGCCGGGGCAGCCTCGCCGCCGGTGTGGAAGGCGGCGTTGCCGACCCCGATCCGGGAGGTCATCGCGGCGGCGACGGCCTTCTCCCACTCCGTCTCGCCCTCGGCGTGCATGATCCCGCCGACGTTGGCGGCGCCTTTTCCGTCCAGCAGCCGCACGGCGGTCGCGATGTAGCCGGGGGTGAGCAGTCCGTGGCCGTCGACGCGGACCACGACCGGGAAGCGCGAGCCGCGGATGGCGGCGTTGAGCCCCGCGGGCGTCCGGCCGCTCGGGTTGGGGACGGTCCGCACCTCGCGGTCGCTCCCCGCCGTCTCGGCCACCAGCTCGGCCGCGATCCGGTCGGTGTCGTCCGAGGAGGGGCCGAGGGCGATCACCACCTCGATCGGCGCGGGGTACTCCTGGGCCAGGATCTGCCGGACGGCGTCACGCAGGTGCCGTGACTCGTCGAGCACCGGCATGATCACCGAGACGGACGGCAGCGGCTGCGCCCCGGAGGCGCTGGAGGCGGCGATGGCGTTCATATGCGGGCAACCGTACCGCCGCCCGCCGTGCGCCGCCGAACCCCGGGGCGGAATGGTCGCATCATCAGAATGAATTCACCGGACGGGTGGACGGCCACGACACCCCGGCGCTGCTGCGCGGCGTGACGCCCGCCCCGTCCTACGATCCGAAGGATGCCTGCCGAACCCCGGGAGCCGACACCCCGCCGCGACCCCGCCGCCGCCTCGCCGCTGCGCCGCCGGGTGCTGTGGACCGCCGCGGCGCTTTCCTGCGCGGTACTGGCCACCAGCGGGATCGGCCGGGCCGTGGTCAGCGGGGTCGGCGACTCCATCGGCCGGATCAATGTCTTCGGCGGGCTCACCCACCGCCCGGCGAACGACGCCGCCACCAACATCCTGGTCGTGGGCACCGACGACCGGGACGGCGTGCCCGAGCGGGTGCTGCAGTCGCTGCACGCCGGCGGGGAGGCCTGCCACTGCACCGACACCATGATGCTGGTGCACCTGTCCGCCTCCGGGGAGGGGGCCAGCGTGGTCAGCATCCCGCGCGACAGCTATGTCGCCATCCCGGCCCACCAGGACCTGGCCACTCAGCAGCCGGTGCCGGAGTCCATGGGCAAGATCAACGCCGCCTACGGCATGGGCGGGCCCCCGCTGACCGTGGCGACCGTCGAACAGGCCACCGGGCTGCACATCGACCACTACCTCCAGCTCAACTTCCTCAGCTTCGTCAGCACCGTCGACGCCCTGGGCGGGGTGCCGGTCTGCACCGACCGGCCGCTGCACGACCCCAAGTCCGGTCTGGACCTCCCGGCCGGGACCACCAGGCTGGACGGCGCGACGGCGCTGAAGTACGTCCGCGCCCGCTATGTGGACCCCACCGCGGACCTGGGCCGGATGCAGCGCCAGCAGAAGTTCGTCGCCCAGATCATCCAGCAGGCGACCGGCTCCGGGACGCTGCTCAATCCGCTGCGGCTGCAGCGGGTGCTCTCGACGGCGCTGGCTTCGGTGAAGGCGGACGAGGGGCTCAGCGACAAGGACCTGCTGGGCCTGGTGGCGCGGATGAAGGACCTGCGGCCCTCGTCCGCCTCGTTCGCGACCGTGCCGCTGTCGGACCTCAACCACCAGGTCCCCGGCTGGGGCTCCACCGTGCTGTGGGACAAGGAGCGGGCCGGCGCGCTGTTCACGGCGCTGCGCCAGGACCGGCCGCTGACACCGCCGGCCCCGCGGCCCTCCCCGCCGGCGAGCGGGCAGTCGGCCGCGCCGGGCGCGTCGGCCGTCCCACCGGGGCAGGTGCGGGTGCAGGTGCAGAACGGCTCCGGGGTCGCCGGCCTGGGCGCCAGGGCCGACCGGCTGCTGCGCGCCGAAGGGTTCGCGACCAGCGGTTACGCCAGCAACGCCCCCGGCCCGGACACCGCGGCGCGGACGGTGGTGCGGTACGACCCGCGCTGGGACCAGTCGGTGCGGACCCTGGCCGCCGCGCTGCCCCGGGCCGAGCTGGTACCGGTGCCGAATCTCGGCGGCACCATGCAGGTGGTGCTCGGCAAGGACTTCACCGGCGTCGCCAGGATCGCCAAGGCCGCGACGGTCGCGCAGGCGAAGTCCCCCGCCCCTGCCCCGGCCACGAGCAGCGCCGCCCCCAGCGCCTCCCCCGGCGGAGCGTCCGCGATCGCCGCCACTCGCGGTGACACCGTGGTCTGCCGGTGAGCGGCGTCCTGATCAGCGGCGTCCTGATCAGCGCTGTCCGCTGTCGACGTGCGCGGACAGCGCCACGGACCCTTCACCGACGTGCATCAAAACTGCTACAGCCTGCCCATAACGGCCTTCTTCGCACCTGACGGACAGCAAAAGAGGGCATCCTCGGCGTATGACGACGCACGACGGTTGGGACGACGGGTCCAGCGCACGCCGGAACAACGGCGGTTTCGGACAGGGCGCCGGTGACATCAGTGGCTGGGAGACCCGCACCAGCCGGCCCGGCCAGGGTGGCCAGGCCGGCCAGGCCGGGGCGCCCTGGGCGCAGAGCCAGGGCCAGCAGCCGCTGCCGCCCGAGCTCAACCCGCGCGGCCCCGGCGCCGGCCGGCGGTCCGGGGGTCAGCAGGTCGGCCGGCCCGTACCGCAGCAGCAGCCGTCCTACGGGAGGCAGGGCTCGCCGGCCGGCCCGCCCGGCTCGGGTCTGCCGCCGGAGCTGGACCCGCGCGGCCCGGGCCGCGGCGGCAAGGGCGGCGGGACCGGTCCGGGCTCGGGCCGACGCAAGTGGTCCCGCAGCCGCAAGGTCAGGTTCACCCTGTTCACCGTGGTCCTGACGCTGCTGGTGGTGAGCGTCGGCACCTACTGCTGGGCGGACTCCAAGCTGACCCACAGCAATGTGCTGGTCGACTACGCCGGCCGCCCGGCCACCGGCAAGGGCACCAACTGGCTGGTCGTCGGCTCGGACAGCCGCCAGGGCCTGACCAAGGCGGAGCAGCAGGCGCTGCACACCGGGTACGACACCGGGGCCCGCACCGACTCGATGATGATCCTGCACGAGGGCTCCAACGGGAACACGCTGATGAGCATCCCGCGCGACTCCTATGTCACCATCCCGGCCTGGACCGACAGCAAGGGCGTCAAGCACAGCGCCGCCAAGCACAAGATCAACGCCGCATTCGCCGAGGGCGGCGGCGCGCTGCTGGTGCAGACGCTGGAGTACAACACCGGCCTCCACATCGACCACTACGCCGAGATCGGCTTCTCCGGCTTCGTCAACGTGGTGAACGACCTGGGCGGCATCGACATCTGCCTGACCAAGGCGATCGTCGACAAGGCCTCGGGCGCCAACCTCAAGGCCGGCTGCCAGACCCTGAACGGCGCCCAGGCGCTGGCCTTCGTCCGCGAGCGGCACCAGGAGGCCACCCAGGACCTGGCCCGGATGCAGCACCAGCAGCAGTTCCTGGCGGCGCTGTCGCACAAGGCGACCTCGGCCGGCACGCTGCTGAACCCGTTCACCCTGTACCCGACGCTGAACAGCGGGCTGTCGCTGCTGACCGTGGACAACAGCACCGGGCTCACCGACCTGTCCTCGATGTTCTTCGCGATGAAGGACGTCAAGAGCGGCAACGGCAAGACCATCACCGTGCCGATCGCCAACGCCAACTACCCGACCGCCTCCGACGGCGACGCGGTGAAGTGGAACATGACCGAGGCGCAGCAGGTCTTCAACGCCTTCAAGAACGACACCACGGTGCCGACCTTCTCCAGCTGACGCCGGCTGACACCGGGCGGTCGAGGGGCCGGAGTGAGGGGCGTACGGCGGACGGGCCAATTTCCGGCCCGCCGCCGTGCGCCCCTCACGCTTTCCGCGCGGCGGAGCCGATGATCGGATCATGACCAGCCCCGAGGACCCCCTGCCGCCCGAGCTGTCGCCGCGGGCACAGGCCGCCAGACTCGGCGGGGTGCCCAGGGAGCAGGCCGACCCCGCGACCGGCGGCGCCTACCGGGCCGGGCGGAGCGGACGGAAGGCCGAGCGCGGGCCCAGGCGGCGGCGCAGCCGGTGGAAGTCGCTGCTGCTCCTGCTCGGTGTGCTGGTGGTGCTTCTGCTGCTGGTCGTGGCCGGCACCTGGATCTGGGCCGACGGCAGGCTCACCAAGGTGGCCGCGATCACCGACTACAGCGGGCGCCCGGCGGACGGCCCCGGCACCAACTGGCTGATCGTCGGTTCGGACAGCCGGGCCGGGCTGACCAGGCAACAGCAGCAGGAGCTGCACGTGGGCTCCGACACCGGGGTCAACACCGACACCATCATGGTGCTGCACAAGGGCTCCAACGGCCCGGTGCTGATGAGCATCCCGCGCGACTCCTACGTCACGATCCCCGCCTGGACGAGCAGCAGCGGGACCGCGCACGCGTCGCACAAGGACAAGATCAACGCCGCCTTCGCGGCCGGCGGTCCGCAACTGCTGGTGAAGACCGTGGAGACGACCACCGGAATCCACCTGGACCACTACACCGAGGTCGGCTTCACCGGGGTGGTCGACATCGTGAACGCGCTGGGCGGGGTGCCGATCTGCCTGTCCGCGCCGGTCGTCGACGCCAAGTCCGGCGCCGACCTCAAGGCGGGCTGCCAGACCCTCAAGGGAACCCAGTCGCTGCAGCTGGTACGCACCCGCTACTCGCTGCCGGACTCGGACCTCAGCCGGATCCAGAACCAGCAGCAGTTCCTGCAGGCCATGGCCAAGCAGGTGGTCAGTCCTGGCACCTGGCTCAACCCGTTCACCCTGTACCCGTTCCTGGGCGCCGCCCTGGACTCGCTGACGGTGGACCGGGGGACCGGGATGTGGACGCTCAGCCAGTTCGGCCTGCAGATGCACCGGGTCAGCGGCTCGGGCGGGAAGACCGTGACGGTGCCGCTGTCCACGCAGAACTACACCACACCCGGCGGCGCCTCGGCGGTGCTGTGGTCGCCCAGCGGTTCGGCGACGCTGTTCGACGAGATCCAGAACGACAGACCGGTCACCGCCAAGTCCAACCCGTCGGGAACCACCGGTAGTTGACGATGCCTCACCCGACGTGCCGGGCCAGCGGGTTGGAGCCGATGGAGTTGGACACGGCGAAGCTCACCGAGCCCTGCCGGTAGCGGTCGTCGGACCACTCGATGGGCCGTCCGGCATGGGTGGTGGTCGTGCGGCGGATCCGCAGCAGCGGTCCGCCGCGGCGGATGCCCAGCAGTTCGGCGTCCTGGGTGCCCGCGGCGACGGCGTCGATGGTGTGCTCGCCGTAGGCGAAGATGATGCCGATGTCGTCGTAGAGGGCCTGGACCACGGACTCACAGTCCGCCGGGAGCCGCTCCACGGCCTCGGCCACCCAGATCGGGTAGGCGTTGCGCTCGACCAGGACCGCCTCGCCGTCCAGACCGCGCACCCGGAGCACCTGCAGCACATCGGAGCCCGGCGGGAGCTGTAGCCGCTCGGTGTCCTCGGCGGTGGCCGGGCGGCGGTACTGCTCGATCACCCGCCCGCTGGCGGTGCGGCCCATGGCCCTGGCCCACTGGGCGAAGCTGCGCAGCTCGGCGAAGCTCTGGCTGCGGCGGTTGCCGAGGACCACCCGGCGGGCGCCCTGCCGGGAGCCGATCCGGCCCTCGGAGGTGAGGGCGGCGACAGCCTGGCGGACCGTGCCCCGGGACACCTCGTAGCGGGCGGCGAGGTCACTTTCGGTGGGAAGGGTGCCGCCGACGGGGTACTCGCCGCGGTCGATGGCGCGGCGGAGCTCCTCGGCGATCTCCTCGTGGCGTGCTGCCACCGTGTGAACCTCCCTGTGAGTGCGGTTGGATTGTGCACAGTACTGTCGGCGACCGGACCCCGGCGCGACCCCGTGCAGCCGACTGCGTGATCGTACCGTTACCTGGGTGAGGCGTGAAACACCGGCCCAGAACGCAGGATAACGACAGCCAGAGGAGCGCAAGTGTCTACGCCGCGTTAACCGTGCTGTCATCATCCTCGGGCGTACTGTCACCAGCTTGTCCAAACAAGTCTCGCCTTTCAGACGCCTCGTCAGGAGACCTCGTGACCCCCTCCCGTACCCGGGCCGCCGCCCTCACCGGCGTCCTGGTGGCCGCAGCGCTCGCTGTCAGCGCCTGTGGTTCCTCGACGTCTAAGACCACTGCAGCCGGCTCCACGTCCGGCACCAAGAGCGCTGCCACCGCGACCTCCGCGGCCGACCTGGGCGGTATGGACGCCCTGGTCGCGGCCGCCAAGAAGGAGGGAACGCTGAACGCGATCACCCTCCCTCGTGACTGGGCCAACTACGGCGCGATCATGGACGGCTTCACCAAGAAGTACGGCATCAAGATCAACGACGAGAACCCCGAGGGTTCCAGCCAGGACGAGATCAACGCCGTCACCACCACCAAGAACCAAGGCCGCGCGCCCGACGTGCTGGACCTCGGCGGCGCCTTCGCCCTCAGCGGCGCCCAGCAGGGCCTGTTCGCCCCGTACAAGGTCGCCACCTTCTCCTCCATCCCCACCGGCCAGGCGGCCGCCGACGGCTCCTGGACCTTCGACTACGGCGGCTATGTCTCCATCGGCTGCAACCAGACCAAGGTCCCGAACTGCCCCAAGACCTTCGCCGACCTGCTCAAGCCCGAGTACAAGGGCATGGTCGCGCTGAACGGCGACCCGACCCAGGCCGGCGCGGCCTTCGCCGGCGTCTACGCGGCGGCCCTGGCCAACGGTGGCAGCCTCGACAACATCCAGCCCGGCCTGGACTTCTTCACCAAGCTGAAGAAGGCGGGCAACTTCAACCCGGTGCAGGCCAAGCAGAGCACCGTGGAGTCCGGCGAGACCCCGATC
The DNA here is from genome assembly GCF_041261405.1 of Streptacidiphilus sp. EB103A. Lineage (NCBI taxonomy): Bacteria > Bacillati > Actinomycetota > Actinomycetes > Kitasatosporales > Streptomycetaceae > Streptacidiphilus > Streptacidiphilus sp. EB103A. The sequence continues at coordinate 116,597 of NZ_JBGCAQ010000023.1, read as the reverse complement.
ACCATCGACTGGGACTACCTCAACGCCGGCTACGCCGCCGAGTTCAAGGCCAAGAACATCAACTGGCAGGTCAACGTCCCGACCGACGGCCTGTACGCCAACTACTACAACCAGGCCATCAACAAGTGGGCGCCGCACCCGGCCGCCGCCCGGCTGTGGGAGGAGTACCTCTACAGCGCCGAGGGCCAGAACCTCTTCCTCAGCGGCTTCGCCCGCCCGGTCGAGATGGACGCCATGAAGACCGCGGGCACCCTGGACACGGCCGCCGCCGCCAAGCTGCCCGCCGTCACCGGCACCCCGACCTTCCCGACCCAGGCCCAGATCACCAAGGCCAAGGCCACCCTGGCCTCCGGCTGGGCGAAGGCCATCGCCGGGTGAGCACCGCCGACCCCGCTCCGATCGACGGGGACGCAGGCCTCCGCCGCCGCCCGGGCAGCTTGCTGCGCCGGGCGGCGGCGGGGCGCCTCGCCGTCGTCCCGCTGCTGCTCTTCGTCGCCGTGGCGTTCGGCATCCCCGCCGTCGCCATGGCCTACGGTGCGTTCACCACCAACACCTCCAGCACCCCCGGCACGCCCTCCGCCTTCACCTCCGGCAACCTCAGCGCCTCGCTCCAGGGCGGCTACCTGACCGCGCTGATCGGCAGCGTCAAGCTGTCCGCCACGTCGGCGCTGATCGCCACCGTCGGCGGGCTGCTGCTGGCCCAGGCCGTGGTCACCTCCCGGTTCCAGGCGCTGCGGCACGCCGTGCTCAGCGCCTCCGGGGTGCTGGCCAACTTCGGCGGGGTCCCGCTGGCCTTCGCCTTCATCGCCACCCTGGGCAACGCCGGGGTGCTGACCACGCGTCTGCACCTCCAGGACGCGGGCTGGAGCCTCTACACCTTCTGGGGCCTCAATCTGGTCTACCTCTACTTCCTGGTCCCGCTGATGGTGCTCAGCGTGCTGCCCTCGCTGGACGGGCTGCGCCGGCAGTGGCGCGAGGCGGCCCAGAACAACGGCGCGACGACGTGGCAGTACTGGCGCCATGTCGCACTGCCGGTACTCGCCCCCTCGCTGCTGGGCGGATTCGTGCTGCTCTTCGGCACCGCCTTCGCCGCGTACGCCACCGCGGCCGCGATGGTCGGCGCCTCGGTGCCGCTGATCACCCTGCAGATCGCCAACGCCCTCAACGGCAATGTGGCCGCCGACGCCGGCAATGTCGCCCTGGCCATGAGCCTGGACATGGTGGTCATCGCCGTGCTGGTGATGGCCGTGTACCTGCCCCTGCAACGCCGGAGCGCCCGATGGCTGGTATGACCGCAGCAACGCTGACCGAGGCGATGGACCCGCCGCCCGGCAAGCAGAAGTCCGCAGGCCGTCGTGGCCATCCGCGCTTGGGACGCGCCGCCGTGCTGGTGATCTTCGGTCTGTACTTCGCCGTCCCGATCCTGGCCTCCTTCCTGTTCACCGTCGACGACCCGGTGAAGGGCTTCAACCTCAGCGCCTACAGCCAGATCTTCAGCGTGGCCGGCCTCTGGCCGGCCCTGCAGCTCTCGCTGGAGCTCGCCGCGGCGACCATCGCCGTGGTGTACCTGCTGCTGATCCCCGCGGTCGTCGCGGTACGGCTCGGCGGGCCACGGCTGCGCACCTTCGTCGAGCTGACCTGCACCCTGCCGCTGGTCGTCCCCTCGATCGCGCTCACCGCCGGGATCACCAGCGTGCTCCGCTGGGGCAGCGACAACATGGTCCCCGGCCAGACCACCTTCATCCAGCAACTGCTGATCGACATCCAGAACCCCACCTTCCCGGTGATCCTGCTGCTCGCCTACGTCGTGATGGCGCTGCCGCTGGCGTACCGCACCCTGGACGCCGGGATGCGGGCGCTGGACGTGCGCACCCTGCTGGAGGCCGCGCAGAACAACGGGGCGGGGCGCACCCGCGCCATCGTCACCGTGATCCTGCCCAACCTCCGCGGCGCCCTGCTGAACACCGCGTTCCTCACCCTGGCGCTGGTGCTCGGGGAGTTCACGGTCTCCTCGATCCTGGGGTACGTCCCCTTCGCCGTCTGGATCGTCAACGGCAACGCCGCCGGCCAGGGGCCGGTGACCGTCGCCGTCTCGATCGTCAGCCTGGTGCTCACCTGGCTGCTGCTGCTCGTCCTGTCGGCCGGCGGCGGACGCCGCGGCGCCGCCACCCCCGCGAACCAGTGACCACATGTCCACGACCCGCTCCAGGGAGCCCCAGATGACCGAGACGGCCCCCACAGCCGACACCCCGTCCCTCACTGATCCCGTTCCAGCAGCCGCCACTGACAACAGCGCCGGAGCCACCGTCGAGTTCCGCGGCCTGCGCCGCAGCTTCGGAACGAACACGGCCCTGGACGGCCTGGACCTCACCGTCCGCCCCGGCGAACTGCTGGCCCTGCTGGGCCCGTCCGGCTGCGGCAAGACCACCGCGCTGCGGATGGTGGCCGGCTTCGAGAGCCCCGACTCGGGCGCGGTCCTGGTCGACGGCAGCGACATCACCGGCATCCCCGCGCACCGCCGCGACGCCGGCATGGTGTTCCAGTCGTACAGCCTGTTCCCGCACCTCAACGCCCGCGACAACGTCGCCTTCGGCCTCAAGATGAGGCGGGTCGGCAGCGCCGAGCGCCGCAAGCGCGCGGACGAGCTGCTGGAGTTGGTCGGCCTCCCCCAGTACGGCGACCGCTACCCGCACCAGCTCTCCGGCGGCCAGCAGCAGCGCATCGCGCTGGCCCGCGCCCTGGCCCTGCGCCCACGCGTGCTGCTGCTCGACGAGCCGCTGTCGGCGCTGGACGCCAAGGTCCGGCTGACTCTGCGCGAGGAGATCCGCCGGCTCCAGCAGGAACTCGGCATCACCACCCTCTTTGTGACGCACGATCAGGAGGAGGCGCTGTCGATGGCCGACCGGGTCGCGGTGATGCACGCCGGACGGCTGGAGCAGTGCGCCGCGCCCGCCGAGCTCTACGCCCGCCCCACCACCGCGTTCGTCGCCGAGTTCGTCGGCACCATGAACCGCATCCCCGGACGCGTCGGCGAGGACCCCGGCACGGTCGAGGTGCTGGGCCAGCGGCTGCCCGTGGACGGCGAGCGGACCGCCGCGCAGCAGGACGTCGAGGTGCTGGTGCGCCCGGAGAATGTGCTGCTCAGTGCCCAGGGCAGCAGCGGTGCGATCATCACTGGAAGCACCTTCCTGGGCGCGGTCACCCGGCTCGGCGTCCAACTCCCCGACGGCAGGAGCATCAAGGTCGACCTGTCCACCCACGACGCGGCCGAACTCCCGGCCGGCAGCGGCGTCACCGTCTCACTGCCCGAGCGCCCGGTCCTGGTGGACGCCCGACCCGCCGACTGACCGGGGCTCACCGACCCCTGCGGAGTCCCCCGGGACCCCGCAGCATCGGCCTGCCCACAACCATCCCTTCAGAGAGCAGCTCACGTGCCGCCGATCCAAGCCACCGACCAGCTCCAGGCCGTCCTCTTCGACATGGACGGCACCCTGGTCGACACCGAGAGACTCTGGCTGGAGGCGGTGCGGATCGAGGCCGAGCAACTCGGCCTGGACCTGGACGAACAGGACCAACCGCACATCCTCGGCCGGGCCGTCGCGGACACCGCCGAGCATCTGCACCGCCGGCTGCGCTCCGAGCACGCCGCCCGGCCGCTCCCGCTGGACCGGCTCGCCGACGCGCTGGACGAACGGTTCGCGCTGCTGGTCGCGGACCAGGTCGTCCCCATGCCGGGCGCCCTGGCGCTGCTGGACGCCCTGGTCGCCGCCGGGGTCACCACCGCCCTGGTCTCGGCCTCGCCCCGGCATGTCGTCGACGTGGTCCTGGACGCGCTGGGCCGGGACCGCTTTGCGGTGTCCTTCGCCGCGGGCGAGACCCCGCGGACCAAGCCCGCCCCCGACCCCTACCTCGCCGCCGCGGCCGCACTCGGCGTGGCGACCGCCCACTGCGTGGCCGTCGAAGACACCCCCACCGGCATCGCCTCGGCCGAGGCGGCCGGCTGCGCGGTGCTCGCCGTCCCCTCCGCCGCCCGGGTCGAGGAGGCGCCCGGACGGCTGGTGGTGGGTAGCCTGCTCGACGTGGATCTCGCCCTGCTGCGTGCCCTGGTCCGGGCTGGGGAAGACCGATCCAGCACCTGACCGTGAGGACTCCCCCACCCATGCCCTACCTGCTCCTCTCCCTCGCCATCTGCAGTGAGATCTGCGCGACGGTCTCGCTGAAGTACTCGGAGGGCTTCAGCCGCCTGCTCCCCAGCCTGGTCGTGGTCGTCGGCTACGGACTCTCGTTCGTGTTCCTGGCCCAGGCGTTGAAGCACATCCCGGTGAGCACCGCCTACGCGATCTGGTCGGGGGCCGGCACCGCCCTGGTCGCGGCCATCGGCTTCGCCTTCCTCGGCGAGGGCGTCAACGCGGCGAAGCTCGCCGGGATCGCCCTGATCATCGCCGGGGTGGTGGCACTGAACCTGGGCGGAGCATCGCACTGACGTTCCATCAGCATCCGTTCGGCATGGCAGTATCGACGCGTGACCGAGCAGACGGCCGAACTAGAGGGCGCCGACGGCAGCGACAGCACCACTGAAGCGGCGGACCTCACCGAGAAGCGCGTCACCAACGCCGAACTCTTCTTCGACCTGGTGTTCGCGCTGTGCGTCACCCAGGTCTCGGCGCTGCTGCACGCGGACCACGGCTGGGCCGGCATCGGCCGGGCCCTGATCGTCTTCGTCCCGGTCTACTGGGCCTGGGTCGGCACCAGCATCCAGGCCAGCACCCATGACATCGACAACCCGGTGGACCGACTCACCATCTTCGCCGTCGGCCTCTGCGGCCTGTTCATGGCGCTCTCGGTGACCCATGCCTACGATTCCCGCGGGCTGCTGTTCGGCTGCTCCTACCTCGCCGCGCGGCTGGTGCTGGCCGGCCGGGTCGCCGCCATCGGCGGTCAGCTGGTCAGTCCGTTCGGCATGGGGGCGCTGGTCACCGGGCCGATGCTGGTGATCGGCGGCGCGCTGCACGGGGACGCCAGGACCGCGCTGTGGGCGGTGGCGGCCGGCCTCGACCTGGCCACCCCCGTGCTGGCCCGGAGCCGACTGCTGCGGGTACCGGTGCACCCCGCCCATCTGCCGGAGCGCTTCACCCTGTTCGTGCTGCTCGCACTCGGCGAGACCATCATCTCCGTCGGCACCCCGCTCGCCGCCGCCACCAGCCTCTCCGCCGCCGAACTGGTCGCCGTGGCCGTCTCGTTCGTCCTCATCGGAGGGCTGTGGTGGGTCTACTTCGCCTATGCCGCCGACGCCATGCGCCATGCCGTGACCACCGCCGCGGTCCGGGTCGACATGGTCCGGCAGGTGCTGTCCTACGCCCACCTCAGCCTGATAGCCGCGATCATCGCGGTCGCCGTGGGCCTCACCGAGTCGGTGGCCCACCCCGGCCTGCGGCTCACCACCGGCGGCGGCTCGCTGCTGGTCGGCGGCTGCGCCCTCTACCTCGCCACCTTCGGCTACACCCGCTGGCGGATGTTCCGGCTGCTCTCCACGACCCGTCTGATCGTCGCTGCGGTGGCCCTGCTGCTGCTCCCCGCCGTACCGCGGCTGCCCGCGCTGGCCACGCTCTGCCTGCTCGCCGCGCTGGTCGTCGGTCTCAACATCTGGGAGCAGATCCGGATCAACCGGCGCGGGATGAACTGAGGCCCGAGCAACCGACGGTGCACCGTCCGCATGATGAAATTCTTGCATCGGTCCATTGATCGACTGTAGACATCCATCCAGGATGAGGGGCCACCTCGCACGCGTCCGCCCAGGAAGGCATCCAGCGCCAGTGAAAGCCCCGATACTCACCCTGGACGGCGCCTCGCTCACGGCCGCCGAGATCGCGGCCCTCGCCCGGCGCACCGCGCGGGCCCGGATCGACCCCGCCTCCCGCGAGCGCATGCTGCAGGCCCGCAGGACGGCCGAGGACGTGGTCACCCGCCGCCGCGTCTACGGCCACACCACCGGCGTCGGCGCCAACCGCACCACCGACCTCAGCGAGGCCGCCGCCGGCGACCACGGCATGCGCCTGCTGCGCAGCCACAGCGGCGCCATCGGCCCGCTGGTCCCGGTCGAGCAGACCCGGGCCATGCTCGCGGTCAGGCTGAACCAGCTGCTCCGGGCCGGATCGGCGATCAGCGCCACCGTCGCGGACCGGATCGCCCAGGCCCTCGACAGCGGACACGTCCCGGAGGTGCACGCCTACGGCTCGATCGGCACCGGTGACCTGACCGCCCTGGCCGAACTCGGCCTGGCACTGGCCGGGGAGCACCCCTGGCGCAAGGGCGAGGGCAGCGGCCCCGCCCCGGAACCGCTGGCCCTGGACCGCTGGGACGCACTGCCACTGATGTCCAGCAGTGCCCTGACGATTGGTCAGGCGGCCCTGGCCCACCACGATCTGGCGATCCTTCTGGACGCCGTCCCGCTGATCGCGGCGCTCTCCCTCACCGTGGTCCGCGGCTCCACCGAGCCCTATGCCTCGGTGGTGCACGCGCTGCGTCCGCACGCCGGGGCGACCCGGCTCGCCGCCCGGATGCGGGAGCTGCTCGATCCGCTCCCCTGGGAACCACCGCTGGTGCAGGACCCGTACGGCTTCCGCTGCCTGCCGCAGGTGCACGGCGCGACCCTGGACGCCGCCGACGCGCTGGAGTCCGTCCTCGCCATCGAGATCAACGCCGCCGCCGAGAACCCGCTGCTCTCACTGGAGCCGGCGGACTACCACCACCACGGCGGCTTCCACCAGGCCTCGCTGGCGCTGGCGACGGACCAGCTCCGACTGGCCGCGCTGGGCACGGCGCAACTGTCCACGGCCCGGATCGGGGTGCTGGTCTCCCCCGTCTTCACCGGCCTGCCGGCCTTCCTGGCCCAGGACGAGGACGGCAGCAGCGGGGTCATGGTCACCGAGTACGCCGCCCAGTCCGCGCTGGCCGAACTGCGCACCCTGGCCCAGCCGGTGACCCTCGGCCACGCCGTACTGTCCCGCGGCGTCGAGGAGCACGCGAGCTTCGCGGCCGGCGGCGCCCGGCACCTGCTGGACGGCGTCGCCCTGCTCCGCCTGGTGTTCGCCTGCGAACTCGTCACGGCCGTACGGGCGCTGCGGATGAACGGGGTGATCCTGGACCCGGCAACGGAGTTGGGCCGCTTCCAGCGCGACGCAGGCGCCGTCCTCGACCCGGGCACCGCCGACCGCGACCTCACCCCGGACGTCGAGGCGGCGGCGCAGCTACTGGCCCGACCCTCGCTGTGAGGCCTACAGGAATGCGGAGTTGACGCGGAGGACCCCGAAGGAGCGATGATGGAGGGAGATCATCACTGAGCGTATGCCATCCATTACAGAGGAGAGCGGGGAGGTGCTATGGGGACAACTGGGACGGTTCTGCTGGTGCTCGGCGCCTGGCTCGTCGGTTCCCTGCTCCTGGGGCTGCTGGTGGGCCGGATGCTCCGCTACGGCCACCTCCGCCCCCAGCCCCGCCCGGAGCCCCGCCCGGACGACGAGGAGCGGCCCGCCGCCGTCCACGGCCCGGAACACCCGCCGACACCCCCACCGCCGCGCTCGGTCCCCATGGACTGAACATTTGACTGAAGGGTGGTGAATTCCCGAGCGTCCAGGGGATGATGGTTGCATGACCGCCACGCGTCGTGCCGTCGAGCAGCTAGCGACCTGGCCCGACCTCACCACCGCACCGGCCAGCTGCGGCACCGGATCAGCGATCTTCGCGGACGGGCGCGAGATCGTACATCTGCACACCGAGCGCGATGCCGACGTGCTGCTCACCCGCCCGGTGATCGCGCGCATCCACGACGAGCTGGAACGCTCCACGGCGTTCCGGCTGCATCCGGACTCCGCCTGGGCCACCGTGCACCTGGACTGCGACGCCGACGGGGACCTGCTGGTCTCCCTGGTCAGCCTCTGCCTCAAGGCCGACTGCGGCCCGTCCGAACCCTGCAACATGGGCCGCATCGATATCATCCACGCCGCCTGACAGCTACGCCGCCGCCTCAACAGGGGCGCGGGGAACTGCGCTGCCAACCATGCACCTCCGTAGAGGGTTGGTCGCGCAGTTCCCCGCGCCCCTAAAAACCCGCCGCCTCTATTGCCGTCACGGCAGGTTCCGCGCCATGACGATGCGCCACCTCGACCGGTTCGCATGCCACAGTCGGGGCCGTTCCGGGCCCAGACAGCACCCCCGTCGGGGCGGTCCGGAGGCCGGCGGCGAGCGCCGGCCGGCCTCCGTCCGAGTCAGTACTCGGCGATGTCACGCCTCGAAGGTCAGTGGCCCGTGCACCGCACGCCGTTGAGGGCGTACCAGGTGGGCTGGGCCGCGGTGCCCGATTCCGAGGCGTTGAACCCGAACGGCAGAGTGGCTCCGGCCGCGATGGTCTTGTCGTAGCTCACGGGCTGGGCGGTGACGGTGGCGCCGCGCTGGCTGTGCGTGACGTTCCAGCCGGCGGTGACGTGCTCACGGGCCGGGAGCCCGAACGTGATCTTCCAGTCCGTGATCGCCGGCCGGCGCGGTGCCCGACCAGAATCTTCGCGGTTCGCGGCAACCTTTTCCGGGGGTGGTGGCAACTGGGTGGTGTCCGGACAGGCGGTCTGGTCAAAGGCCATGGCTGAAAGAGAGCATCGACATGTCCCCTCGCCCATCCTCGTCGCCGGAAGCGTCGTCCGGCGGCCGTGCCCGGCATGGTCGTGCGTCGTTCCGCTTTGCCGTTCCGGGGCGGCGGCAGACGCATCATGGCCGTCGGTTGTACCAGCGTCGGAGCTTCTGGGCGGCCGTCAGTCTGGCGGTCGTGGGCGGTTCCGTGGTCACGATCAACACGGCCTCGGCGGAAATCGTGGACACGAACGGCTGGTACGTGCTGGTCAACCACAACACCGGCGAGGTCTTGGACGACCTCGGCTACGCCACGAACGATGGTGCCTCGGTGGTGCAGTGGAGCCGCAACGGCGACACCAATCAGCAGTGGAAGTTCATCGACTCGGGTGACGGGAACTACCGCCTGCAGAACCGGAACTCCGGCAAGGTGCTGGACGACTACAACTGGTCGAAGACCGAAGGCTCCGAGCTGGTGCAGTGGCGCGACCTGAACGGCGCCAACCAGCAGTTCCACCTGGAGAAGTCGCCGGACGGCAACGTACGTCTGATCAACCGCTTCAGCGGCAAGGCCGTCGAGGTCCCGCTCGGCTCCAAGGCCGACGGGGGCCACATAGCCCAGTACCACGACTGGAACGGCACGAACCAGCAGTGGCAGCTCGTCCCGGCCGACAGCGTCAGCGGCACTGGGAACCCGGGGAAATCCGGCAGCAGCGCCCCGCCCGCCACGCCCGCCACGCCCGCCACGCCCGCCACGCCCGCCACGCCCGCCACGCCGAGCGGTACCCGCCCGACGTCGGCGCCGCCGACCCCCGCGGGCGGCGGCAGCTCGGCGAAGCGTTTCATGGGCAGCAGCACGGTACTCATCGGCGGCTCGATGTCCGACGCCTCGGCGGCCGCCGCGCCGTTCGACGTGCGGTACGCCTATGTGCACAGCCAGCCCGCGCCCTCGTCGGACTACTACTCGGCAGCGCGCTGCCACGACGGTTGGTCGGGCTGGTGGGGCTGCTGGAACGGCAGCACCACGGCGCCCGGCACCTACGTGACCTGGCGCGACAGCGTGGCGGCCCAGGCGACGTACAAGGGCAGCCCGCGTCCGCAGAAGATGCTCTGGACGTGGTACTCGCTGCGCGACCTCGGGGATGCGGCGGGCCAGGGCGACGGTCCGGGCGAGGTTCAAGCAATCAACAGGGCCGACCTGCTCACCCGGTACCTGAACGACTACCGCTTCTTCCTCCAGAAGATCGGCACCTCGCACGACATGATCGACATCGAGCCCGACTTCTGGGGCTACGTCCGGTCGCTCGGCGACCCGCGCCAGGTCGCCGCGCAGGTCACGGCCGCGAACCCGACGGACTGCGGATCGCAGGAGAACAGCGCCGCCGGACTCGCCCAGTGCCTGATCGCGATGGCGCACAAGTACGCCCCGAACACCGCCGCGGGATTGCACCTGTCCTGCTTCGACTGGCAGCAGAACACCCCGCAGTGCGTCAAGGACTACGCCCACCTCGGCGCACAGACCGCCGACTTCCTGGCCACCGACGTGTCGGACCGCGACGCGGGCTGGTACGCGCAGCCCGCCCACGGCGCCCTCGACAAGTTCTGGAACGACCAGAAGGCCGCCGCCCAACTGGCCTTCTACAAGACGATGGCCGAGTCCGTGGGCAAGCCGGTGGTCCTGTGGCAGATCCCCGTGGGCAACATGGCGCAGAACAACACGCTCAACCACTACAAGGACGACAAGGTGGACTGGTTCTTCGCGCACATGGACCAGGTGGCGGACGCACACATCGCCGGTCTGCTGTTCGGTCCAGGGCAGCAGGAACAGACCTCGGTCGAGACCGACGGCGGAAACCTGATCAACAAGACGATCGCCTATCACAACTCGGGCGGCACACCCCTCAAGTAGGCGGGATGTGCGGACCCGGCCCCGCCCGCTTCGACGGGGTCGGGTCCGTTCTCCTCGGCCCCGGCGGCAACTGACGGGTAACCGGGGCCGACGGGGTATTCCACTGGCGCTGCTGAGTGTCGGGGTGCTGACGTGCCTGATTCTGGCGTTCCTGCCCGGCGGGGGCCCGACCGCCACGGCCCTGACCCAGGCGAAGGCGTCCGTCGTAGCCATCGACGGCAGCATGAGCGGCGACATTGTCGTCCAGCTCGCCGGTGGAACCTACCGCCTGACCTCCCCGCTCAGCCTCGGCAGCACCGACTCCGGCGCCAACGGACACACCGTCCGCCGGCAGGCCGCGTCCGACCAGACGCCGGTGATCTCCGGCGGCCAGCAGGTGACCGGCTGGACGCTGCACGACGCGACGAACAACATCTACGAGGGCAGGTGCCCTTCCGGCTTCGGAAGGGCGCCTGTTCTGGCGATGCAATCAGGCTGCTGACCTGCTCTTTTACCCCTACGGCAGGTTGCGGGCCATGACGATGCGCTGGACCTGGTTGGTGCCCTCGTAGATCTGGGTGATCTTCGCGTCCCGCATCATCCGCTCCAGCGGATAGTCGCGGGTGTAGCCGTAGCCGCCCAGCAGTTGGACCGCGTCGGTGGTGATCTCCATCGCGGCGTCGGAGGCGAAGCACTTGGCCGCGGCGCCGAAGAAGGTCAGGTCGCTGTCGCCGCGCTGGGAGCGAGCGGCGGCGGCGTAGGTGAGCTGGCGGGCCGCCTCCAGCTTCATGGCCATGTCGGCGAGCATGAACTGGATGCCCTGGAACTCGGCGATCGCCTTGCCGAACTGCTTGCGCTCCTTGACGTACCCGGCCGCGTAGTCCAGCGCGCCCTGCGCGATGCCCAGCGCCTGGGCGGCGATGGTGATCCGGGTGTGGTCCAGGGTCTTCATCGCGGTGGCGAAGCCGGTGCCCTCGGCGCCGATGATCCGGTCGGCCGGGATGCGGACGTTGTCGAGGTAGACCTCGCGGGTCGGCGAGCCCTTGATGCCCAGCTTCTTCTCCGGCGCCCCGAAGGACACCCCCTCGTCGCCCTTCTCCACCACGAACGCGGAGATGCCCTTGGATCGCTTGTCGGGGTCGGTGACCGCCATGACCGTGTAGAACTCGGAGACCCCGGCGTTGGTGATCCAGCGCTTGACGCCGTTGAGCACCCAGAAGTCGCCGTCGCGCACCGCGCGGGTCTTCATCCCGGCCGCGTCCGAGCCGGCGTCCGGCTCGGACAGGCAGTAGGAGAACATGCCCTCGCCGCGTGCCAGCGGGGCCAGGTACTTCTGCTTGATCGCCTCGTCGCCGGAAAGGATCACCGGCAGCGAACCCAGCTTGTTGACCGCCGGGATCAGCGACGAGGAGGCGCAGACCCGGGCCACCTCCTCGATCACGATCACCGTCGCCAGTGCGTCGGCGCCCGCGCCGCCGTACTCCTCGGGTACGTGCACCGCGTGCAGGTCGTTGGCGGTCAGCGCGTCCAGGGCCTCCTGCGGGAAGCGGGCCTGCTCGTCCACCTCGGCCGCGAACGGAGCGATCTTGGACTCGGCGAGCGAACGCACCGCGTCCCGGAGCATCTCGTGCTCCTCGGAGACCCGGAACAGGTCGAAGTCCGCGGACCCGTTGGACGAACCATTGGACGCCATGCGCCTCACCCCAAGTTATCTACCGTTAAGTAACATGTGCTCCTCCCCGATTCTAGAGCTTCCGGCCCGTAGTCCGTTGCGTGACGTCCGCAACAGCGTTCAGACTTCGCGGGTAGTATCCGCAGGCCCTCTTACTTACTTGCTCGACCAATCCATCCGGCGGAAGGACGTTCAGCGCCGTGAAGATCACCGTTATCGGGACCGGCTACCTGGGGACCACCCACGCGGCCTGCATGGCAGAGCTCGGCTTCGAGGTCCTGGGGCTCGACATCCTTCCCGAACGGGTCGCCGCACTCGCCTCCGGGAACGTCCCGATGTACGAGCCCGGCCTGGAGGAGCTGCTGCGCAAGCATCTGCGCGGGTTCGAGGGCTCCACCGGACGTCTGAGCTTCACCACCTCCTGGGAGGAGGTCGGTGCCTTTGGCGACGTCCACTTCATCTGCACCAACACCCCGCAGCGGCGCGGCGAGTTCGCCTGCGACATGTCCTATGTGGAGTCGGCCTTCGATCTGCTGGCGCCGCATCTGACCAGGCCGACCCTGGTGGTCGGGAAGTCCACCGTGCCGGTCGGCAGCGCGGACCGGCTCGCCCGCCGGCTGGCCGAGACGGCTCCGGCCGGCGCCGCCGCCGAGGTCGCCTGGAACCCCGAGTTCCTGCGCGAGGGCTTCGCCGTCGACGACACCCTGAACCCGGACCGGCTGGTCATCGGCGTCCGCAGCGCCGAGGCCGAGGCCACCCTGCGCGAGCTGTACGCGCCGCTGATCGACAAGGGCACCCCGCTGGTCGTCACCGACTTCCCCACCGCCGAGCTGGTGAAGACCGCCGCCAACTCCTTCCTGGCCACCAAGATCTCCTTCATCAACGCCATGGCCGAGGTCTGCGAGGCGTCCGGCGCCGACGTGGTGCAGCTCTCCGGCGCCCTCGCCTACGACACCCGGATCGGCGGCAGGTTCCTCAACGCCGGTCTGGGTTTCGGCGGCGGCTGCCTGCCCAAGGACATCCGCGCCTTCATGGCCAGGGCCGGGGAGCTGGGCGCCGACCAGGCGCTGACCTTCCTCCGCGAGGTCGACTCCATCAACATGCGGCGCCGTTCGCGGATGGTGGAGCTGGCCCGCGAGCAGTGCGGCGGCGGCCTGCTCGGCCGCCGGATCGCGGTGCTCGGCGCGGCCTTCAAGCCCGACTCGGACGACGTACGCGACTCCCCAGCGCTGAACGTGGCCGGACAGCTCCAGCTCCAGGGCGCGCAGGTCACCGTCTACGACCCCAAGGCCATGGACAACGCGCGGAAGATGTTCCCCGCGCTGAACTACGCCGAGTCCGTAGTGGAGGCCGTCACCGGCGCCCATGTCGTGCTGCACCTCACCGAGTGGCAGGAGTTCCGCGCGATGGACCCGGACGAGCTCGGCGCGGTCGTCGCCGAACCCCGGATCCTGGACGGCCGCAACGTCCTGGACCCGCAGCAGTGGCGCGAGGCCGGCTGGACCTACCGCGCGCTGGGGCGCCCCAGCTGAACCCGGCCCGACCAGGAATGCGGTCGCCCGCCCGCCGGTTCTCCGGAGTGACCGGAAGAACCGGCGGGGCCGAGGGAGCAGACCGATGAGCAGTTACGGCGACGACGCCACCGTCCGCGAGATCCTGGAGGGCTCCGGCGACACCTGGGCGGTGGTCGGCCTCTCCAACAACACCGCACGCGCCGCCTACGGCGTGGCCAAGGTGCTGCAGCGGTACGGCAAGCGGGTCGTGCCGGTGCACCCCTCTGCCGAGACGGTGCACGGCGAACAGGGCTACCCCTCGCTGGCCGCCATCCCCTTCCCGGTGGACGTGGTCGACGTCTTCGTCAACAGCCGCCTCGCCGGAGCAGTCGCCGACGAAGCGGTCGCCGTCGGCGCCAAAGCGGTCTGGTTCCAACTGAACGTCATCGACGAGGCCGCGTACCGGCGCACCCGCGACGCCGGGGTCACCATGGTGATGGACCGCTGCCCGGCCATCGAGATCCCACGGCTGCCGCGCTCTACGTAAGCGTTTGCTGAGCGCGCAGTTCCCCGCGCCCCTGAGGGTCTGCAACTGGCTCAGTTGCAAACGTCAGGGGCGCGGGGAACTGCGCGCTCAACCATGCACTACCTGCACCAGACCCGCTCACCCCCAACGAACGTCTGCTCAACCCTGGTAGCCCCGATCTCCTCGGGAGCCCCCGCAAAAGGATCCCGGTCCAGCACCACCAGATCCGCCACCGCCCCCACCCGAATGCTCCCTGCGTCGTCGAAGTGATTCACATACGCAGAGCCCGCCGTGTAAGCAGCGACCGCCGTGCCGAGGTCCAGCCGCTGGTCCGGCAGGAAGACGGGGTGCGCGCCGTCGCCATAGCCCCTGCGGTTGACCGCGGTGTGGATGCCCTGGATCGGGTCCGGGCTGCTGACCGGCCAGTCACTGCCCGAGGCCAGCGTCGCGCCGGCGCGCAGCAGGTCGGCGAAGGGATACTGCCACTGCGCCGAGTCCCCGCCGAGGAAGGGGATGGTGAGCTCGTCCATCTGCGGCTCGTGCGCCGCCCACAGCGGCTGGAGGTTGGCGACCGCGCCCAGCGCGCGGAAGCGGGGGACGTCGTCGGGGTGGACGACCTGCAGGTGGGCCAGGTGGTGCCGGGTGTCACGGAATCCGTTGGCGGCGCGGGCCGCCTCCACCGCGTCCAGGGCCTCGCGGACCGCGCGGTCGCCGAGGGCGTGGAAGTGGACCTGGAAGTCGAGGGCGTCCAGCTCGGTGACGTAGTCGCGCAGGGCGTCCGGGTCGACGAAGCTGAGGCCGCTGTTGGCGGTCGAGCAGCCGCAGCCGTCCAGGTAGGGGACGGTCATCGCGGCGGTGAAGTTCTCGGTGATGCCGTCCTGCATGATCTTGACGGAGTCGGCCCGCAGCCGTCCGACCCGGAGCCGCTCGCGCCGCTCCACCAGCTCGGGGATCTGCTCCGCGCCGCGCGACCGGTCCCACCACAGGGCGCCGTTGACCCGCGCGGTGAGGCGGCCGTCGGAGGCGACGGCGAGGTAGGCGTCGGAGGGGTCGGGCTGGCCGTTGAAGACACCGAGCAGCGCGTCCTGCCAGGCGGTGATGCCGAGGGAGTGCAGCAACTGCTGCGCCCGCAGCAGCCCGGCGACCCGGTCGGCCAGGGTGGTCGGCGGGACGACGCGGGCGACCAGGCCGGTCGCGCCCTCCTGCAGGGTCCCGCCGGGGGATCCGTCGGCCTCGCGTTCGATCCGTCCGTCGGACGGGTCCGCCGTTGCGGCGGTGAGTCCGGCCAGTTCCAGGGCCCGGGTGTTGGCCCAGGCCCCGTGGTGGTCCCGGTTCAGCAGGTAGACCGGACGGTCGGGGACCAGGGCGTCCAGGAACTGCCGGGTGGGGGTGCCGCCGGGGAAGCTCTCCATGGACCAGCCGCCGCCGGTGATCCACTCCCGCTCGGGGTGCGCCTCGGCGTAGGCACGGATGCGGCGGCGGTACTCGTCCGGGTCCGTGGTGCCGGTGAGATCGCACTCGCCCAGTTCCACGCCGCCGTAGACGGCGTGGATGTGCGCGTCCTGGAAGCCGGGCAGCAGCATCCGTCCGGCCAGGTCCACCACCTCCGTCCCGGGGCCGATCAGCTCGCGGACCTCGTCCTGGCCGACGGCGGTGATCCGCCCCGCGGTGACGGCGACGGAGCCGGCCCGGCTGCGGGCACCGTCGACGGTGAGGACGGGGCCGCCGGTGAGGACCAGGTCGGCGTGGGTGGTACTCCCACCCTCCGGGGGGCGACCCCCCGTACCCCCACGTGAACCCGACGTGGCCGAGCTCGCCGGGGCAGATGCTGCCGCTTGTGGGTGAGTAGTCATGCGGGCTCCAGGTGGTGCGGGTGGACGAACAGTCGAATGGCGAGCGGTCAGGCGGACAGGCCGGCCTCCGACAGGAGATCCACGGCGTCGGCGTCGGTGCCGCGGCCGGTGGTGAAGTAGTCGGACCTGCGGACCCACTTGGCCCACGCCGCGACCAGCAGGCCCGAGACGATCATCAGCGCCGGGATCGTCAGCTGGAACCAGCCGTTGGCCGCGTCCACCGCGAAGTGGTCCGTCGAGTGGTAGAAGGTCCAGCACAGGTAGCCGCCGAGGGCGAACAGCACCAGCGCGCTGAGCACCGGGACCAGCACCGCCCGCACCCCCTCCCAGGGCGCCGTGCGCAGCAGCCCGCGGAACCGGCTCGCCGCGGCCAGTGCCGTCAGTCCGTAGTACAGCGCCACGACGATACCGATCGCGTTGACGGCGGCGCTGATCAGGTCGCTCACCTTGGGGATGACCAGGGCCAGCACGGCGATGGCGGCCGCGATCGCGCCCAGCAGCAGGGTCCCGGCGGCCGGGGTGCCGTAGCGGGGGCTGATCCGGGCCCAGACCGGGCCGAGGGTGCGGTCCCGGCCCATCGCGAACATGCCGCGCGCGCTGGGGATGACGCCGGCCTGCAGCGAGGCGACGGCCGAGAACATCAGCGCGACCAGCGGCAGCGCCGCCAGCGGCTGGTGGGCGAGCCGGTTGCCGAAGTAGGTGAGGCCCTCGGCGCCGTGGTCAGCCAACTGGCCGACGGTGAGCACCCGTTGGAACGCGGTGGCGCCGAGCAGGAACAGGCCGAGCATGGTGAACAGGGCGATGGTGCCGCCGCGTGAGGCGTCACGCGGGTCGCGGGTCTCCTCGCTGACGCTGAAGGCCGCGTCGAAGCCCCAGTAGCAGAACACCGCGAGCACCATGCCCTGGGCGAGGGCGCTGAGCGACGGGATGCCGAAGGGGTTGAACCAGTCCAGGCTGAACGGCTGGCTGCCGGCGAACAGGCCGTAGCCGCAGAAGCCCAGCAGCACCAGGTACTCGAAGACCAGCAGATAGCGCTGGAGCCGGGCGGCCACGGCGACCCCGGTGGTGGCCGCGATCACCACCGCGACCAGGACGAACAGGCCGATCAGCGTGGACTGGAGGGTGGAACCGGGGTTCAGCGTGATGCCGGCGACGCCGGTGAGGTGGGCCTCGCCGAGGAACTGCAGGATCGCCGAGCCGGTGACGGTGGTGGTGTAGGCCATGAACACCACCGTGCCGACCAGGTTGACCCAGCCGGAGAGGAAGCCCAGCCAGGGGCTGAGCGAGCGGCCGACCCAGACGTAGCTGTTGCCGCAGTTGGGCTCGACCCGGTTGAGCCGCCCGTACGCCCCGGCGATGCCGAGGATCGGCAGGAACGCCAGCAGCATGATGATCGGCAGGTGCAGCCCGACCACTCCCGCGAGCAGCCCCATCCCGATGCCGATGCTGGAGGTGGCGGCGGTACTGGACGCGGCGATCACCACACCGTCCACCACGCCGAGGGATCTGCGCATCTCGTCGCTCATCAAAGCCACCCATCTGCCGCACCGGCTGCTGTTGGAGCGCCATGGAACCCTGCGTTCCGGCACAAGGTCAATGCTGTTGACATAAGGTGCGGAGATGACGACCACCCCCGACCGGTCCGTGGTGACCGAGGACGCCCGCCGCCGGCGCCGTCCGACCAAGCAGGGCACCGTCCTCTCCGAGGCGCTGATCGTGGAGACCGCGCTGCGGCTGATCCGGCAGCACGGCGCGGCGGCGCTGACCGTGCGGCGGCTCGGCGCCGCGCTGGGCGCAGACCCCAGCGCGCTGTACCGGTACTTCCGCAACACCGACGACCTGCTGCTGGCCGTCGCCGACGAGCTGATCGGCCAGGCCTGGACCGGCTGGCAGTCCACCGGCGGCTGGCGCAGCGACCTGCGCGAGCTGGGGCTGCGGATGCACGCCGCGTACCAGCAGCATCCGCAGGCGGCGATGCTGGCGACCTACCGGGTCACCGGGCGCGCCAACGAGGCGCGGGCGATCGAGATCATCCTCGGGGTGCTCCGCGGCGCCGGCTTCCCGGACCCCGAGGCGGTCCGGCTCTACCACGGCTTCGTCGACCTGGGCCTGGCCTTCGCCGCGCTGGACGCCGCGGGGCTGGCGCTGCCGCCGGAGGCGCGGGCCGCGGAGCGGGACGTCTGGAACCACACCTACAGCGAGCTACCGGCTGCGACGCACCCCAACATCGCGGCGGTGGCACGGCTGCTGCGGGCGGAGATGGGGCGGAGCGCGTATGCGCAGACGCTGGAGCAGTTCCTGGAAGCGGCTGAGGTGCGGCTTCAGGAAGTGGGGAGTTGCTGAGGGCTTTTCGGGCGCGGCGTCTGCCTGGTTGTTCGCGCAGTTCCCCGCGCCCCTGGGGGTCTGCAACTGGCTCAGTTGCAAACGTCAGGGGCGCGGGGAACTGCGCGACAAGCCATCTACGGTCCGCAGCCGCGAACCCTACCGGTCCAGTTGCTCAATCGTGGCGATGGACGGCGCCTCCCCGACGAGCGACCGTGCGACCCCTTCGGCCTCGCGCAGGACCCGCACGGCGTTGCCCCAGGTCAGCTTGGAGAGGTCACCCTCCGACCAGCCCCGACTGAGGAGCTCGGCGATCAGGTTCGGGTAGCCGGAGACGTCGCTGAGGCCGTCGGGGGTGAAGGCCGTGCCGTCGAAGTCGCCGCCGATGCCGATGTGGTCGACGCCGGCCACCTCGCGCATGTGGTCCAGGTGGTCCGCCACGGTCGAGGCCGAGGCGCGCGGGCTCGGGTTCGCCGCCTCGAACGCCCGCTGCACCACCATCGCCTCCGGGGTGGTCTCCAGCGCGTGGAAGCCGTGCGCCTCCAGGTTGGCGTCGGCGGCCTTCGTCCAGGCGATCGCCTCGGGGAGGATGAACTTGGGTACGAAGGTGACCATCGCCACGCCGCCGTTGACGGCCAGCTGCTCCAGCACGTCGTCGGGGATGTTGCGCGGGTGGTCGCAGACCGCGCGGGAGGAGGAGTGTGAGAAGACCACCGGTGCGCGGGTGACCCGGATCGCGTCCCGCATGGTGTCCGCGGAGACATGCGAGAGGTCGACCAGCATGCCGAGCCGGTTCATCTCCCGGACGACCTCCTCGCCGAAGCGGGTGAGGCCGCCGGCCACCGGCTTGTCGGTGGCGGAGTCCGCCCACGGCAGGTTGTCGTTGTGAGTGAGCGTCATATAGCGGACGCCCAGGGCGTACAGGGCTCGCAGCGTGGCCAGCGAGCAGTCGATGGAGTGCCCGCCCTCGGCGCCCATCAGCGAGGCGATCCGGCCCTCGGCGCGGACCGTCTCGATGTCGTCGGCGCTGAAGGCGAGCCGGAGCCGGTCCGGGTAGCGGGCGGCGAGCGCCCGCACGCAGTCCATCTGCTCCAGCGTGGCGCTGACGGCCCGGTCCCCGGCGAAGTCCGAGCGCACGTACACCGACCAGAACTGCGCGCCGACCCCGCCGGCCGTCAACCGGGCCAGGTCGGTGTGCAGATGGGCGCTCTGGTCGGTGGCGATGTCACGGGCGTCGAGGTCGTATCCGACCTGCTGGCGCAGCGCCCAGGGCAGGTCGTTGTGCCCGTCCACGACGGGGTGCTCGGCGAGCAGCGCCCTTGCCCGGTCCAGCAGTTCGGGCGCGGGGGCGGTCCAGTCCGTCAGTTCGCCCATCCGTCCGCTCAGCCCCCGAAGCCGAAGCTGTTGCCGCCGCTGACCTTGGCCCGCAGCTTCTTGCCCTTGTCGGTGGCCTGGCTGTTCAGCTCCTGCTGGAAGTCCCGCATCCGCTCGGCGAGTTCGGGGTCGAACGCGGCCAGCTGACGGACCGCCAGCAGTCCGGCGTTGCGCGCCCCGCCGATCGACACCGTCGCCACCGGGACCCCGGCCGGCATCTGCACGATCGACAGCAGCGAGTCCATGCCGTCGAGGTACTTCAGCGGCACCGGCACGCCGATCACCGGCAGGGTGGTGACGGAGGCGAGCATCCCGGGCAGGTGGGCGGCGCCGCCCGCGCCGGCGATGATCGCCTTGAGGCCGCGCCCGGCGGCCTGCTCCCCGTACTCGACCATCTCGCGGGGCATCCGGTGCGCGGACAGGACGTCGACCTCGTAGGCGACCTCGAACTCGTCGAGGGCCTTGGCGGCGGCCTCCATCACCGGCCAGTCGGAGTCCGATCCCATGACGATCCCGACCAACGGCTGCTCAGGCATGCGTTGTCCCCTTGTCCACTTGTCTCTACTACTCAGTGATGTCGCCGCGCAGGTAGGCGGCGGCATGGCGGGCACGCTCCCGGACGTCGTCCAGGTCGTCCCCGAAGACTGTGACGTGGCCCACCTTACGACCGGGCTTCACGTCCTTGCCGTACATGTGGATGCGCAGCCCGGGATCGCGGGCCATGCAGTGCAGGAACGCGTGGTACATGTCCGGGTAGTCGCCGCCGAGGACGTTGAGCATCACGGTCCAGGGCGCGCGCGGCCGGGGGTCGCCCAGCGGCAGGTCGAGGACGGCGCGGATGTGGTTCTCGAACTGCGAGGTGACCGCACCGTCGATGGACCAGTGGCCGGAGTTGTGCGGTCGCATGGCCAGCTCGTTGACCAGGATGCGGCCGTCGCGGGTCTGGAACAGCTCGACCGCGAGATGGCCGGTGATGTCCAGTTCGCCGGCGATGCGCAGCGCCAGTGCCTGGGCCTCGGCGGCAAGGTCTGCGGAGAGGCCGGGGGCCGGGGCGGTTACCTCGTGGCAGATGCCGTCCTTCTGCAAGGACTCGACCACCGGGTACGCGACGGCCTGGCCGTGCGGGGAGCGCACCACATCGGCCGCCAGCTCCCGGACGAAGTCGACCTTCTCCTCGGCGAGGACCGGAACGCCGGCCCGGAACGGCTCCGCCGCCTCGGACTCGTCGCCGACGACCCAGACCCCCTTGCCGTCGTAGCCGCCACGCGTGGTCTTCAGCACCACCGGAAAACCGGAGCCCTCGGCGGCGAAGGCGGCGACGTCCTGCGGGTCGGCGACCAGCCGGTGCCGGGGGCAGGGCACGCCCAGCTCGTCCAGCCTGGCCCGCATCAGCCCCTTGTCCTGCGCGAACACCAGCGCGTCCGGCCCCGGCCTGACCGCGACGCCCTCGGTCTGGAGCGCCCGCAGGTGCTCGGTGGGGACGTGTTCGTGGTCGAAGGTGATGACGTCGCAGCCGGCCGCGAAGCGCCGCAGGGTGTCGAGGTCCCGGTAGTCACCGAGGACGACGTCGTTCACCACCAGGGCCGCGGAGTCCTGCGGGGTGTCCGCGAGAAGCCTGAACCTCACGCCCAGCGGGATAGCCGCCTGGTGAGCCATTCGGGCGAGCTGCCCGCCGCCGATCATGCCGACTACTGGAAAAGTCACACCCCTGAGGATATAGGTGCCCGCAGTTCGGCATCACCGCAGGCCAGGCCGCCGGGGCAGTTCCGGTGCCGGCACTGCCCCCTGTCCGCCGATCGCGCCGACACAGGGATCGTCTATCGTTGATGTTTACGGTCCTGGAGCTTTGAGGCTCTGCAGCCAGGACTCGCGTGTGAGTCCCATGAGATGCCTGCGCTGGCCCACGATGAAGCGGGTACGCGAATTAGCATGAGCAGCGCTCCCCCACAGCCCTGAAAGAGACGGACATCGATGACCTCGACCCCTGGTCCTGCGCCCGCAGCGCCCAACGTTCTGCGTCGGCTCGTCCATGAGCTGGCCAAGTTCGGGATCGTCGGCATAGTCGGCGTCGTCGTCCAGCTGGTCGCCTTCAGCATCCTGCTCGACTCGATGCAGACCGTGCGCGCCAACGTCGTGGCAACGCTGATCGCGATCGGCACCAACTACATCGGCTACCGGTACTGGGTGTACCGCAACGCCGACAAGAAGACCCGGTCCCGCGAGATCACCCTGTTCCTGATCTTCAGCGGCATCGGCCTGCTGATCCAGAACGCCGTGCTCTACGCGCTGACCTACGGCCTCGGTCTGGACACCAAGATCGAGAAGCTGGTGTGCACCGTCGTGGGTATCGGCGTCGCCACGGTCTTCCGCTTCTGGTCCTACCGGACCTGGGTCTTCAAGGCCGTTCCCGAAGCAGCCGCGGCCGTGATCGAGGCGGCCGACGCCGTCGGCCAGGCCGAGCGGATCCTGGCCGCCGAGCAGGTCAAGCTGAGCACCGGGCACGCCGAATTCCAGGCGAAGGCCAAGGAGCTCTAAACCCTTACGTTCTTACTTTGCGCTCCCGCTCCCCGGACCCTCAGGGCGTCCGAGGCTTCCTCCTATTGCTCGGCCCTGCCGAGGAAGAGCGCGAACACCGGAGGCCGCTGGGACAGCAGTTCCAGTCGGCCTCCGTCCGCTTCCGCCAGGTCGCGGGCGACGGCCAGGCCGATGCCGGTGGAGTTGTGGCCGCTGACGGCGCGCTCGAAGACCCGCGCGCCCAGCTCGCTCGGGACGCCGGCGCCCTCGTCCTGGACCTCCAGCACTACCGAGGAGCCTCGGACCCGGGTGCGGATGGTGACCGCGCCGTCGCC
Source organism: Streptacidiphilus sp. EB103A (assembly GCF_041261405.1). Lineage (NCBI taxonomy): Bacteria > Bacillati > Actinomycetota > Actinomycetes > Kitasatosporales > Streptomycetaceae > Streptacidiphilus > Streptacidiphilus sp. EB103A. The sequence continues at coordinate 94,001 of NZ_JBGCAQ010000023.1, read as the reverse complement.
GTGCATCAGCGAGTTCTCGATCAGTGCCGCCAGCACCTGGGCGACCGCGCCCGAGTTGCCCAGCGCCAGCAGTCCGGGCGGGCCCTCCAGGTAGAGGGTGCGTCCGGCGCGGCGCAGCGCGGGGCTCCACTCCTCGGCCTGCTGCTTGATCACCTCGTCCAGCTCGAACGGCTTCGCCGAGCTCTTGCGCTGGTCCCGGCTGTTGGTGAGCAGCCGCTGCACCACGTCGGTGAGCCGTTCCACCTGACCCAGGGCGATCGCGGCCTCCTCCCTGACCGTGGTCAGGTTGTCGGTCTCGGCGATCTCCTCCAACCGCATCGACAGCGCGGTGAGCGGGGTGCGCAGCTGGTGCGAGGCGTCGGCGGCGAGGCGGCGTTCGGCGGTGAGCATCCGGGCGATGCGCTCGGCGCTGGCGTCCAGCACCTCGGCGACCCGGTCCAGCTCGACCACGCCGTAGCGGCGCTGCCGGGGACGCGGGTCGCCGGAGCCCAGGCGTTCGGCGGTCTCGGCGAGGTCGGTGAGCGGACGGGCCAGCCGCTTGGCCTGCCAGACCGCGAGCAGCGCCGCCGCCACCAGGGTGAGCACCGCGACCAGGACCAGGAGCAGCAGCATGTTGCGGATATTGCGGTTCAGCGGCCCGCGCGACTCCTGGACGGTGACCTTCTCGCCGTGCGGCCCGGTCTCGGTCGCACTGACCGGGTTGCCGCCCGACGGCTTCGCACCGAGCGTGATGGTCGGCTGTCCCGGCACCTCGACCACGGCGTAGCGCTGGGCGTTCTGGCTGGTCAGCCCGGACAGCGCCTCGGCGTCGATGGGCTCGCCCGCGACCAGACGGTTCTCCACGACCCCGATCAGGTGCAGCGCCTCCGAGGAGACCTGCTCCTGGGCGTTGTTCTCGATGCTGCGCTTCTCGACCAGGGCGAGCGGGGCGCAGAACAGCGCGACCACCACCAGGACGACGGCGAGGGTGGAGTTGATCAGCCGGCGCTGCACGTGTGAGGGTCAGCCCTTCTCGAAGCGGAAGCCGACGCCGCGCACGGTGGTGATGTAGCGGGGGCTGGCGGCGTCGTCGCCGAGCTTCTTGCGGAGCCAGGAGATGTGCATGTCGAGGGTCTTGGTGGAGGTCCACCAGGTGGTGTCCCAGACCTGGCGCATGATCTGCTCGCGGGTGACGACCCGGCCGGCGTCCCGCACCAGCACCCGGAGCAGTTCGAACTCCTTTGCGGAGAGCTGGAGTTCCTCCTCGCCGATCCAGGCGCGGTGCGACTCCACGTCGATCTTCACACCGTGGGCGCCGGTGGTGAGGTCCACCGTGCCGCGGCGCAGCAGTGCCCGGACCCGGGCGAGCAGCTCGGCGAGCCGGAACGGCTTGGTGACGTAGTCGTCGGCGCCCGCGTCCAGGCCGACCACGGTGTCGACCTCGTCGGCGCGGGCAGTGAGCACCAGCACCGGGAAGCCGTGGCCGTCGGCGCGCAGCCGTCGGCACACCTCCAGGCCGTCCATCCCGGGCAGTCCGAGGTCGAGCACCAGCAGGTCGATGTTGCCGCCCTCGAGACCGGCCTCCAGGGCCGAGGGGCCGTCCTCGCGGACCACGACCTCGTAACCCTCGCGGCGCAGCGCGCGGGCGAGCGGTTCCGAGATGGCGACGTCGTCCTCGGCGAGCAGTACACGGGTCATGCCCTGATCGTAGTGCCCGGCGCTGCGCGAACGGCCCTTCCGCCCACAGCCGCTCAGCGCGGTCGGCGGAGCCGGCGCCAGGGGGTGAGCACGAACACCGCCGCGCCGACGAGCAGGACGCTGGCGCCGAGCAGGCCGAGTGCGCGGAGGCTGGAGCTGTCCCCACCGGTACTGGCCAGGTTGCCGCTGGACGAGGAGCTGGTGGTGGAACCGGTCGTGGAACTGGAGGAGCTGCTGGACGAGGACGAGCTGGAGGAGGAGCTGCTGGGCGAGCTGGACGCCGTCGTCCCGCCGCTGCTGCCGCTCCCGGAGCCCTGCGCGACGGTGACGGTGAGGCCGACCGCGGGCGAGTCCGCGGTGCACACGGTGTCGGTGCCCAGGACGGTGATGGTGTACGCCGCGGGGCTGAAGGTCACCGTGCCGGCCGCGGTCAGCTTGATCGTTCCGGTCATCGGGGAGATCACCATCGGGGAGTTCTTGGGGATCTTCGGGTTGACCATCGGCCCGCTCACCGCGACCGTGCCGGACTGGACGCCGCCCAGCTTGATCCTGCCGCTGGGTTTCACCGTGTTGGCCGCCAGGTCGATGATGCCGGGGTTGTTCGATGCGGCCTTCACCGTCGTCCAGGTGATGGTGATGGTGTCGCCGACCTTCGGCGAGGAGCTGGAGCTGGTCACATTGGCGATCGAGGTGCCGTGGACCGTGCCGAGGCCCACCCCCGCGGGCGGTATGCAGGTGGTCGCGAAGCTGAGGTCCGCGGCGGCGGCCGGCTGAACTCCCATGAGCAGCGATGCACCGGCCGTGGCGAGCAGTGCGCCCCAGGCGAGCCTGTTTCTGTTCACGCGTCGATTCCTTTGTCGAGGAGGGTGGAAGATCCGAGGGTGGAAGAACCAGGGGTGCGGGCCTGGGCGGTACGGGAAGGGGGGTCGTCCTCGTCCGTCCTGGGCAGCGCCGGGCCGTAGCCGGGCGCGAACCAGGGCAGGGTGGGCGCGAGCGGAGCCGTACGGGGTGGCCGGGGCGGGTGCACGGGCATCGGCGGGAGCACGAGGGTGTCGTACCCCTGACCCGGGGCGGTGTGCGGCGGCCGAGGGCCCGGCCTCTGGTCCTGGTTCAGGGCCAGGTCGGGCCGTAGCCGGTCGACCACGGCGAGCCCGATCCTGAACAGGCCCACCGGGACCACCACGCACAGCAGCAGCCAGAACAGGGCGACTCCCCAGGGGTGCGGAAGGGTCACCTGCTGCGTCGTCAACTCGGTCCCGTTGTACTGGAGTTCGACGGAGTAGCCGCCGTGCGCGCCGGCGGCGAAATCCAGCGGTATGTCGATCTCCTGCCTGCCCCCCGGCGCGATCACCCCGCTCCACTGGAACTCCTGCCAGTCCGGGGCGAAGACGGAGTGCCAGATGCCCGTCCGGAACACCGGATCGGTGATCGCCGAATTGCCCACATTGGCGATCACCGCCTTGAACGTGCGGTGCGGCGGCGCTCCGAACCAGGTCATCAGGGAGCCGCCGCCGCTGACGGTCGCGGTGAGCGGGAGCAGCGTGCCCGGAGACTGCTTGACCGGGACGCTGGCGACGCCGATCACCGGAAAGGCAGTGTTCACCGTGATGTTCCCGCCGGTCACCGTGGTGGCATGGATGACGCACGGGCACGGCTGCGGCGGCTTGACCACCGGCAGCTGCACGGTGAAGCCGCCGCCGGCCGTGGTGGTGAGGGCGCGTCCGCTGCCGTTGGCGCAGTCGTCCGTGCCGTCGACCCCGTTCTGGCCGCAGAGCAGCACGGTGAGCAGGGTGCGCGCCGGCCAGCCGGTCCCGGTGATGGTGGTGGTCGAGCCGGGTGCCGCGGTGCCCGGGGACGCCGTCACTGCGGCGCCCGGCGTTGCGGCGCGCGCCGGGGCCGCCCGCAGCGCGACCGGTAGTGCCAGTGCCAGCAACAGCACCCCGGCGAGCAGGGCGGCCCGGCGCGGCAGCGACATCACCGTCATGCGGCGGCCTCCACGCGTACCCGTCCGCGCCGCCAGGACCAGCCGCCGCCGCGCTGCGCCCGACGCCGCCGCGACCGGAGCCGGCGGGCGCCGATCAGCAGGCCGATCAGCACCAGGACCAGGCCGACGAGGAACCAGGGGACGGCGAAGAAGCTCGTGCCGGCGGTCGCCGAGATGTCGGTACCGGCGACCGACAGCTTCAGGCTGACGTGGTCGAACTGCGGCGGATGCGGCCAGGGGACGCTGAGGGTGACGGACTGGCCCGGCAGCAGGTCGATGCCGAGGTCCTTGGGGGCCGCGTTGAGGACGGTGCCGCCGAACCATCCGCTGGCCCTGAGCGCCAGCGTGGGGTGCACGGTGGTGTTGCCCCGGTTCACCAGGGTGTAGTGGACGGTGGCCGAGGACGATCCGAGCCCGGGGATCAGCGGAGCCCTGCGGCTCACCGAGACGTTCTGCAGCGTCACCGCCGGAACGGCCGGTCCGGACACCCGCAGATAGACGCGGGCGCCTACAGCGCGCTGGATGCCGACGGCGACCTTGCCGTTGCTGCCGGTCCCGACGGTGGCGGTGTCGAGGGCGACGATCGCGCCGGGGTGGTCCCCGGGCTCGGCGCCCTTGGGCACCGCGATCGTGAACGGGATGTCGGCACGGTGGTGCGCGGGGACGGTCAGCCTGTTCACCTTGAGGTGCGCCCAGGCGCCCACGCCGAGCTGCGGCTGGTTGGCCGCGCGCAGCGCGAACCCGCCGTCGCGCGGGGTGTTGTAGGCGTCGGCGCCGTAGAGCTGGAAGGTGATCGGCTGGTCGGAGGTGTTGAAGACGGAGACGGTGTCGCTGACGGTCGCCCCGGGGGCCGCCTCCAGATAGAAGTACTCGCGGTCCGGAAGCGCGTTCTTGGCCTTGGAGGCCGGGACCGGGTAGACCGCCCAGCTCCCGTTGTCGGCTGCGGGCGCGATCGCGGGCGCGGTCGCGGGCGCCGCGGCGGGGGCTGCGGCGGGGGCTGCGGCCGGGGCCGACCCCGCACCGAGGAGGAGGCCGCCGACGGCCAGCAGCGCGGCCAGCAGCACCCTGAGCAGACGGGGTGTCAGTGGTCGACGGTGGTACATCGGCGGTCCTCCAACGGTGCGGGGTCGGGTGAGGGGAACGGACGCCCTAGAGGGATCGGACATCCCGGAGGGATCGGGTGCGGTGCGGGATCAGGCGCCGTGCGGGATCAGGCGCCGTGCGGGATCGGGCGCCGTACGGGCTCAGGCCAGGGTCAGCGTGAGCGTCGAGGTGTAGTTGCCGGGCGCGGTGAACGCCGGGACGTTCAGCGAAAGGTCCGCCGTGGCGCTGAACTGACCACCGGTCAGCGTCGCCGCGGGGGTGCTCGCCAGGGTCGCCCCGGCCGTGCCGACGGCGCCCGCCGAACCGGCGGCGCAGGTGCTGGGGCTGCCGGAGGTGGTGCTGCAGGCAGGCGTCCAGCTGAGGTTGGCCGCCGGCAGGGTGCTGCCGGAGGGGCCGACGAAGTTGGTGTTGCTGGCGGTCAGCGACCAGCCGCTGGCACCGCCGCGGTAGTCCTTGACGGTGATGGCGTTGAGCGATCCGGTGGAGCTGCCGCCGGTGCCGAAGTCGACCGGGGTCATGGTGACGGTGTCACCGGCCTGGGTCATGCTCAGCGTTCCGCTCTTGACCGAGCTGTTCAGCGTCTGGGACACACCGCCGGGCGGGGTGACCGGGATGACGGTGTACGCGACCGGCGGCGCCGCCGTGGCAGCGCTGTAGGCCGTCCCCTCGAAGGCGATGATGCCTGTGGTCGCCGCCGCGTTGACGGTCAGCTGGACGCTGAACGCGCCTGTGCTGTCCGCCGTGGCGGTGGTGGCGTCACCCGTCGCGGTGGTCCCGGCGAAGCCCGCCACGGTGACGGAGGCGCCGGCGGTGAAGCCGGTGCCGCTGACCGTGGTCTTCGCACCGGGCGCGCCGGAGCTGGGGTTGTCGGTCACGACCCGGTTGTTTGCTGAGGTCGCCGGGCTGGCGGTGATGGTGTTGGAGACGCCGGCCGGCGGGGTGTCGATGGTGCAGGGGATGTCGATGCTGATGATGTAGTTGGAGTTGATGTTGTAGTTACTCGGTGTCAGCGTGATCGCCCCGGCCGCGGAGACCACGAAGGTCCCGGTCATGGTGAAGCCGGGGAAGGCCGCGTTGCCGGCCACCGGAGGGTTGGTACGGGTACCGGTGACGGCGACCGTCCCGCTCTGCGCGCCGCCGAGGGTGACCGTGCCGGTGGGCAGGACCACGTTGGCGGGGAGCGCTGTCGCCGTGGGGTTGCCCGCGGCGGGCGTCGTCACGTCATAGGTGACGGTGACGGTGTCGCCGACCTTGGGAGTGGCGTTGGAGACGGTGATCTCCGAGGTGGTGGTGCCGTGGATCGGCGACAGGCCGAGGCTCGCCGGGGGTGTGCAGGTGGTCGCGTACGACACCGGCGTGCCGGCGGTGTCCGCCTGCGCCTGTCCGACGAACGCCAGCGGCGCCGCCAGGGCCAGCGCGAGGAATCCTGCCTGGAGCCCGCGGCGTCTGCGCCGCGGCGTATGTCTGTGCGAACTGTGGAACACGATCGTGGTGCCCCTTTCGGTGAAGGCGGCGGCTATCGCCACGCCCGCTGCGTGACAGCCGTCACGGCCACCGGAGCCGATCTGCCCGGGTGAGGTGCACCAGGACTATTCTTCGATCGGCGCTACGGTGCCGTGCGGGCCGGTCGCCCCTTGTCTCCCTTGCCGTCGACGGGGGCGGCCGGCCTCCTGCATGTGTGCCGTTTCTGTGCTCACCGCCTTGGCGGTGCCCATCATTGACGACCCGTCAGATTTAGAAGTCAAGGCATCCGCCCGGCCGACCGGGGCCGCCGGGGGCCGCCGGGGCCGCCGGGGCAGAAACAGCACCTCTCCCAGACCGCCCAGCAGAACCGTCCCGCCAAACAGGCCGAAGGCGCAGCACAGGAGCCCCCGCCGCCAGCCTCCCGCCACTTCTCCCGACCACGACCCCGCCCTTCGCCTCCGCAACTCCCGTACTGACGGTTCGTCAGATTCCAGCTGACGGTACGCCGTTCGGCGGGCGGGCGGAACCGCCATGCACGGATGTTCTCAGTGAGCGGTGGGAGGATCGGGGGCGGCGGGGGCGGCCGCTGCGTCGGGGGAGGCGGGGCGGCGCCCGTTGGTGCGGCGGGGTACGTCTGCGACCGAGCCCCCTTCCAGCGGCCGAGTGACCGGTGCGCGCTCGCTCCCGCTGACCGTCCGTCACCTCCATGGGGCACGATGGTCGGCCCCGGGCTGAGGTGGCTCGGCTCCGCCTCGCGGCAACCACGACGAGGGGGCGGTCGGTGGGGCGTGCGTTGCCGGGTGGCGCGCCGGCGGGTGGGCCTGCAGAAACCTTTCTTCGGGCCGGATTGCCCGTGCTGGGGGGAGTTACAACCACACTGGGGTGAATTACACCCATATATGGTTGCTACGCCCCCCAGCCTGGTTGCAACTCCCCCCAGGTAACCCGATTGGGGGACACACTCGCCCCGCCCCGCGCCCCCGGCGAGCGCTCCGCGCCGGGCCCAGGCCGCCCCCGGCCCCTGTCGCGCGGCGAAGCCGCTTCTGTCCGGGCGCGAGCCCGGGAAACGGCGGGCCACGCGCCCCACCCAGCGCTGCCGTTGCAAGCGCGGAGCTCCACCCCCGCCCACCGCCAAACGCTCCGCGCCAGAGCGCCCCCACCCCCGGCCCTTGTCGCGCGGCGAAGCCGCTTCTGTCCGGGCGCGAGCCCGGGAAACGGCGCCCAACACGCCCCACCACACGCTGCCGTTGCAACCGTGGAGCGCCACCCCCGCCCACCGCGAAACGCTCCGCGCCGGAGCGCCCCCACCCCCCGCCCCAGTTGCCGGCGCGAAGCGCCTTCCTTCCGGGCGGAGCCCGGGAGACGGTGGGCGAGGTCGCGGCACGGGCGTTGCCGTTGCAGGCGTGGGGCGTAGGGGCCCGTTACGCCGTCCCGCCTCCCCCGGCGCCGGCGCCGACGACCAGTTCGCCCCCGCGCCACACCGCAGCGACCAGCGGGACCCCCGGGCGGTAGGCCAGGTGGACGTGGGAGGGGGCGTCGAGCAGGGCGAGGTCGGCGCGGGCGCCGACCATTACTCGGCCGACGTCGGTGCGGCGCAGGGCGGCTGCGCCGCCGGCCGTGGCGGACCAGAGGGCCTCGTCCGGGGTCATACCCATCTCCCGGACCGCGACGGCGATGCAGAAGGGGACGGACGTGGTGAAGCTGGAGCCCGGGTTGCAGTCCGTGGAGAGGGCCACCGTCGCCCCGGCGTCGAGGAGACGGCGGGCGTCGGGGTAAGCGGCGCGGGTGGAGAACTCGGCGCCGGGCAGCAGCGTCGCCACAGTGGTCCCCGAGGCGGAGGCGAGGGCGGCCACGTCGGCGTCGGAGAGGTGCGTGCAGTGGTCGGCCGAGGCCGCTCCCAGTTCCACGGCGAGCTGGACGCCGGGGCCCTCGGTCAGCTGGTTGGCGTGGATCCGGGGCGTCAGACCCCGCTTCGCGCCGGCCGTCAGGACCGCCCTGGCCTGGTCACCGTCGAAGGCGCCGCGCTCGCAGAAGACGTCCACCCAGCGGGCGTGCTGGGCGCAGGCGTCCAGCATGGGTCCGGTGACCAGGTCGACGTAGGCAGCCGGGTCGTCGGCGTAGTCGGGGGAGACGACATGCGCGCCGAGGTAGGTGGTCTCGTCGGTGTGGCGACCCGCGATGCGGAGGGCGCGGGCCTCGTCCTCGACGGTGAGTCCGTAGCCGGACTTGCACTCCAGGATCGTGGTGCCCTGGCGCAGGGCTTCTGCGACGTAGCGGGCGACATTGGCGTCCAGCTCGGCGTCGGTGGCCGCGCGGGTGGCGGCGACGGTCGTACGGATGCCGCCGGCGGTGTAGGCGGCACCGGACATCCGGGCGTTGAACTCGGCGGTGCGGTCGCCTGCGAAGACGAGGTGCGAGTGCGAGTCCACGAAACCGGGGATGACCGCGCGGGCACCTGCGTCGAACCGCGTGTCGGCGTCGGGGGCCGAGGCGGCGGGTCCGACCCACGCGATCCTGCCGTCAGCAATCACAAGGGCGGCGTCGTTCAACAGGCCCAGCGGACCATCGCCGATGGACGGATCATTGGTGACCAGGCTCCCGATCCCCGTGATCACTGTGCTGCGCATACACACCTTCCCAAAGTTGCAGAACCTCAGGGGCGCGGGGAACTGCGCTGCCAACCATGCACCTCCGTAGTGGGCTGGTCGCGCAGTTCCCCGCGCCCCCTAGGTAGTAACGGTCTTGATCGCCGTCGCGAGTGCTGCTCCCACGTCGGGCACCAACTGGTGCACACCATCACGCACCACAACCCGCCCGCCCACGATTACCTCGCGTACGTCGGACGCGTTCGCCGCGAACACCGCTGTCTCCGCCCCCAGCCGAGCCGGCGGTCCCGCTGTGCGAGGGGTGTCCAGCGCTACGGCACAGAAGTCGGCGAGCGCCCCGCGCTCAAGACGGCCCGCCTCGGGCCACCCCAGGGACGCATGCCCGTCCTCCGTCGCGGCGCGGAGCAGCGCCGCCGCCGTCCAGTGGCCGCGCTGCTGCGTCGCGAGGCGCTCGTTCAGCTCCAGCGCCCGCGCCTCCTCGAACGGGTCGATCACCGCGTGGCTGTCGCTGCCCAGCGAGATCGGGCTGCCGCCGTGGGCGAGCCGGCGGGCCGGGCCGATGCCGTCGGCGAGGTCCCGTTCCGTGGTGGGGCACATGCAGATGACGGTGGAGGAGGAGCTGAGCAGCTTGACGTCGGCGTCGGTGAGGTGGGTGGCGTGCACGGCCGAGGTGCGCGGGCCCAGCACCCCGTGCTGGGACAGCAGCTGGGTGGGGGTCACCCGGTGGGCCGCCAGGCATGCCTCGTTCTCGGCGGTCTGCTCGGAGAGATGGACGTGCAGCGGGGCCTTCCGCTCCCCCGCCCACTGCGCCACCGTCGACAGCTGTTCGGCCGGCACCGCGCGGACGGAGTGCACGGCGGCGCCGATGCGTGCGTGTGCGCGGGGTTCGATGCTGCTCGCGCGCGCCGCCCAGGCCTCGGCGTCGCCGTCGCTGAAGCGCTGCTGGTGCCGGTTGGGGGGCTCGCCGAAGCCGGCCGAGAGGTAGCAGGTGTCGAGCAGGGTGATCCGGATGCCGGCCCGGGAGGCGGCCTCGATCAGCGCCTCGCCCATGGCGTTGGGGTCGGCGTAGCGGGTGCCGCCGGGGGCGTGGTGCAGATAGTGGAACTCGCCGACGGCGGTGATCCCCGCGAGCGCCATCTCCGCGTAGACGGCCGTCGCCAGCTCCAGGTAGCTGTCCGGGGTGAGCGCGTCGGCGGTCCGGTACATGGTGTCGCGCCAGGTCCAGAAGGTGCCGCTGCCGACCTGGACGGTGCCGCGCAGGGCGCGGTGGAAGGCGTGCGAGTGGGCGTTGGCCATGCCGGGCAGGGTGAGCCCGGTCAGTACGGTCGCCCCGGCGGGGGCCGGGCCGCTGTCGGGGGTGACCGCGGTGATCCGGCCCTCACCCGACACAGTGATCAGGACGTCGGACTCCACGACCGGGTCGATCCAGGCGTGCGGAGCCCAGAACTGGGTCACGGACGGCATACGAGCTCCTCCAGGACGTCGGCGAGGGCCGCCGTGCCCGCCAGGCAGTCGGCCTCGCCCGCGTACTCGCTCGGGGAGTGGGAGACGCCGGTGGGGTTGCGGACGAACAGCATCGCGGTGGGGATGACGGCGGACAGGATGCCCGCGTCGTGGCCCGCGCCGGTCGGCAGGACCGGGGTGCCGGCGCCGAGGCGCGCGGCGAGCCGGTCCCGCAGCGGCGCGTCGAAGTCGACAACCGGAGTGTAGGACTCCCGTACGACATCCGCCCGGACGCCGTCCCGTTCGGCCCGTTCGCGCGCCGCCGTCTCGATCTCCTGGACCAGGGCCGTCAGGGTGGCCTCGTCGGCCGCCCTGGAGTCCAGCCAGCCGCGCACCAGCGAGGCGATGGCGTTGGTGCCGTTGGGCTCCACACTGACCCGGCCGAAGGTGGCCAGGGCCCCGTGCAGCCTGGCCTTCTTGCGGGCCGAGAGGACGGTGTTGGCGTAGGTCAGCATCGGGTCCCGGCGGTCCTCCAGGCGGGTGGTGCCCGCGTGGTTGGCCTCACCGTGGAAGTCGAAGCGCCAGCGGCCGTGCGGCCAGATCGCCGAGGCGACGCCGACCGGGTGCGGCGTCCCGGCGAGGAAGCGGCCCTGCTCGACATGGAGTTCGACATAGGCGGCGACCCGGGACAGCCGCTCCTCGTCCTTGCCCATCAGCGCCGGGTCCTGGCCGGCCGCCTCCATGGCGTCGGGGAGCCGGATCCCAGCCGCGTCCCGCAGGTCGTAGGCCTGATCCCGCGTCAGCACCCCTGCGGCCAGCCGTGAGCCGACGCAGGCGACACCGAAGCGGGCGCCCTCCTCGTCCACGAAGTTGGTGACGGCCAGCGGGCGCACCGGTTGGAAGCCGCGCTCCTGGAGCGCGTCGAGCGCCGCGAACGAGGACACCACGCCCAGCGGCCCGTCGAAGGCGCCGCCGTCCGGGACGGAGTCCAGGTGTGAGCCGGTGACGATGGCGCCGTCACCCTTTGGGTCGCCGTACCAGGCCCACTGGTTGCCGTTGCGGTCGACCTCGTAGGCCAGTCCGCGGGCGGCGGCCTGCTCCGCGAACCAGGCGCGGCACTCGGCGTCGGCCGGGGTCCAGGCGTGCCGCCGGTAGCCGCCGGAGGCGTCGTAGCGGCCGACCGGGAGCAGCTCGGACCACATCCGGCGATGGCTGTCGGCAGCGGACCCGAGCTGCTCCTCGACGGAAGTCACCGTGATTACTCGCCCTCGCGCATCGGGATGCGGACGCCGCGCTCGTCCGCGACCTCGACGGCGCGGTCGTAGCCGGCGTCCACGTGCCGGATCACGCCCATGCCGGGGTCGTTGGTGAGCACCCGGCGGATCTTCTCGCCCGCGAGCTTGGTCCCGTCGGCGACGGTGACCTGTCCGGCGTGGATGGAGCGGCCGATGCCGACCCCGCCGCCGTGGTGGATGGAGACCCAGGACGCGCCGGAGGCGACGTTGACCATGGCGTTGAGCAGCGGCCAGTCGGCGATGGCGTCCGAGCCGTCCAGCATCGCCTCGGTCTCCCGGTAGGGGGAGGCGACGGAGCCGCAGTCGAGGTGGTCGCGACCGATGACCAGCGGGGCGGAGACGGTGCCGTCGGCGACCATCTCGTTGAACCGCTCGCCGGCCTTGTCGCGCTCGCCGTAGCCGAGCCAGCAGATGCGGGCCGGCAGTCCCTGGAAGTGCACCCGCTCGCCGGCCATCTTCATCCAGCGGGCCAGCGACTCGTTCTCCGGGAAGAGGTCCAGCACGGCCTTGTCGGTGGCGGCGATGTCCTTGGGGTCGCCGGAGAGCGCGGCCCAGCGGAACGGGCCCTTGCCCTCGCAGAACAGCGGCCTGATGTACGCGGGGACAAAGCCGGGGAAGTCGAAAGCCCGGGTGTAGCCGGCGAGTTGGGCCTCGCCGCGGATGGAGTTGCCGTAGTCGAAGACCTCGGCGCCCTTGTCCTGGAAGCCGACCATCGCCTCGACGTGCCTGGCCATGGCCTCGCGGGCGCGGGTGGTGAACTCGGCGGGCTTCTCGGCCGCGTAGGTCGCCATGTCGTGGAAGTCCACGCCGATGGGCAGGTAGGCGAGCGGGTCGTGGGCGCTGGTCTGGTCGGTGACGATGTCGATCGGCGCGTCCATCGCCAGTAGCTGCGGGACCAGCTCGGCGGCGTTGCCGAGCAGGCCGATGCTGAGCGGTTTGCGCTGGTCGCGGGCCTCGACCGCCAGCTCCAGGGCGTGCTTGAGGCTCTTGGCCTCGACGTCCAGGTAGCGGTGCTCGATGCGGCGGTCGATCCGGGTCTGGTCGCAGTCGATGCAGATGGCGACGCCGTCGTTCATGGTGACGGCGAGCGGCTGGGCGCCGCCCATGCCGCCGAGGCCGGCGGTGAGGGTGATGGTGCCCGCCAGAGTGCCGTTGAACTTCTTGGCGGCGACGGCGGCGAAGGTCTCGTAGGTGCCCTGGAGAATGCCCTGGGTGCCGATGTAGATCCACGACCCGGCGGTCATCTGCCCGTACATGGTGAGGCCGAGGTGCTCCAGACGGCGGAACTCCTCCCAGTTGGCCCAGTCGCCGACCAGGTTGGAGTTGGCGAGCAGCACCCGCGGCGCCCACTCGTGGGTCTGCATCACGCCGACCGGACGGCCGGACTGGACCAGCATGGTCTCGTCCTGCTTGAGCGTCTGCAGGGTGCGGACCATGGCGTCGAAGGAGCGCCAGTCCCGGGCGGCCTTGCCGGTGCCGCCGTAGACGACCAGCTTGTCGGGGTGCTCGGCCACCTCGGGGTCGAGGTTGTTCATGAGCATCCGCAGGGCGGCCTCCTGCTGCCATCCCTGCGTGCTGAGGGCGGTGCCGCGGGCTGCGCGTACGGGGCGCGGGCCGCTCTGGTGCTGCGTCATGACTTCCGGCCTCTCGAGAAGCGGTGGATACATCCATTCAGATTCTTCAGGTCTGAAGATAGCCAATCATACGAAGGGGCACCAGACCCACCCGGACCCATATGTCTGCTTGCATATGTTTTGGACCATATGCTGACCCCGACTACCTCCGCACCGGCGGACGCGGCGGAGGCGACCGAGCTGCTGGAACCCGGATCGTGCGCAACGCGCAGTTCCCCGCGCCCCTCTGGGTCTGCAACTGGCCCAGTTGCAATTGGTCAGGGGCGCGGGGAGCTGCGCGACAAGCCCGGCAGACGCCGCAGCCTAGATCCGACGGGTACCCCCGCCTACCCCCGGCTGCGGGCCGCGCCCTTGACGACGGGGCGGACCTTGCCGGCGGCTGGGCCGGTGGTGGCGAAGGGGCCGATGTGGCTGCGGCGGCCGAGCAGGCGGGCGTCCTCGGTGCGGGCCCAGACCAGGGTCTCGTTGGCGCGCTCCCAGCGGGCGGTGAGGCGGGTCGCCAGGAAGAGGCCGAGCCCGTAACCGAAGACCGCCATCCCGGCGGCGGGACCCGCGGCGAGGCCTGCGGCGCAGACCGCGACCATGCCGACGAGCAGCCACAACGCATTGTCGCGGGCCAGCCGTCGCCGGGTCGCCTGTGCGGGCTCCAGCGTCACCGCGAACGCGGCCTTGTCGGCGGCGGCGATCCGGGCGCGGTACCAGCGGCTGCGCAGCAGCAGCCCGGCGAGGGCCGCCAGCACGCCTGCGGCCGCCCCGATCATGAGGCCGTGCCGACGCCCGGTGACGCTCGGGATGAGCAGGCCGGCCAGGATGCCGACGACGCCGACCCACAGCAGCGTGCGGGCGACCGTCGCGCGGATGACCACCACGCGAGCCAGTGCATAGGTTCCGCGCATTCCTGTCCTCCCAACCGAACCGTTTCTGGCGGGACGGTAGCGCGGACATGTGAGACGCGTATGAGAAACGGCTCAGCTCGCCGGTGGGTTCGTTCTCAGGACACATGCGCTCCGACGAGGAGACCGACCAGGAAGGTCATGCCGGTCGCCAGCGCGCCGAGGCTGAACTGGCGCAGGCCGCCCTGGAGCGGCGGGCGGCCGGTGAGCTGGGCCACCGAGGCGCCGCCCGCGAACAAGGCCACCGCGGCCAGCACCAGCGCCATCAGCAGGGCGGCCGGGGCGCCGAAGAGGTAGGGCAGCAGCGGCAGCAGGGCGCCGACGGTGAAGGAGGCGAAGGAGGCCCCGGCTGCGGTCCACGGCGAGGGCAGGTCGTCCGGGTCGATGCCCAGTTCCTCGCGGATGTGGACCTTGACGGCTTCCTTGGGGTCCACGGAGATCTGCTGGGCGACGGCCTCGGCCAGCTCGGGGGCGACGCCGCGTTTGACGTAGGCGGCGGCGAGCTCGCGCTCCTCGCCCTGGGGGTTACGCCAGTGCTGCAGCTGTTCGACCGCCACCTCGGCCTCGGTCAGCTCGTTCTGTGAGCAGACCGAGATGTACTCGCCGGTAGCCATCGAGAACGCCCCGGCGATCAGCCCCGCCAGCCCGGTCAGCACGATGGTGTGGTTCGGCGCGCCACCACCGCCGACACCCGCGATCAGCGAGGCGTTGGTCACCAGACCGTCCATCGCCCCGAACACCGCCGGCCGCAGCCAGCCACCGGACACGTCACGGTGCACCAGGGGCCGGTGCCGGGCGCCCAGCAGGGCCCTGGCGGCCCGGCCCACGCGGGGGCCCGGATCGACGGAGGGCCGGTACGGCGTCTCGGGTAGCGCGGTCTCGGGTATCGGCGTCTCGGGTAGCGCAGTCTCCAGGACGGCGGTGAGCTCCTCCTCGACGGAGGGTGCGGCCGGGTAGGTCGGCTCCGGGTAGGACCCCGAGTAGATCGGCTCCGCGTAGCTCAGGTCCGTGTAGGTCTGCTCCATGGGGGCGTCCCGGTAGAGCTGCGTCTGCGTCACCGGCCCGCTCATCCGCACGGGCGCTGGGACGGTCGGCTGAGCGGGCGGCGAGGCGGGTGATCGCTCCGGCTGCGGAGCGGGGTACAGATCCTGCCAGGTGTTCGCGGCCATGCCTGTACCTCCAGAGCGCACGGGGCAACCGTGGGAGCAGTGGGAACCGGGACGAGCTTCAGCTGGAACCTACGCCCGACCAGGGCCGCCAGGAGGGCTCCGCGTGAAATGGACCGGTTCTGCTCGATTCCAGTCACTCAGGAACCACATCGGCGGTCCGGCAGTGTCAGCCGACGAACAGCCCCCGGGCCGCCGCCGCGTGCTCGAACTCCTCCAGCCGGCTGACCGCTCCGGGCAGTTCGTCGCACATCGCCTGGAGCAGCACCCGTCCCAGCATCATCGGCGCACAGGCCGTGTCGAAGATCAGACTGGAGCCCACCGCGGCCGGGAGCATCAGATCCGTCAGCCCGGACACCGGGGCGAACGCGCTGTCCGCGACCGTGATCACGGTCAGCCCGGCCTGCTTGGCCGCCGTCAGCGCCTCCAGCAGTTCGCGCGGATGGCGCGGCAGCGCGAAGCAGATCAGCGTGGTCGCCCCGGCCCTGGCCGCCTGCTCGATCCGGTCGAGCAGCATGCTGCCGCCCTCGTCCAGCAGCCGCACGTCCGGGTGCACCTTGGCGGCGAAGTACGCGAAGCCGTGCGCCTGCGCGGAGCCGGCCCGCAGGCCGAGCACCAGCAGCGGACGGGAGGCGGCCAGCAGCTTCGCCGCCTGCAGCACCGGCTCGGGATCGGCCAGCACCGCCGCCAGGTGCTGCAGATTGGCGATCTCCGAGAGCACCGCCTGCTGCTGTTCGTTGCGGACGACGTCCCGCTCGGTCTCCCGGCCCGCGCCGGACTCGCCGGGCTCGCCCAGGCCGAGTTCCCGGAGCTGCTTGCGCAGCGCGGGGTAGCCGTCGAAGCCGAGGGCCACCGCGAAGCGGGTCACCGAGGGCTGGCTCACCCCGGCCAGCTCGGCCACCTCGACGCTGGACAGGAACGGCGCCTCGGCGGCGTTGCGGACCAGGCAGTGGGCGATCCTGCGCTGAGTCGGCGTCAACCGGTGACCGTCGAACAGACGCAGCAGCCTGCCGGACGGACCGGTCGCGACGGCCTCGGCGGAGGCAGTGGCCGGCGTCCTGGTCGTCGCGTCCTTGTTGGTGGCGGTCGTGCTCATCGCATCTCCTCTCCCCCCTGGCCGCCTGGTGGGGGGCGGGCAGCGGGGGACATTCACTGTCCGTTGACTCTGCATGACTCCATGCAGAGTCGGCAAGTGCCGTCTTGCCCGCCGGACACCGTCGGCACGCCCCTGATATGTCCCTGAGACAACCCCGAGATCGGTGTCTCCGGCGGTGCCGGAGCCCTCCTGGTCCCTACGCTCACAGGTATGAACCCAGTCGAGAGCGAGACCAAGAAGGACCTGCGGGCCGCGGCCCACACCTTGCGGGAGCTCGGCCCCGAGTACGAGTCCGAGGTCATCGACGGCTTCCTGCACCGCCTGGACGAGCGGCTGGAGGCCCAGATCGCGGTTCGGGTCCGCCGCGAGCTGGAGGCCAACCCGGAGGCGCGCCGCCCGGCCCGGAAGGAGCGCGGCGACCACCACCCCAACGCCTTCCAGTACGCCTCGCTGGTACTGGCGGTGCCGCTGTCGGCGATCGGCGCCGGCGTGTCCCACCTGCCGGGGCTGCTGGTCGCCTGGGGCGGGATCGTCGGCCTCAACTTCGTCCAGCTGCGCAGCAGGCGCCAATCCGACGGCCGCCGGACCCGCCGCGACGAGTGGGACGACTGAGTCCCGTCCCGGTAGCGGCGCGGTCCGACGGTCCGTCAGGCCAGCGTTCCGGTGACCGACTCCACGGCGGCGACCAGGCCGCCGCCGGCGACGTACGCCTCGGCCGCGTCCAGGTCGGGGGCGAGGAAGCGGTCCGTGCCGGGACCGACCACGCCCGCCGCGCGGGCGCCGGCCAGCGCCGCGGCCGTCGCCGGGGCGATCGGGCCGCTGCCGGTGTTGAGCCGGATCTCCAGGGCCCGCGCCGAGGCGGTGAGCTCCACCGCGAGGATGCGGGCCAGGTTGTCCACGGCCTGGCGCAGCTTGCGCGCCGCGGACCAGCCCATGGAGACGTGGTCCTCCTGCATCGCCGAGGAGGGGATGGAGTCCACCGAGGCCGGGACGGCGAGCCGCTTGTTCTCGCTGACCAGGGCGGCTTGGGTGTACTGAGCGATCATCAGACCGGAGTCCAGGCCCGGGTCGTCGGCCAGGAAGGCCGGCAGGCCGTGCGAGCGGCTCTTGTCGAGCAGCCGGTCGGTGCGGCGCTCGGCGATCGAGCCCAGGTCCGCGGCGGCGATGGCGAGGAAGTCCAGGACGTAGGCCACCGGCGCGCCGTGGAAGTTGCCGTTGGACTCGACCCGGCCGTCGGGCAGAACCACCGGGTTGTCGACCGCTGCGGCCAGCTCCCGGTCGGCGACCAGCATCGCGTGTGACAGGGTGTCCCGGCCGGCGCCGGCGACCTGGGGGGCGCAGCGGATGGAGTAGGCGTCCTGGACCCGGGGTGCGCCTGGCTTTCCATCATGTCCAGTCTGGTGGTGCCCGGTGAGGCCGGAGCCCTCCAGCACCTTGAGCATGTTGGCGGCGCTGGCGGCCTGGCCCGGATGCGGGCGGATGGCGTGCAGCTCCGGCTGGAGCACCTTCTCGGTGCCGAGCAGGGCCTCCAGCGACATCGCGGCGGTGATGTCGGCGGTGGTGAACAGCCGGGCCAGGTCGGCGATGGCCATCACCAGCATGCCGAGCATGCCGTCGGTGCCGTTGATGAGGGCCAGGCCCTCCTTCTCGGCCAGCTCGATCGGGGTGATCCCGGCCTCGGTCAGCAGCTCGCCGGCCGGGCGGACCTCGCCGTCGGAACCGTAGGCCAGCCCCTCGCCCATCAGCGTCAGCGCGCAGTGCGAGAGCGGCGCGAGGTCGCCGGAGCAGCCGAGCGAGCCGTACTCGCGGACCACCGGGGTGATGTCGGCGTTGAGGATGGCCGCCATGGTCTCGGCGACCACCGGGCGGACCCCGGTGCGGCCCGAGGCCAGCGTCTTCAGCCGCAGGAACATCAGCGCGCGGGTGACCTCGCGCTCGACCTGCGGACCCATCCCGGCGGCGTGCGAGCGCACCAGCGAGCGCTGCAGCTGCGCGCGCAGCGGCCGCTCGATGTGGCGCACGGCCAGCGCGCCGAAGCCGGTGGAGACCCCGTAGACCGGGCGCGGCTCGGCCGCCAGCGCGTCGATCCGGGCACGTGAGCCCGTCATCTCCGCGAGCGCGTCGGCCGAGAGTTCGATCCGGGCGTTGCCACGGGCGACGGCGATGACATCCGCCGGGGAGACATCAGACTTGCCGACGACGACCACGTCGTCCACCACGTTGTGCATATCCATATACGGAATCACATCAGGTGAATGGCGATATGACAACTAGGCCAGGCCAGATACCGTGTCCGGTATGGGACGGACCACCGAACGGCGCCGGGTGCTGCGACTGCGGGAACAGCAGGGCAGCTACCGCCCGGACGCGCTGGCAGCCGAGGAACCGCTGGAGATCAGGATCAACGGCGAGGCGCTCACGGTCACCATGCGCACCCCCGGCCATGACTTCGACCTGGTGGCCGGATTCCTGGTGGGGGAGGGCCTGGCAGCCTCGGCCGAGGACCTCACCGCCCTGCGGTACTGCGCCGGGACGGACGCGGACGGGCTGCAGACCTACAACGTCATCGACGCCTCGCTCCCGCGGGGGGCGGCCGTGCCGGTCTCGGCCCACCGCAACCTGCTCACCTCCAGCGCGTGCGGGCTCTGCGGGCGGGAGAGCGTCGACGCGATCCGCATGCGCGTGCCGTACGACGTGGCGGCGGACGGGCTCCGGGTGGCGCCCGACACCCTCTACGGCCTGCCGGACGCGCTGCGCGCGGCACAGAAGGTCTTCGACTCCACCGGCGGCCTGCACGCGGCCGGGCTCTTCACCGCGGACGGCGAACTGCTGTGCCTGCGGGAGGACGTGGGACGGCACAACGCCGTCGACAAGGTGGTCGGCTGGGCCCTCCGGGAGGGGATGCTGCCGCTGACCGGGCATCTGCTGATGGTCAGCGGGCGGGCCTCCTTCGAACTCACCCAGAAGGCGGCGATGGCCGGGATACCGCTGCTCGCGGCCGTCTCGGCGCCGTCCTCCCTGGCGGTCGACCTCGCCTCGGAGCTGGGGCTCACCCTGGTCGGCTTCCTCCGGGGGCACAGCGCCAACGTCTACGCGGGGACCGAGAGGGTGGCACTGGCGTAAGCCGGCTGCGGGTCGTGCATGGTTGTTCGCGCAGTTCCCCGCGCCCCTAGGAGTCTGCAACTGGCCCAGTTGCACATGCTCAGGGGCGCGGGGAACTGCGCGAACAACCATGCACAAGCTGCACCTATGAGCTCACGGCGGCGACGCAGGGCCCGACAGGGCGACGGCGACGAGGGCCCGGAGGGCGGGGCCCAGAGCCGCATAGGAGAGCGTCGACTCGTCGGCGAAGAGTTCGATCAGCCAGCCCCCGGCAGCGTTGCTGCCCCCCGCGGCGAGGACCGCACGGTACCCGCCGACCATGAGGACCGCCTCCTCCGCCGGGTCGTTGCCCGGCACCCCCGCCCGCATGGTGAAAGCGTGTCCGCGTACCGCCTCCGCGGTGAGCGGGTAGGAGCGGAGGTCGAACACCGCGTCGGGGGCCTCGTTGACGGCCCGCTGCACCTGGGCCCGGATGCTGCCGGGGCCCCGGGTCATCCGGCGGACGCCGTAGTGGGAGGTGCGCATCTGCAGCGACCCGGGCCCGACGTAGGAGATCCACCAGGACACCGCGTCCAGCATCCTCGCCGTGGTCTCGGCGACGATCTCCAGCCGGCCCAGGGTGTCCCTGCGCCGGGCCTCGTCGATCGCCGAGGTCACCGCCGCGATCAGCACCCCGGGGTCCGCGCTGTGGCGCGCCCCGCGGAACCGCCTCCGCTCGCCGCGCCGTCCGGGCCGCGGCACCTCGCCGGTCTCGGCCAGCTGCACCGTCGGGTCGGGCAGCTCGCCGCGCCCGGCGACAACCGGGCGCGAGGCCTGTCCCGCCTTGGCCCGGTACTGGGCCGCGTCGGCCAACCGGAACAGCCGGTCGGCGGTGGTGACCGGGCCGATCGGGTCGCCGGTCGAGGCGACTCCGCAGGCGACGCCGTCGCCCTGATCGAGCGTCAGCGCCTGGGCGCACAGCTCCTCGGCGACCCGGACCACCTCGTCGGCCGGCGTGCCCTCGGCGACCAGGCAGAACTCGTCGCCGCCGAGCCTCCCGGCGACGCTGCCCGGCAGCATCGCCCCGCACAGCGACAGCTGGTTGGCGAACCGCTCCAGCAGCTGGTCGCCGACCTCGTGGCCCAGCTCGTCGTTGACCCGCTTCAGGCCGTTGACGTCGCACACCACCAGCGAGACGACGGTCCCGTGCTCGCGGTGCGCGGTCAGCGCCGCGTCCAGCCGGGCGTCCACCGCGCGGCGGTTGGCCAGCCCGGTCAGCGGATCGGTGAAGGCGAGTCTGCGCACCTCCTCCAGCTCCTCGCTCTGGGCCAGGCCGGCCGAGAGCTGCGCGGCCAGGGCGGTGGCGAACTCGGCGTCGTCCTGGGAGAAGACCGGGGCGCCGACGCCGCGGGCCAGATAGAGCTCACCCCAGGCGCGGCCGCGCAGCAGGATCGGCGCGACCAGGCAGCAGCCACGCCCGCGCCGCCGCAGCGAGGCGGCCCGCTCCCGGCAGGCGGGGCCGTTGGCGTCGGCGCCGCCGCCGTCCGCGGTCTGCACCCAGGCCCGCGGCAGGCCGTCCACGGTCCACGGGGCGCCGAGGCCGCGGCGCTCCAGGAACAGCGCGATCTCGGGGTAGTCGGCGACGGCGTAGGACTCGTCCTCCGGCAGTTCCTCCTCGCCGGGGGCCAGCAGTCCGTTGTTGACCAGCACCCGGAGCCGTCCGGTCTCCCGCTCCCAGACCGAGATCGCGGCGAAGTCGGCGCCCAGGGCCTCCCGCGAGCGCACCGCCGCGGCCTGCACCGCCTCGATCCGCGACTGCGCGCCGGACATCGCCTGAGCCAGGCCCACCACCGCCCGCAACCGCACATCCGCGCCGTGCACGCTGATCCTCCCGGCTCAGGACAGGGCCAGGTCCATGGCCATAACGACCACTTTAGGTACAGGGCAGACATATCGCCCTAAATGACGTACGGTCAGACCGGCCCCGGCCGCCGGGTCAGCAGCCAGGGCTCCACCAGGCCCAGCCCGCGCACCGGCCGCCGCCACATCGGCTGCAGGGCGAACCGGTAGGACGGCTCGTGCTCGGCCCCGGTCGGACCGTCGTCCGCCGGGACCCGTTCCGCCGGCGCCCGGTCCCCCGCCGAGATCCCCACCGAGGCGACCGCCGACAGGGCGTCAGCCGCCCCTGGCGGCACCCCCGGATGGCCGGCGGCGGCCGCCGGCGGCACCGCGCCCTCCCGCTCCAGCGCCGCCGCCATCTCGCCGTCCACCAGCACCGCGTCCTTCGGGGCGATGGAGGTGAGCCGGCTCGCCAGGTTCACCGTGGTGCCGAAGACATCGCCCATCCGGGTGGTGACCGTGCCGAAGGCCATGCCGACCCGGAGGGCCGGCATCGAGTCGTCCTTGCCCAGGGTCTCCACCAGGGCGAGCCCGATCTCGGCCGCCGTCCCGGCGTCCTCGGAGACATAGAGGATCTCGTCCCCCAGGGTCTTCACCAGCCGGCCGCCGCGTCCGGCGACGATGTCCGCGCAGCTGATCTCGAAGTTCTCGACCAGCTCGCCGAGCTCCTCCTCCTCCAGTCGGCGCGAGAGCCGGGTGAAGCCGACCAGGTCGGCGAAGCCCACCGCGAGCCGGCCGCTCTGCATGTCCTCGTCCTCGGCGGCCTGCACCACCCGCCCGGTGACCGCCGCGAGCTGTCGCCGCCAGACGTAGACCAGGAACTGCTCCAGCTCCGGCAGCAACAGCTCCACCAGCGGATACGCGACCTCGGCGCGGGTCAGCCCGGGCTCCACCCCGGAGGTCAGATGCTCCAGGAAGGTGTCGATCTGCCACTCGGCGAGCCTGGCCGTGGTCTGTCCGGTGGACCGGGCCACCTGGATCGCCATCGGCTCGCTCAGCAGCCCCGCCTCGACCAGCCCGGCGAGCCGCCGCAGCGCGATCACGTCGGCGTCGGTCAGCGCCCGCGACTGGCCGATGTCGGCGAAGCCCATCGCCCGCCAGAACCGTGAGGCGAGCTCCATCGGGACACCCGCGGCGCGAGCCGCCTGGAACGGCGTGTACTGGCGCTCGGAATCCAGAATCAGCCGCTCCAACTGCAGCGGTACGGACTCCTCGGAGCCGGTCGGCGCGGAGCCCGCGCCGTCCTCGGCCGAGCCCGCCATCCGGTCCTCGTCGCCCACCTTCTCCACCCTCGCCGCGTCCTGCCCTGTGGCCTTGCTCACACCACCGCCCGCACGAATCCTCGCACGGATTCACCCGTTTCGGGTTCGTGGGGGTTCGGGGGTCACCCCCCGGGATTGTCACAGGACGCCTGCTGGGGGCGGACGTGGAGGACATCTCCGGCGCCCACCGCGCGCTCCTCGCCCCCGCCGTCACGCACCACCAAGCGGCCGTCGCCGTCCACCGCCACCGCCTCACCGAGCAGTTCCCGGCCGCCGGGCAGCTCCACCCGCACCGAACGGCCCAACGTGGCGCACTGCGCCGCGTACGCCGCCCGCAGCCCGCTGGCCTCGGGATCGCCTGCCGCGCCGGCCCAGTCCGCGTACAGCTCGTCGAAGGTCCGCAGCACCGCGCGCAGCAGGGTCTCGCGGTCCGTCACCGCGGCGCCCGCGAGCACCAGCGAACCGGCGCCCGGCACCGGCAGCTCGTCCTCCCGCAGGCTGACGTTGAGGCCGATGCCGACCACCACGGCGTCCCCGGCCAGCTCGGCCAGGATCCCGCCGAGCTTGCGCTCCTCGCCGCCGACCTCGACCAGCAGGTCGTTGGGCCACTTCAGCCGCACCTCGACCCCGGCCACCTGGCTGACCGCGGACGCCGCCGCCACCCCCACCAGCAGCGGAAGCCAGCCCCAGCGCTGCTTGGACACCCCGTCCGGACGCAGCAGCATCGACAGGAAGATGCCGGAACGCGCCGGTGCGCTCCACCGGCGCTCCAGCCGCCCCCGCCCCGCCGTCTGTTCCTCGGCGACCAGCACCGCGCCCGCCGCCGCGCCGCGCGCCGCCTCGGCCGCCAGATCACTGTTGGTCGAACCGGTCTCCGCCACCACCCGCAGCGAGGTCCACAGCCCGCCGGGCCGCAGCACGGCCCGCTCCAGCGCGGCGCCGCGCAAGGGCGGCCGGTCCAGGTCACTCCACGGGGACGAACTCTGCGAAGAACTCATGCTCCGCACCTTATGACGCCGGTCACTCTGCATATCCGCCACGCGCCCGGCATGGCTACGCTACGACACGGAAACCTCACCCGTTGGTGCCGCCGGGATCCCCACACCGGACCTGGACTGCACTACCCCCTCCTGACGGGAGTCGCGCCGGATGTCCCAAGCCGAGATCGCCAATGAGGGCGCGGCCCATCACACCACCGCCGGCAAGATCGCGGATCTGAAGCGCCGGCTGGACCAGGCCACGCACTCCGGCTCCGCCCGTGCCATCGAGAAGCAGCACGCCAAGGGCAAGCTGACGGCCCGTGAGCGGGTGGCCATGCTGCTCGACGAGGGCTCCTTCGTGGAGTTCGACGAGTTCGCCCGGCACCGCTCCACCAACTTCGGCCAGGAGCAGACCCGCCCCTACGGCGACGGCGTGGTCACCGGCTACGGCACCGTGGAGGGGCGTCAGGTCGCGGTCTTCGCCCAGGACTTCACCGTCTTCGGCGGCTCCCTCGGCGAGGTCTTCGGCGAGAAGATCGTCAAGGTGATGGACTTCGCCCTGAAGACCGGCTGCCCGATGATCGGCATCAACGACTCCGGCGGCGCCCGGATCCAGGAGGGCGTGGCCTCCCTGGGCCTGTACGGCGAGATCTTCCGCCGCAACGTCCTGGCCTCCGGTGTGATCCCGCAGGTCTCGCTGATCATGGGCCCCTGCGCCGGCGGCGCGGTCTACTCCCCCGCCATCACCGATTTCGTGGTGATGGCCGACCAGACCTCGCACATGTTCATCACCGGGCCCGACGTCATCAAGACCGTCACCGGCGAGGACGTCGGCATGGAGGAGCTGGGCGGCGCCCGCACCCACAACTCCAAGTCCGGCAACGCCCACCACCTGGCCGCGGACGAGAAGGAGGCCGTCGACTACGTCAAGGCGCTGCTCTCCTACCTCCCCTCCAACAACCTGGAGGAGGCCCCGGCCTTCCCCGAGGAGGCGGACCTGTCGGTCAGCACGCTGGACCGGGAACTGGACGCCATCGTCCCGGACTCGGCCAACCAGCCCTACGACATGCACAAGGTCATCAACCACATCCTCGACGACGGCGAGTTCCTGGAGACCCAGGAGCTGTTCGCGCCCAACATGATCACCGGCTTCGGCCGGGTCGAGGGACACGCCGTGGGCATCGTCGGCAACCAGCCGATGCAGTTCGCCGGCTGCCTGGACATCGACGCCTCCGAGAAGGCCGCCCGCTTCGTCCGCACCTGCGACGCCTTCAACATCCCGGTGCTCACCTTCGTGGACGTCCCCGGCTTCCTGCCCGGCACCGGCCAGGAGTGGAACGGCATCATCCGCCGCGGCGCCAAGCTGATCTACGCCTACGCCGAGGCCACCGTCCCGCTGATCACGGTCATCACCCGCAAGGCCTTCGGCGGCGCCTACGACGTCATGGGCTCCAAGCACCTGGGGGCCGACCTCAACCTCGCCTGGCCGACCGCCCAGATCGCCGTGATGGGCGCCCAGGGCGCCGTCAACATCCTGCACCGGGCCGACCTCGCCGCAGCCCAGGACCCGGACGCGCGCCGGGTCGAACTCATCGAGGCCTACGAGGACACCCTGCTCAACCCCTACGTCGCGGCCGAACGCGGCTACATCGACGCGGTGGTCCTGCCCTCCGAAACCCGCCAGCACATCGTCAAGGGCCTACGGGCGCTGCGCAACAAACGCGAGACGCTGCCCCCCAAGAAGCACGGCAACATCCCCCTGTAAGGAGGCGGCCATGACTGCTGACGACACATCGACTGACGACCGGACGCCGATCAAGGTCCTGCACGGGCAGCCCAGCCCCGAGGAGCTCGCCGCCGTCCTGGCGGTGGTCTCGGTCCGGGCGGCGGCCAACGCCGCCCGGACCTCCGACCGCGCCCCGGCCTCGCAGTGGTCCGACCGCGCCCGCAACCTGCGCGCCCCGGCCCACCCGGGCCCGGACGCCTGGCGCACCTCCGCCTGGGCGCAGTGAACCGGGCCCGGGCGCAAAGTTGAGTACCCGTACTCAGGCGCGGAGTGCGGGTACCGCTGCACCCTGGAAGGCATGCTCTGGTCCGACCCCGTAGACGAGACAGCCGAGGAGAAGCGCCGGGTCAACGCCCTGCTTCGCCGAGTCGGCCTGCTCATCGCCGCCTTCGCGATCCTGTTACTCGTCGTCGTGATGGTCTGAACGGGGTCGGACGGGTGTCTAGGCTGGGGCCATGACCGTGCCACTCGTGCTCGCCTCCGCCTCCCCCGCCCGCCTCGGCCTGCTCCGCCAGGCCGGGCTCGACCCGCAGGTGATCGTCAGCGGCGTCGACGAGGACGCCCTCTCCGCCCCCACCCCCGCGGAACTGGCGCTGCTCCTGGCCGAGGCCAAGGCGACCGCCGTCGCCGCGGAACTGACCGCTCCCGCCCTGGTCATCGGCTGCGACTCGGTCCTGGAGCTGGACGGGCAGGCCCTCGGCAAGCCCGCCGACGCGGCCGAGGCGCTGGCCCGCTGGCAGTCCATGCGCGGCCGCAACGGAGTCCTGCAGACCGGACACTGCGTCATCGACACCGCCGGCAACGGCCGTGCCTCCGCCACCGCCTCCACCACGGTCCGCTTCGGCAACCCCACCGACGCCGAGATCGCCGCCTACATCGCCACCGGCGAACCCCTCCACGTGGCCGGCGCCTTCACTCTTGACGGCCGGTCGGCCCCGTTCGTCGACAGCATCGACGGCAACCACGGCAATGTCATCGGCCTCTCGCTGCCGCTGCTGCGCGAGCTGTTGGGGAAGCTGGGAGTGTCGATCACCGATCTCTGGGTCTAGGAGGGTGCTGCAGCAGGCTTCGGGGGTGCGTCGACCGGCTCGGCCGGCGGGATCAGCAGCACCATCACGAGCAGGCCGACCATCACCAGCATCGCCACAAAAGCCACCACACCGTTCAGCGCCAGGAGGAGGGCCGCCAGCACCCCGTGCAGCACCGCACAGACAATCAGCAGAATCCTTGTGGGCCGCCCCATGGCACCACCACTCCGGGCCGTGCGTGCCAGGACCAGGGCGACCAGCAACAGGAACGCCGCCAGCAGCCCCATTCCGACCCACGCTCCGACGGCCATCGCATCAGGCGTCAGCCCACCAAGGGACATGTTCTGGTCGCGCACGGCCAGCCCCAGAAGCAGGCCCACGCCCGCGAAGAACAGGGCTTCGAGCACCAGCAGCAGCACCGTCGCCACCGCCGTCCAGATCCTCATAGCGGCACCTTACTGACGGGTAGACACGTCCGGAAGAGGTACGCCGAAAAGGCCCCTGCCAACCCCCGGGCGTACGGTGTACCGGAGACAATCACCCTCCGTGTGGGCAAGCTCACCCCTGGGCCGGGCTCACCAACACGCCCTGGTACTCCATAAACTCATCCACGGTTCAAGAAGGGAGCCATTGTGCGCAAGGTGCTCATCGCCAACCGCGGAGAGATCGCAGTCCGCGTCGCCCGGGCCTGTCGTGACGCGGGTATCGCCGCCGTCGCTGTTTACGCCGAGCCGGACCGGGACGCGCTGCATGTCCGCGCGGCCGACGAGGCCTTCGCCCTGGGGGGTGACACCCCGGCGACCAGTTACCTGGACATCGCCAAGGTCCTCAAGGCCGCGGCCGACTCCGGCGCGGACGCGGTCCACCCCGGCTACGGCTTCCTGTCCGAGAACGCCGAGTTCGCCCAGGCCGTCATCGACGCCGGGCTGACCTGGATCGGCCCCCCGCCGCAGGCCATCCGCGACCTGGGCGACAAGGTGGCGGCCCGTCACATCGCCCAGCGCGCCGGCGCGCCCCTGGTCGCGGGCACCGCCGACCCGGTCTCCGGACCCGACCAGGTGCTGGCCTTCGCCCGCGAGCACGGCCTGCCCATCGCCATCAAAGCGGCCTTCGGCGGCGGCGGCCGCGGCCTGAAGGTCGCCCGCACCCTGCAGGAGATCCCCGAGCTCTACGACTCCGCGGTCCGCGAGGCGGTGGCCGCCTTCGGCCGCGGCGAGTGCTTCGTCGAACGCTACCTGGACCGGCCCCGCCACGTGGAGACCCAGTGCCTGGCCGACACCCACGGCAACGTCGTGGTCGTCTCCACCCGGGACTGCTCACTGCAGCGCCGCCACCAGAAGCTGGTCGAGGAGGCCCCCGCGCCGTTCCTCACCGACGCCCAGAACGCCCAGCTCTACGCCGCCTCCAAGGCCATCCTGCGCGAGGCCGGCTACGTCGGCGCGGGCACCTGCGAGTTCCTGGTCGCCAACGACGGCACCATCAGCTTCCTGGAGGTCAACACCCGCCTGCAGGTGGAGCACCCGGTCACCGAGGAGGTCACCGGCCTCGACCTGGTCCGCGAGCAGTTCCGCATCGCCGACGGCCAGGCCCTGGGCTACGGGGACCCGGCGGTGCGCGGCCACTCCTTCGAGTTCCGCATCAACGGCGAGGACCCCGGCCGCGGCTTCCTGCCCGCGCCGGGCACCGTCACCGCGTTCCAGCCCCCCTCGGGCCCAGGCGTGCGGCTGGACTCCGGGGTGGAGAGCGGCAGCGTGATCGGCCCGGCCTGGGACTCCCTGCTGGCCAAGCTGATCGTCACCGGCGCCACCCGCACCCAGGCCCTGCAGCGCGCCGCCCGCGCGCTGGCCGAGTTCACCGTCGAGGGCATGGCCACCGCCCTCCCCTTCCACCGCGCGGTGGTCACCGACCCGGCCTTCACCAGCGAGCCCTTCACCATCTACACCCGCTGGATCGAGACCGACTTCGTCAACACCATCGCGCCCTTCGCCGGCACCGGCGGCGAGGAGGACGAGCCCGACACCCGCGAGACCGTGGTGGTCGAGGTCGGCGGCAAACGCATCGAGGTCTCCCTGCCGGCCAACCTCGCCGCGAGCTCGGCCCGGCCCGCCGCCAAGTCCAAGCGCCGCGCCACCGCGTCCAAGGCCGGCTCGGCGGCCTCCGGGGACACCCTGGCCTCGCCGATGCAGGGCACCATCGTCAAGATCAACGTGGAGGAGGGACAGGCCGTCAACGAGGGCGACCTGGTCGTCGTCCTCGAAGCGATGAAGATGGAACAGCCCCTGAACGCCCACAAGGCCGGCACCATCGTCGGGCTCTCAGCGGCGATCGGAGCCACCGTCACCAGCGGGGCAGCTATCTGCGAGATCAAGGACTGAGCCCCCCGCGAGGGTGGTTGCGCGGCGTGAGGAGCGACGGCGCGTCGTGGCTTGTCGCGCACGCATTTCAGACAGCAGAGCCCGCGCCCCTAAAAGGCGAAGCAGGCGGCGCCGTCCTGATCCACCCCCTCCGGGCGGGAGGGGGTGGGCCTCAGCGGCGGACAATGCCTCGGCCGGCCACTGGGACGCCTGCGCCTGGGGAGCGGCGCTGGCCCGGGAAGGGGACTCCTGGGACGCCGGCGACCGCGGGCGCTGCCGCGACGGGGGCCTGGGCGATGCAGACCTGGACGCCGTGGTCGGCGAGGGCGTCCAGCTCGCGCGAGGCCTCCTCGGAGAGGCCGGACTGCTCGTCCGTGACCAGGCAGGCGATGTTCTCGGTCGCCACGGTCTGGAACATGGTGTCCGACCCGAGCTTCCCGTGGTCCGCCAGCACGACCACCTCCGCCGCGGCGGCGACCAGGGCCCGGTCCACGCTCGCCGACAGCATGTTGGTCGTGGAGAGCCCCCGCTCCGCGGTCAGCCCGCTGCCCGACACAAAGGCCCGCGAGACCCGCAGCCCCTGCAGGGACTGCTCGGCCCCGCTGCCCACAAGGGCATAGTTCGACCCGCGCAACGTGCCCCCGGTCATCACCACCTCCACCCTGTTGGCATGGGCCAGCGCCTGGGCCACCAGCAACGAGTTGGTGACCACGGTCAGCCCCGGCACCCGGGCCAGCCGTCGGGCCAGCTCCTGCGTCGTGGTCCCGGCGCCCACCACGATCGCGTCGCCCTCGGCGACCATCGTGGCGGCGTAGTCGGCGATGGCCGACTTCTCGGCGGCGGCTAGATGGGTCTTCTGCGGATATCCGGGCTCTCTGGAGAGACCGCCGGGGAGCACTGCGCCCCCGTGGCGACGGTCGAGAAGGCCTTCGGCCTCCAGAGCGCGCACGTCCCGACGGACGGTCACTTCGGAGGTCTGGACGACTCGGGCGAGCTCCCGGAGCGAAACCGCTCCATTGGCGCGCACCATTTCGAGGATCAATTGGCGACGTTCTGCTGCGAACACGAAACAGACGGTAACGTGCATGACCATCTGCTTTCAGGCGTTTGCACCTAGTAGTCGAAGTTGTCCGCCACGGAACGGCGCACAGAACTACAATGCGCGCCGGTCCGTACCAACTTCACGCCCCCAGCCCTCAGGCCCCCGGGGAACTCCCCGAGGCCCGCTTGCGGATGTGCAGCTGCCGCGCCGCCTCCGCGATCGACCCGGAGACCGACGGGTACACCGTGAAGGCGCTCGCCACCTGCTCCACCGTCAGATTGTTGTCCACCGCCAGCGAGATCGGATGGATCAGCTCGCTGGCCCGGGGCGCCACGACCACACCGCCCACCACGATCCCGGTGCCCGGGCGGCAGAACAGCTTCACGAAGCCGTCTCTGATGCCCTGCATCTTGGCCCTCGGGTTGCCGCGCAGCGGCAGCTTCACGCAGACCGCGTCCATCTTCCCGCACTCGACGTCGGCGGCGCTGTAGCCGACCGTGGCGATCTCCGGGTCGGTGAAGACATTGGAGGCGACGGTCTTCAGGTTCAGCGGCTGCACCGCGTCGCCCAGCGCGTGGTACATCGCAATGCGCCCCTGCATGGCCGCGACCGAGGCCAGCATGAACACCCCGGTGACGTCGCCCGCCGCGTACACCCCGGGGGCGGAGGTCCGCGACACCCGGTCCACCTTGACCTGCCCGCCCTCGGTCAGCCGGACCCCGGCCTCCTCCAGGCCCATCGCACCGGTGTTGGGGATGGAACCGACGGCCATCAGACAGTGCGACCCGGTGATGACCCGACCGTCGGACAGGGTCACCTCCACCTTGTCGCCGACACGCTGCACCGACTCGGCCCGCGAGCGCGACATCACGTTCATCCCGCGCCGCCGGAACACGTCCTCCAGCACCGTGGCGGCGTCCGGGTCCTCGCCGGGCAGAACCCGGTCGCGGCTGGAGACCAGGGTCACCCGCGAGCCCAGGGCCTGGTAGGCGCCGGCGAACTCGGCGCCGGTCACCCCCGATCCCACCACGATGAGCTCCTCGGGGAGCTCGTCCAGGTCGTAGACCTGGGTCCAGTTCAGGATCCGCTCGCCGTCCGGGACGGCGTCCGGCAGCTCCCGCGGCCGGGTGCCGGTCGCTATCAGCACCACATCGGCCCGCAGCTCCTGCGTGCCGCCCTCGGCGAGGTCGACCACGACCCCGCGCGAGCCGTCCACGGCCTGGCCGCCGGCCGCCAGTCGGCCGAAGCCGCGCAGCAGGGTGACGCCCGCCCGGGTGACGGACTGGGTGATGTCGTGCGACTGCGCGACCGCCAGCCGCTTGACCCGTCGGTTGACCTTCCCCAGGTCGACGCCGACCACCCGGGCCCCGGAGGTCGGAGTGTCATCCGCGACCTTGATCCCCAGCTCCTCGTAGGAGCTGTCGAAGCTGGTCATCACCTCAGCCGTGGCGATCAGGGTCTTGGACGGTACACAGTCCGTCAAAACCGCCGCGCCGCCGAGGCCGTCGCGGTCGACGACGGTCACCTCCGCGCCGAGGTCCGCGGCGACGAGCGCCGCCTCGTATCCGCCAGGTCCGCCACCGATGATCACAATCCGAGTCACATACGCCATTGTCCCGCACCTCGGCGACTCCGTGACACCGGGCTGGCCCGTACGGGCCCGACCCGTCCCTCCCACCTGCCCCACCTCCCGTACGCTGTGACCCATGTCGCTCTACGCCGCGTACGCCAGCAACCTCGACGCACGCCAGATGAGCCGTCGGGCCCCGCATTCGCCGCTCCGCTGCACCGGCTGGCTGGACGGCTGGCGGCTGACCTTCGGCGGCGAGCAGTTCGGCTGGGAGGGCTCGATCGCCACGGTGGTCGAGGACGAGAAGGACCAGGTCTTCGTCGGCCTCTACGACATCGCCCCGGGCGACGAGGCGGGCCTGGACCGCTGGGAGGGCCTGCCGCAGGGCTTCTACCGCAAGCTCAAGGTCCGGGTGCACACCCTGGAGGGCGACCTCACCGCCTGGACCTACGTCCTCAACGACTACGAGGGCGGCCTCCCCTCGGCCCGCTACCTCGGCATCATCGCCGACGCCGCCGAATCGGCCGGCGCCCCCCACGACTACGTGATGGACCTACGCAAGCGCCCCTGCTGACAGGAAGCACACCGTCTGCTCGACGCGGTTCCGGAGGACCGGCTCGCCGACGCCGTCGAGCTGCTGCGCCAGTACCGGGGGGCTACTGGCAGGACCTACAGACCGAATCGGGCCACATGCCTGAAATGTCATCCGATCGTTCTTCTACGCGCGTAGGGCGAACAGATATCCTCGTTGGTGTGAACGCATCCACTCAGCCTGTCGCCGCTGCTGCCAACGGCATCCAGCACCCCACCGACCCGTACGCACCCTACGCCGCCGCCAAGGAGGCCGCCGCCGTTCTGCGGGACCTCACCGGGGTGGAGAACCACGACGTAGCGCTGGTCATGGGCTCCGGCTGGGTCCCCGCCGCCGACGCGCTCGGCACGCCCGACCACGAGTTCCCGATCACCGCGCTGCCCGGGTTCGCGCCGCCCGCCGTCGCCGGGCACTCCGGGATGGTCCGCTCGATCGGCATCGGCGGCATCCGCGCCCTGGTCTTCCTCGGCCGCACCCACTTCTACGAGGGCCACGGCGTCGCCGCCGTCGCCCACGGGGTGCGCACCGCCGTCGCCGCCGGCTGCCGGACGGTGATCCTCACCAACGGCTGCGGCGGGCTGCGCGAGGGCATGTCGGCCGGACAGCCGGTCCTCATCAGCGATCACATCAACCTGACCGCGGCCTCCCCGATCGTCGGCGCGAACTTCATCGACCTCACCGACCTGTACTCGGCGCGGCTGCGCGCCCTGTGCCAGGAGGTCGACCCGAGCCTGGAGGAGGGCGTCTACGTCCAGTTCCCCGGCCCGCACTACGAGACCCCCGCCGAGATCAACATGGTCCGCGCCATCGGCGGCGACCTGGTCGGCATGTCCACCACGCTGGAGGCCATCGCCGCCCGCGAGGCCGGCGCCGAGGTCCTCGGTCTGTCGCTGGTCACCAACCTGGCGGCCGGCATCACCGGCGAGCCGCTGAACCACGCCGAGGTCCTGGAGGCCGGCCGCACCTCGGCCACCCGGATGGGCGCGCTGCTCGCCAAGCTGCTCGAGCGCCTCTGATCCGCCGCTCGATCCGCTCCGCACGGCATCCGCATGGCATCCGTCAATCCCCCGATGGATGCCATGCTCGTTGTAACGCCCGCACCGAAGGAAAGTGACAGTGATGACGCTGCCCCCCGACACCGCCGACCTGCTGGCGCGGGCCCGCACCTGGCTCGCCGAGGACCCCGACCCGGACACCCGCGCCGAGCTCGCCGACCTCCTCGCCTCGGCCGAGGGCCCGGCCGAGGAGCAGCAGTGCGCCGCCTGGTCGGAGCTGGCCGAGCGCTTCGCCGGGACGCTCCAGTTCGGCACCGCGGGGCTGCGCGGGGAGATGGGTGCGGGACCGATGCGGATGAACCGCGCCGTGGTGATCCGCGCCGCCGCCGGGCTCGCCGCCTACGTGGGCAAGCGCAGCCCGGGCGGCCTGGTGGTGATCGGCTACGACGCCCGGCACAAGTCGTACGACTTCGCCCGCGACACCGCCGCCGTGGTCGTCGCGGCCGGTCTGCGCGCCGTGCTGCTGCCGGGCCCGCTGCCCACCCCGGTGCTCGCCTTCGCCGTGCGGCACCTGGACGCGGCGGCCGGGGTCATGGTGACGGCCAGCCACAACCCGCCCCGCGACAACGGCTACAAGGTCTACCTCGGCGGCGAACTGGAGGGCGCGCAGATCGTGCCGCCGCACGACGCGGGCATCGCCGCCGAGATCGACGCGGTCGCCGCGCTGGCGGACGTCCCGCTGGCCGCCGACGGCTGGGAGGTACCGGATCGGGACGCGGTCCTGGACCCGTACCTGGCCCGCGCCGCCGGACTGGTCGACCCGGGCAGCCCCCGCGAGCTGTCCGTGGTCTACACCCCCATGCACGGTGTCGGCCGGGACGCCTTCCTCGCCGCGTTCGAGCGCGCCGGTTTCCCGGCCCCGGCCGTCGTCGCCGCCCAGGCCGACCCGGACCCGGACTTCCCCACCGTCGGCTTCCCCAACCCCGAGGAACCGGGGGCGATGGACCTGGCGTTCGAGACGGCCAAGGCGCTGGGCCCCGACATCGTGATCGCCAACGACCCGGACGCCGACCGGCTGGCCGTCGCCGTCCCGGACGCCGACAGCCCCTCGGGCTGGCGGATGCTGCGCGGCGACGAGGTCGGCGTGCTGCTCGCGGCGCATGTGGTGAACAAGCAAGCCGAAGGCACCTTCGCCACCACCATCGTCTCCTCCTCGCTGCTGTCGCGGATCGCCGCGGCGGCGGGGCTCGGCTACGCCGAGACGCTGACCGGCTTCAAGTGGATCTCCCGCGCCCCCGGTCTGCGCTACGGCTACGAGGAGGCGCTGGGCTACTGCGTCGACCCGGACGCCGTCCGCGACAAGGACGGCATCAGCGCCGCCCTGCTGCTGGCCGAACTCGCCGCGGGCCTGAAGGCCGCCGGCCGCACCCTCGGCGACCTGCTCGACGAGCTGGCCCTCGGCCACGGCCTGCACGCCACCGACCAGCTCGCGGTCCGGGTGGCCGACCTGCGCCTGATCGCCGCGGCCATGTCCAGGCTGCGCGAGCAGCCTCCGGTCGCCCTCGCCGGGCTGCGGGTCGACTCGGCCGACGACCTGGAGCAGGGCAGCGCCGACCTCCCGCCGACCGACGGGCTGCGCTACCGCCTCAGCGGCCCGGGGGTCGACTCGGCGCGGGTCGTGGTCCGCCCCTCGGGGACGGAGCCCAAGCTCAAGTGCTACCTGGAGGTCGTCGTCCCGGTCGCCTCGGCGGACGCCCTCGCCGCGGCCCGGTCCGCGGCCGCCGGGCTGCTGGCCGCGCTGAAGCGTGACCTCTCGGCGGCTGCCGGCATCTGACGCGCTGTCGGCGGCCCCCCGTAGGGTGGGCGCCATGGAGACGACGGAGCAGCAGACGCCGGACCACCACCAGCAGCCGCCCACCAGCCCGCCTCCCGGCGCGGACCGTCTGATCGACGTCCCCGGCGTACGCAATCTGCGCGACGCCGGGGGCTTCGGCACGGCCGACGGCGGCCGGATACGCCTCGGCCTGCTCTACCGCTCCGCCTCGCTCTGCGAGTTGAGCCCGGACGGCGCGGGCCGGCTGGCCGCGCTGGGTCTGCGCACCGTCGTGGACCTGCGCAGCGCGGAGGAGTTGGTGCACTGGCCGAACCAGCGCCACGGCCTGGACTTCGAGCTGGTCTCGCTGCCCACGCTCCCGCCGCTGGAGGGCTCGTCGGCCAACCCGGAGACGGCGGCGGACGTCAGCGAACGGCACCGGCAGCCGGAGGACCCGCAGGAGGACGGAATGACCGGGATGTACTCCTACATGGCCGATACGGCGGGCCCGCCGATCGTGGCCTGCATCCGGCAGTTGACCGCCCCCGGCGCGCTCCCGGCGCTGGTCCACTGCGCGGTCGGCAAGGACCGCACCGGGGTGACCATCGCCGTCATCCTCTCCGCGCTCGGCGTCGCCGACGCCGACATCACCGCGGACTTCGCCCTCTCCAACGCGGGCCTGGGCCTGCTGAACGGCCCGGTCTACTACGTCGACGAACACGGGGTGGAACGGCCTTCACGGCCCGTCCGCACCGAGCTCCTGGCGCTGTTCCTCCGCAAGGTCCATGCACGGCACGGGACCACTGCCGGGTTCCTTCGGCATCACGGGTTGCACGTCGAGGAACTCGCCCGACTCCGGGAACTGCTCGTCCAGGGAGCGTGACCACCCTGGTCGGCTAGCCGGTCCTGACCCAGATCCGGTACGAGCCCCACCCGTTGCGGAAGGGCAGGGCGGCGAGCAGACGGTAGTGGGCACTCTTGTCGAGTTGGGCGGCGACGAAGGCGTCGGTGTCCTTGGTCGTCGTCCCGTCCAGGACGACCAGGTTGAAGTAGCCCTCGCTGATCGCCGTCGCATAGCCGTCGTTGCCGCTGTGGGAGCGGCCCTTCTTGTCGCGGTAGGTGATGTTGTAGGTGGAGGTCCACTGCTGCTGACTGGTCTGGTCGCGCAGGTAGTAGAGGGGAACTTCGTAGGCCGTGGCCAGATAGTGGCCCTTGTCGTCGACATGGCTCTTGAGCGTCGCGACCAGTGAGCTGGAGTCGGGCCACACGGCGTAGCGGGCCTGGCTCTGCGCGAGTCCGAGGCACAGCAGGACGACCCAGAGGAGTATGCCGAGCTGGGGGTAGCGGAAGTGGGCGCCGACCAGACGGGTCAACCCGACGCCGGCCATCGGGGCGGCGAACAGCAGGCCGAAGCCGACATGCTTGAACAGCGATTGAGTGGTCTGCAGATGTGCCTGGTAGGCCGGAGCCAGCAGCGCGGAGCCGCAGAGAACCAAGCCGAGGATGAGCCGGCGACGCCATCCCGGACCGCTCAGCCGCCACGAGAGCGGCGACTCGTTCATCCGCCCCCTCCTGGTGTAGCTCCACGCCCCCGCGCAGGCGGTGAGGAAGACCAGACCGCTCCACTGCGCCGAGAAGTCGAACACGGTCATCAGGCTGTCGGTGCCGTGGGCGCGGTTGGTCGTCGTCGTCTGCACACCGCGGAGGACAGCGGTGTAGTACAGCGCGATCCCGCCGACCGCCGCCACGCCCGCGCCCAGGAGCACCCCGCGCCAGAGCGAGCGGAAACCGCGGTGCGGCCAGGCCGAGAGCACGGCGAGGAGCACGATGGTCGGCAGGTAGAGCGCTGCCGCGTACTTGACCGCGACGGCGAGGACAGCGGTCGGCGCGGCGAGCATGACGGCCGCCATGGGCGCGCGATCGGTGCGGACCACGATCCAGGTGGTGAGCGCCAGCAGGAACAGGGCGGCCGCGTCGTAGGTGGCGAAGTTGCCGAGGACGACCGTCGACTGCGCAACGGCGAAGACTGCCGCCGCAGCCAGGGCCGCCCTCTCGTTGAACATCCGCCGGGTCATGGAGTAGAGCAACGCACTGGTGCCCAGCATGAACAGCAGGCTCAGCACGCGGGCCCCGATCAGACCGAAGTGCGAGTCGACCGCGGCGGCGAGCACCGGATAGAGGACCGGCGATCCGGAGAAGTAGGCGTTGTAGTCGATCGGCAGGGGTGTGCCGTGCAGCAGGTGCGCGATCTCCGCATGGCCTGCGTACAGGTACAGCGCCTCGTCCTGGAACGCGGAGTTGTGCAGGCGCAGCGACAGGATCGCCTGGACGAGCAGGATGACGCCGAGCAGGCAGCGGCTGACCCAGGTCCGCCGCCTGCTGGGGTCCATGTCCCAGCCGGCCTCGGGTACCGGGGGGACGACGAAGCCGGGCTCGGTCGAGATCTGGCGCAGGGCGACGGTCTCGTCGTCGTGCGGCGGCCAGTCGTCGTACTCGGCCGTGGGGGCGGCATCGCCCTCGCGCTGCTGCGGAACCGTGCCGGTGCCGGATTCGAACCACGGGTGCGGCTCGCCCAGGGTGTCTCGGCCGCCGTGGGGAGCCGGGTCGCCGGTAAAGCTCATATCGGGTCGTGTCTCCAGATGTCCATCGAGCAGCTCACGTCATGAACGTCCATGTTCATCACGGGTGCCGGGCGTCGAAACCGAACAGCTTGTCGGTGGCAAGGCGCTTGAACTCCTGCAGCGCTGCGGGATGGGCCTGAAGCCGCCAATCTGCCAGCTTGGCGTAGTTGAACCAGATGAAGCCGAGGAAGTCGTTGCGACCGGCGACGCCGGTGAAGAGGGCCTTCACCTCGCTCGCCTTCCCCGCCTCGGAGGCCGTCTCGATGATGATGAAGGGCTTGCTGCTGAAGGTCCGGACCTCGTCGACCGTCGGACCGAACACGGTCGAGAAGGTGTTGCTGGTCCCGATGGTGAAGTAGCCGACGAGGCCGACCCAGTCCACGTAGGCGTCACCCGGGTAGTAGGGCTTGAGCTTCACGCTCTTCACCGGATTGATGATGTTGGGGGACCAGGCCCAGATCACGTTGGTCGCACCCACGGCGCCGAAGACGTCGTGCATGTGCCGATAGGCGGCCACATAGTCCGCGGGGGTCGTGTTCTGGGTGCCCCAGTTGTCCCAGTGGCCGTTGAACTCGTCGGCGAAGTCGATCACCACAGGGAGGTTCAGCTTCAGCACGGCCGCCGCGTACTTCCGCAGGTAGTCGTCGGTCTTTCCGGCCGCGATGTCCTTCAGGGAGACGGACTTGGGCTCCCAGGACATCAGGGTCAGGGAACCGTTCTGCCATGCGCGGCGAACCGCCGAGGCGTCGAATCCGGCGCCCCATTCCGCGTAGTACTCAAGGAGGTTCGGCTGCTTGCCGACCATGGCCGTGTAGGAGTCGAGCGGGCCGAGCTGGTCCGGCACCTTGTCCAGTGCCACGCCGAAGTACTTCTTCGCGGGATGGAGCAACGAGGTCACATTGAACGGAGGCGCTGACGCACCGGCGGCGGTCGCCGCGGCCGTCGGTGCCGTCGTGGACGAGCCGCCGTGCGCGGGCGAGGACCGGGAGCAACCGCTCACGACGAGGAGGACGGCGCAGACTGCCGCCGCGCCCGCCGCGGTCCCTCGTCGAACAGCCGTCACGCCGCGACCTCCTGGGCACGTGGCTGGACCAGGCAGCGGCCGACGACGAGTGCGTAGAACAGGCCGCTGGAGAGCACCAGCGCGAAGTCGGGCGGGTAGAGCGCGAACATCCGCCACACGGCGATCGCGACCCAGGCCACGGCCGTTCCACCGCTCCACACGATGAGGCCGATCCAGAAGCGGCGGGTCTGGTTCTTCTTGGCGCCGGACGATCCGGTGGGCTGCCAGCCCATGCGGTTCCTGCGCAGGATGTCCCAGATGGCGAAGACGTGGGCCCAGCCGTACATCATGCGGGCCGACCAGGCTTCCAGCCGGTAGGGGGCCCGGTGCCAGATCGGAAATATGAGTGTGGTGTAGACGAGGCTGGGCAGGACCAGCCACATGTTGTGCCACTGCAGCTTGTCCGGCATGAAGAGCAGCAGCATGATCGGGATGATCGGGGCCGCGAACGTGAACAGCGCGGTGTGGATGTAGTAGAAGAATCCGGACATGTAGCACAGTCGGCTGGAGAACTTGAGTTTGCGCTCCCAGAACTTCCGGCTGCCCAGCAGGCTCATCGAACCGGAGCACCAGCGGTACTGCTGGTTGAAGAACGCGCCCGCGGTGTCCGGGCAGACCCCCGTCGAGACGGCGATGGGGACGTACCGGAGGTCCCATCCCAGACCGCGCAGGTCGAAGCCGGTGTGCACATCCTCGGAGTGCTCGATGAGGGTGGTGCCGCCGTTGGTCTCCAGTGCGGCCCGACGATAGACCGCGCAACTGCCCACGCAGATCGCGCCGTCACTGCCCTGACGCGACACCTGCACGGAGCGGTAGAACAGCTCCTGCACCGCACCGGCCCCGCGCTCGATCCAGTTCTGCGAATCCATCACCCGGAAGTGCTGCGGCGACTGCACGATGCCTATGCCCTCGTCGGCCTCCATGTACGGAAGCAGCTCCTCCAGGAGGTCCGCGCGCGGCGTGAAGTCGGCGTCGAGGATGAGGATGTACTTCCCGGCGGTCTGGGTGTAGCCGAAGTGCAGGTTGCCGGCCTTCTTGAACCAGCCGCGATTCTCGCGGGTGCCGTAGCGGAACCCGAAGTGCGCTGCCATCGCCCTGAGTTCGGGGCTGGCACCGTCGTCGAGGACGAACGGCACCACGGTCCCCGGGTAGCGGTCGACCAGCCGGCGCACATGCGTCCAGGTGTTGTGCAGGACCTCGATCGGCTCTCCGCACACCGGAAGGAACACATCGACGTCGGGGTAGACCTCGGGACGCCATCCGCGGACCAGCCTCTTGTGCGCCTTGACGTCGAAGTCGCGCGAGAAGCCGTTGACCCGCAAGGAGATGAGGTAGTACACGATCGTGAAGGCCAGGACCGGCATGTACGCCCACATCAGGCTGGTGGACGACGCCAGCGAGACCTGGCTCGCCACCAGGCAGCAGAAGCTGACCATGGAACTGAGCGTGAGCACCCACAGGTAGCGCTTGGCGTACGAGTACTTCTCGGCGTCCGAGGGCGGCTCAGGCAGCAGGCCCACCTGCTGCGGCCGGCCCGCACGCTGCCGCCGCCGCTCCGGTGCCACGCCGCGGCCGCCGGTGCGCCCCGGATTGGTTACCGCCATGGCATCTTTCCTTCTGGCACGGAGGTGGGCCCTGTCGTCGACCCTCGGAGAGAACACAGGCCGTCCGGTTTCGAACATGAAGGCGAGA
Organism: Streptacidiphilus sp. EB103A; assembly: GCF_041261405.1. Lineage (NCBI taxonomy): Bacteria > Bacillati > Actinomycetota > Actinomycetes > Kitasatosporales > Streptomycetaceae > Streptacidiphilus > Streptacidiphilus sp. EB103A. The sequence continues at coordinate 53,861 of NZ_JBGCAQ010000023.1, read as the reverse complement.
TGCCGGAGCTTATCCGAATTATGGAGGCGGGGTGTGCATCCCGTTGAGTGCATCGCGCCACACAGACGGAGCACATGCGACCATTTGTCATACCTTGGCCGACCTCCCGCCCTGCACCGGGCACACTTCCCATGCACGCGACAAGAAACAGCGCCCGAGCAACTGTTATCAGGAGGTGACCAACTAGGTACGGGCCGGTTCTACTTCGTACAAAAACTGATCTCCAGGGGCGCGGCCGGCGCTTACCGAAAGGCCTGCACCAAGCCTCAGCCCGCCGCGAGCAGCACGATCAGTGCGACCGCACCGGCCACCGCCGGGGCGACGACCCACCAGGTCCACGCCACCGCAACTGCGCCCTCGGCGCCCGACCGGTCCTCCTCGACTGCCCGCGCCCGGAGTTCGAGCAGTTCCTGGACCACCCGGTCGGCCCAGGCGACGCCCGGTCCCGCGCTGTCCGCCGAGCCGTAGGAGGCGGCGGCCGAGGAGCGGGAGAGTGCCGAGCGCAGCCCCGGCCCGCCGGGCGCGAAGCGGGAGTCCTGGCCGCGCCGGGAACTGATCACCGACGCGTCGCCCTTGGAGATCATCGACCTGCGGTTGGCCCGCTTGCGCTGCCGCAGGGACACCGGCACCGCCCAGACCTGGTACTTCCTCCCGTCCGCCCGGAGCTCCACGGACAGCGCCGCCTGCAGCGACTCGACCTGCTTCCAGGGCGCCGTGACGGTACGGAACGGGTTGCGGACCACCAGGCGGTCCTCGTTGGCCCGGACGACCGGCCACAGCGTGAAGGCGGTCACCAGCGGAACCGCCAGGAACAGCGTGGCCAGGGCGAACCAGGGGGTCTGCCCGTGCCCCTTGACCAGGGCGTCGACGCACAGCCACAGCGTGAGTGCGAGCAGCAGCACGCCGGCGGCCGCACCCGACCTGGAGCGGTAGCTCCGGTCGGCGTAGCCGGGGGCGGGGGTGGTGCTCGGTGCGGGGGTCGGTGCTGCCTTGGCATCCTGGCCGGGGGTCTCCTGGCCAGGCACGTCAGGGCCCTGGGAGTCGCTCATGGTGAACGATTCTGCCTCAGCCGAGCGCCACCATCTCCCGGGGTCGAATTGCGATATGGCATCGAGGGCCGTCCTGACGGAGCAGCCGTAAGTCACACCGGCCGGGTACTGACGAAACGCTACGCGTGTAGATATGCTGATCTGGTGAGCATGCCCACCTCTCCCCCGCCCCCAGTCGCCGACGGGGTCGCCGCTGTCGCCGACGGCGCCCGCGAAAGCCTCGCCGAGGTCGCCTCCTCGGAGGCGACCCTGCGCCGCTTCCTGCACGGGCTGCCCGGTATCGACGCCGTCGGCCTCCAGGCGCGAGCCGCCTCGCTCGGCACCCGGTCCATCAAGACCACCGCCAAGGCGTACGCCATCGACCTGGCCATCTCCATGATCGACCTGACCACGCTGGAGGGTGCGGACACCCCCGGCAAGGTGCGATCGCTCTGCGCCAAGGCGATGCGCCCCGACCCGAGCGACCCGTCGACGCCGCGCACCGCCGCCGTCTGCGTCTATCCCGACATGGTGCCCTTCGCCCACGCCGCCGTGGCCGGCAGCGGGGTGCAGGTCGCCTCGGTCGCCACCGCGTTCCCGTCCGGGCGCGCCGGGCTGCCGGTGAAGCTCGCCGACACCGCCGAGGCCGTGGCCGCCGGCGCCGACGAGATCGACATGGTGATCGACCGGGGCGCCTGCCTCTCCGGCCGCTACCTGGAGGTCTTCGAGACCATCCGGGCGATCAAGGGGGCGTGCCTTCGTCCTGACGGAACGGCCGCACACCTCAAGGTGATCTTCGAGACCGGCGAGCTGCAGACCTACGACAACATCCGCCGCGCCTCCTGGCTGGCGATGATCGCCGGCGCCGACTTCATCAAGACCTCCACCGGCAAGGTCGCCGTCAACGCGACTCCGGCCAACACCCTGGTGCTGATGGAGGCGGTCCGCGACTTCCGCGCCGCCACCGGCGTCCAGGTGGGCGTGAAGCCCGCCGGGGGCATCCGTACCACCAAGGACGCCATGAAGTACCTGGTGACCGTGAACGAGGTGCTGGGCGACGACTGGCTGTCCCCGGACTGGTTCCGCTTCGGCGCCTCCAGCCTGCTCAACGACCTGCTGATGCAGCGTCAGAAGCTGACCACCGGCCGGTACTCCGGTCCCGACTATGTGACGGTGGACTAGCCGTGGCCGACAAGAAGAAGCCCGAAGCCCCGACCGCGACGACCACGCAGACCGCGGCCCCCGGCCGCAAGCTGTTCGAGTACGCCCCCGCGCCCGAGTCCCGGGCCGCCGCCGGCGAGATCGCCAGCTCCTACGGCCACTACATCAACGGCGAGTTCGTCGAGAGCAGCGGCAAGGAGGCGCTGAAGACGGTGGACCCGTCCACCGAGCAGGTGCTCGCCGAGTTCGCGCAGGGCACCGAGGAGGACGTCGAACGCGCGGTCAAGGCAGCCCGTGACGCCTTCGGCCCCTGGTCGGCGCTGCCCGGCGCCGAGCGCGGCAAGTACCTGTTCCGGATCGCCCGGATCATCCAGGAACGCAGCCGCGAACTGGCCGTGCTGGAGTCGATCGACAACGGCAAGCCCATCCGGGAGACCCGTGACGTCGACCTGCCGCTGGTCGCCGCGCACTTCTTCTACTACGCCGGCTGGGCCGACAAGCTGGAGTTCGCCGGCTATGGACCCGACCCCCGGCCGGTCGGGGTGGCCGCCCAGGTGATCCCCTGGAACTTCCCGCTGCTGATGCTCGCCTGGAAGATCGCCCCGGCGCTGGCCACCGGCAACACCGTGGTCCTCAAGCCGGCCGAGACCACCCCGCTGACCGCGCTGCGCTTCGCCGAGATCTGCCGCCAGGCCGGCCTGCCCAAGGGCGTCGTCAACATCGTCACCGGCGACGGCCGCACCGGCGCCGCGCTGACCGCCCACCCCGGCGTCGACAAGGTCGCCTTCACCGGCTCCACCGACGTCGGCCGGGCCATCGCCCGCACCCTCGCCGGCACCCGTACCCGGCTGTCGCTGGAACTGGGCGGCAAGGCCGCGAACATCGTCTTCGACGACGCCCCGGTCGACCAGGCCGTCGAGGGCATCGTCGACGGGATCTTCTTCAACCAGGGCCACGTCTGCTGCGCGGGCTCCCGGCTGCTGGTCCAGGAGTCGGTCCACGACGAGGTCATGGACGCCCTCAAGCGCCGGATGGCGACGCTGCGGCTCGGCGACCCGCTGGACAAGAACACCGACATCGGCGCCATCAACTCCGCCGCCCAGCTGGCCCGCATCCGCGAGCTGACCGACGCGGGCGAGGCCGAGGGCGCCGAGCGCTGGTCGCCCGCCTGCGAGCTGCCGTCCGCCGGCTACTGGTTCGCACCGACGGTGTTCACCAACGTCAGCGCCACCCACCGGGTGGCCCGCGAGGAGATCTTCGGCCCGGTGCTGTCGGTGCTGACCTTCCGCACCCCGGAGGAGGCCGTCGCCAAGGCCAACAACACCCCGTACGGACTCTCGGCCGGCATCTGGACCGAGAAGGGCTCGCGCATTCTCTGGATGGCGTCCAAGCTCCGGGCCGGCGTGGTGTGGTCCAACACCTTCAACAAGTTCGACCCGACCTCGCCCTTCGGCGGCTACAAGGAGTCGGGCTACGGCCGCGAGGGCGGTCGCCACGGGCTGGAGGCCTACCTCGATGTCTGAGACCGAAACCCGTATCGCTGGGACCCGTATCAACGTCATGAAGACCTACAAGCTGTTCGTCGGGGGCGCGTTCCCCCGCTCCGAGAGCGGACGGGTGTACGAGGTGACCGACCGCAAGACCGGCGAGTGGCTCGCCAACGTCCCGCAGGGCACCCGCAAGGACACCCGCGACGCGGTCGGCGCCGCCCGCAAGGCCGTCGGCGGCTGGTCCGGCGCGACCGCCTACAACCGCGGGCAGATCCTCTACCGCGCCGCCGAGATGCTGCAGGGCCGCCGCGAACAGTTCGCCGCCGAGGTCGCGGTGAGCGAGGGTGTCGGCGCCAAGAAGGCCGCCGCCCTGGTGGAGGCGGCCGTCGACCGCTGGGTCTGGTACGCGGGCTGGACCGACAAGGTCGCCCAGATCGCGGGGTCGGCCAACCCGGTCGCGGGCCCGTACTTCAACCTGAGCACCCCCGAGCCCACCGGCGTGGTCGGCGTGCTCGCCCCGACCCGGGGGAACGGCTTCTCGCTGCTCGGCCTGGTCTCCGCGATCGCCCCGGTCATCGCCACCGGCAACACCGTGGTGGTCGCCCTGGCCCCGGAGGCGCCGCTCCCCGGACTGTCCCTGGGCGAGGTGCTGGCCACCTCGGACCTCCCCGGCGGCGTGGTGAACCTGATCTCCGGACGGACCGAGGACATCGCCCCGACCCTGGCCTCCCACCAGGACGTCAACGCCCTGGACCTCACCGGTGTGAACTCGTCCGAAGGCCCCGGCTCGGCGCGCGCTCTGGAAACGCTCGCAGCGGATACCCTTAAACGTGTACGGCGTCCCGACGTCACCGACGACTGGACCGCCGCTCAGGGCACCGACCGCCTGCTGGCCTTCCTGGAGACCAAGACGGTTTGGCACCCGATGGGAATCTGACCTCAGGGTCGGCGACTCCCCCATAGACCGGGCGGCCCGCCCCACCCCCCCCTGGGCCGGTCGCCCGTTGAGAACGGGCACGCGCTCCTCCCCCCCGAGTGCGTGCCCGTTCGCTTTCGCTGTTCCCCCTGGTTCTGCTCGGGGCGGCCCATGCGTCAGACTGGTGTCCCGTGAGCAGCGATCCAGTGAACAGCCCGGTCCGGGCCCGAGTCGTCCTTTTGTGCGGGCCCTCCGGGTCGGGGAAGTCGACACTGGCGGAGCGCGCCGGGCTGCCGGTACTGCAGCTCGACGACTTCTACAAGGACGGGGACGACCCGACGATCCCGCCGCTCGCCGACGGCCAGGGCCCCGACTGGGACGACCCGGGGTCGTGGCACGCGGACGACGCGATGGCCGCGATCCGGGCGCTCTGCGGCGACGGGCGGGCCGAGATCCCGGTGTACTCGATCCCCGCCAACGGCCGGATCGGCACGCACACGCTGGTCCTGGACGGGGCCGCGGCGTTCATCGCGGAGGGGATCTTCGCCGCCGAGATCGTGCGGCGGTGCGAGGCCGAGGGGCTGCTCGGCGACGCGATCTGCCTGCGGAACCAGCCGGTGACCACCGCGTGGCGGCGGTTCCGGCGGGATGTCCGGGAGCGGCGGAAGTCGGTGCCGTATCTGTTGCACAGGGGTTGGCGGCTGATGCGGGCCGAGCGCGGGATCGTCTCCCGACAGGTTGCCCAAGGCGCGTACGCCTGCGGCGGGGCTGTGGCGCTGGGGCGGATCGTTGCACTGGGCAGTGGCGTGCACGTGCTTGAGGGGGCCGTGCGGTAGGTCCGGTTCTCGGGTGCGGCGTGTGCATGGCTTGTCGCGCAGTTCCCCGCGCCCCTGGGGGTCTGCAACTGGGCCAGTTGCACTTGCTAGGGGCGCGGGGAACTGCGCGAACAACCATCTACGGTCCGCAGCCGAAAATCCGGAACGGGCCCGGCCCGCCTCCCCCGAGGCCGGCCGTGCCCGTTCCGTTTCCTGCTGTCGCGAGACCCCCGCTCCCCCGAGCCGGGCCCCCTCCCGCGACTTTCCCCCTCCCCCTCGATCGCCCCGGGCGTGCGGGCCTCGTGATCCCCCCGGATCACGGGACTCCCCGTGGCCGTACACCCCTCAGCGCACCGGTCAGGCGACCAGTTCGCCGAAAGCTCCACCCAGGTCGCCGTCGCGCGACGCCAGGATCTCGTCCTCGCGCAGCCGGCGCAGTGCGCGCCAGATGCTGCTCTTCACCGTGCCGACGCTGATGTTCAGCACATCGGCGATCTCGGGGTCGGTGCGGCCCTCGTAGTAGCGGAGCACCAGCATGGTGCGCTGGTTCTCCGGCAGCTTGGCCAGCGCCTGCCACAGCACGGCGCGCAGTTCGGTGCCGCCCATGGCGTCGGTGTCACCGACCGTCTCCGGCATCTCCTCGGTCGGGTACTCGTTGACCTTGCGGCGGCGCCAGGCCGAGATGTGCAGGTTGGTCATGGTGCGGCGCATGTACCCGCCGACCGCGGCCTTGTCGGTGATCCGGTCCCAGGCCCGGTAGGTGCTGAAGAGCGCGCTCTGCAGCAGGTCCTCGGCGGCGAAGCGGTCGCCGGTGAGGTGGTAGGCGGTGGCGTAGAGGGAGGCGCGACGCTCGCGGACGTACGCCGAGAACTCCTCCTCATTGCTGAGCCGGCGCTCCTCTGTTGTGACGAAAGCCGGTGCAGCGGCCGACAGGACGGCGGGCTCCCCCGAGCCGCCCGCCTGCCGGCCGCTCCCCCCGGCACCCCCCGTACCCCCCGGGAGTTCGCGGACGGTGGTGCTGCGCACCACCCCGCGAAGCGTGAGTGTCATGGTCGTCGAGCCCGTCGCGGCCGCCTCACAGGACGGCGAGTGCGCCGCCTGGCGGGCGGTGCTGTGGACCGACGTCCGGTGCACCGGGCGCGCAGCGCGAAGTGCCGCGGCGCTCCGTACTTCGGTGACTGCGTTCATGCTGCGCTCCCTGGTGGATGGTGGTGCGGTCTGCCGGGGTCCCCCGACTCCGACATGCAAAAGCTTGCCCCGGGCTCGTCATGGCCGTGTCCGTCGACTGTCACAGAGGTGTCACAAGGCCTCTGGCCCGTTGCGGACCCCGCCGGGGGTCGATCGATCGGCCGTTCATGGGCCAGAATGGCCCGCGTGTCTCATCTGCTGCTCATCGAGGACGACCCCGCCATCCGCACGGGTCTCGAACTCGCCCTGACCAGGCAGGGCCATCAGGTATCGGCCGCTGCCTCGGGCGAGGAAGGCCTGAAGCTGTTCAAGGAGAGCCGTCCCGACCTGATCGTCCTGGACGTGATGCTCCCCGGGATCGACGGCTTCGAGGTCTGTCGCCGGATCCGGCGCACCGACCAGCTGCCCATCATCCTGCTGACCGCGCGCAGCGACGACATCGACGTGGTGGTGGGCCTGGAGTCGGGCGCCGACGACTACGTGGTGAAGCCGGTGCAGCCACGGGTGCTGGACGCCCGGATCAGGGCGGTGCTCCGTCGCGGCGAGCGGGAGAGCTCGGACTCGTCGACCTACGGCGACGTGGTGATCGACCGCAGCGCGATGACCGTCACCAAGGCGGGCGTCGACCTGCAGCTGACGCCGACCGAGCTGCGGCTGCTGCTGGAGCTCAGCCAGCGTCCGGGCCAGGCGCTGTCGCGGCAGCAACTGCTGCGGCTGGTGTGGGAGCACGACTACCTGGGCGACTCGCGGCTGGTGGACGCCTGTGTGCAGCGGCTGCGGGCGAAGGTGGAGGACGTGCCGTCCGAGCCGACGCTGATCCGCACGGTGCGCGGGGTGGGCTACCGGCTGGACGCGCCGCAGTAGGCTGCGCGGAAACACCAAGACGGCTCAAGCACCCGGCATCGAAGGCGACGTGACCGACCACCCCAAAGCCCCGGCGGCGTCCTGGCCGGCCAGCCGCCTGCGGCTGCCCTCGCTGGCCCGGCGCCTGCGGCTGACGTCGCTGCGGATACGGCTGATCGCGGTGTTCGCCCTGGTGGCGCTGGCCGCCGCGGTCTCCGCCTCCGGCATCGCGTACTGGCTGAACCGCGACGCGGTGCTGAAGCGCACCCAGGACTCGGCGCTCGCCGACTTCCGCAGCCAGCTCAGCCGGGACATCACCGACCTGCCGCTGCACCCCACCTGCGACCAGTTGCAGCGGGTCGCGGTGCTGATAGCGCACTCCGGGCTGAACTACTCGGTGGTGCTGGTGGAGTCGAACTGCGCGGTCACCTCCAACCCGGAGTTCACCTCCTCGCTGGTGCCGACGGCGCTGCAGCACTCGGTGACCGCACCGTGCGTGCACTGCACCGCCAATCCGCACCAGTACCACCTGTTCTGGCAGCGGCAGACCCTGGACGGCACGCCGTTCCTGATCGGCGGCACCCAGGTGCTGCCCACCGGGCCGACCGCGTACATGTTCAAATCCCTCGACGACGAGCGCAAGGACATGGACTCGCTGGCCTGGTCGCTGGGCATCGCCACACTGCTGGCGCTGGTCGGCTCGGCGCTGCTGGCGCAGGCCGCCGCGTCGACGGTGCTGCGCCCGGTGGCGCGGCTCGGCGAGGCCGCACGGCAGCTGGGCGCGGGACGGCTGGACACCCGGCTGGAGGTGCGCGGCGCGGCCGAGCTGGCCGACCTGTCGCAGACCTTCAACCAGACCGCCGAGTCGCTGCAGGCCCAGGTCGAGGAGCTGAGCGCGCGCGAGCACGCCAGCCGCCGCTTCGTCGCCGACATGTCGCACGAGCTGCGGACACCGCTGACCGCGATGACGGCGGTGACGGACATCCTGGAGGACGAGGCCGACACCCTCGACCCGATGATCGCCCCGGCCGTCCGACTGGTCGTCAGCGAGACCCGCAGGCTCACCGAGCTGGTGGAGAACCTGATGGAGGTCACCCGCTTCGACGCCGGCACCGCCAAGGTCGTCCTGGACGAGATCGACATCTCCGACCTGCTGACCTCCTGCATCGACACCCGCGCCTGGCTGGACGCGGTGGACGTGGACGCCCCGCGCGGCATCGTCGCCCGGGTGGACCCGCGCCGGGTGGACGTGATCCTGGCCAATCTGATCGGCAACGCCCTGAAGCACGGCGGCTCCCCGGTGCGGGTACAGGTCCGGGCCGAGGGCCCCGAGCTGGTGGTACGGGTCGCCGACGGCGGTCCCGGCATCCCCGACGACGTGCTGCCGCATGTCTTCGACCGCTTCTTCAAGGCGGACGCGGCCCGGCGCCGCTCCGAGGGCAGCGGCCTGGGGCTCTCCATCGCGGCGGAGAACGCCCGCATCCACGGGGGCACGATCACGGCGGCCAACAGCGAGTCCGGGGGAGCCGTCTTCACGCTGCGGCTGCCGATGACACCGGCGGTCGAGGCCGGGCACCCACTGGCCGCGGACGGCGGCCCGAAGTCGGGGACGGGTCCGGGGTCCGGTCCGGCGTCGGACTCGGGGTCGGCAGCGGGGGCAGGTCCGGCAGCGGACTCGGGAGCGGGAAAGGGCCGGAGCACGTGAGGCAGTACAGCACCCCCGTCCGCAGGGTTCCCCCGATCCCCCCGCCGGCTCCGGGCCGCGCGAACCACCCGTTCCGGCGGACCCCGCGCCGCACCGCGGCGACCACGGCCGCCACCGTCGCCGCGTCCGTCGCGGTGCTGGCCGTGCTGCTCAGCGGCTGCGGGATCCGCGACACCGCGGTCCCGGTCGACGCAGGTGACCCGGCGTCACGCACCGCCTGCCCGCCCGGGCCCAGCGCCAGTCTGACCGCGCTGGAACGCGACGCCAGTCTGATCCCCACCGCCGCACCGACCAGGATTCTGCCACCGCTGACCAAGGAGGAGCAGGCCAGCCTCGCCGCTGCGGCGGCGAAGGCGAAGGCGGCCGCAGGAGCCGCGTCGCGCTCGGCCGCCGCAGCCTCCGCCGCCTCCTCGGCGGGGCTCACGCCCTCCGCCGTCGCCAGCCCCACCGCGTCCGACGGCACTCTCGCCTGCCTGCACCCCAGCGAGACGGGCTGAGCTGACTCCCGCGACACCCGTTCGTGGAAAAACCCGTTCGTGGAAACGATGGAACCGAGACCACCAGGACGCGCGTCCTCCCCGGCGTGCAGCAAGGAGACACCGGCGTGCGAACCGGTATCGGCCAGCGGTCCCCGATGGAGGGTGCCCTCGGTGACCCGTCGACGGTGCACCGCAACGCACGGCGCCTCGGTCTGCTGCTGCTCGCCGTCCATCTCGCGCTGGTGCTGTGGTCCGCGTTCCGGCCGGTGTCCTCGGCCTGGATGGCCGACACCAATCTGACGCCGTTCGCCACCGTCCGCTCCGAGGTGAGCGCCGGCACCGCGCACGCCTATCTGGAACTGCTGCGGGGCCTGCTGCTGCTGGCGCCGCTCGGCCTGCTGCTGCCCCTCGCGGGCGGCCGGCTGTACGCGTCCACCCTGACGTCGTTCCTGCGCACCGTCTTCGCCGCGGTCCTCATCGCGACCGGACTGGAACTGCTGATGTCCACCCTGACCAGCCATCTGCTGGATGTGGACGATGTGCTGCTGGCGGCGGTCGGGGTCGCACTCACCCATCTCGCCGTCGTACCGGCCGCGCGGGCCGCGCTGCGCCGCAGGGAGCGCAACCACGAGGGCGGCAACGGCCCGAGGGCTACCCCGAGCGCCTTCGAGATCGCCCACCTGACGCCCTGACCTGCGATTCATGCGGTCGGACGGCCGCTCGGCTCGGGGTCGGACCCGGAGAACACCCCGAGACCGGGGTCATCCCGGAGCCGGGCGGGGACGGGGCCGGAATCGTCGAAGCGGCTGAGGATTCGCGCTCCGTGGAGCGGGAGGCTGGTAGCAGAGCACGACGGAGCCCCGGAGCGGGGCGCCGAGCACCGGCCGACGGAGATCCGCCATGAGCACCGCCACCACCCTGTCCCGTCCCCGCCACAACCGCGTGATCGCCGGTGTCTGCGCCGGCATCGCCGAGCGCTTCGGCCTCACCCCCTGGACCGTGCGAGTCCTGTTCCTGCTGTCCTGCCTGCTGCCGGGACCGCAGTTCCTGGTCTACCTGGCGCTCTGGCTGCTGCTCCCCCAGTCCGCCTGACCCATGGCGGCAGTATCGACATCGGCAACAGCACAGCGGGCCGGGCCCCCACCACCGTCACGGTGGCGAGGCCCGGCCCTTTGCGTGCCTGGGGTGCGGGGCGTCCGGCTCAGCCCAGCGGGGTGTGCACCGGCAGCGCGGAGGTCGCCTGGCCGAGGCCCGACTGCACCGACCCGGTCGCCGTGCCGACACCCGGCAGGCTGGAGAGGCTGCCGGCCACCGGCAGGGCCTGCCCCGCGATCGGCAGCCCCTCGCGGGTCTGCGGGGCGGCCGAGCGCACGCTGGGCAGCGTCGCGTTCTGCGTGGCGTTCTGCACCGAAGGGGCAGCGCTGTTGACCAGGCCCTGCGCCGTTCCGGTCACCGCGTGCACGCTGCCGGTCTGCGAGGTGAGCATCTGCTGTCCGTCCGAGACCGGACCGGCGGCCAGCCCCTGCAGCGGGACGTTGCCGGCGCCGGAGGGCAGGCCTCCGAGAGCACCGCCGAGTCCGTCCGCGGCAGCCGGGGTGACGGCAGCAGCGGCCAGCGCGGCACCGAGCACTGCGGTTCCGGCGGCCTGGAGCATTGCCTTCTTCATGAGCTGATTCCTCGTGTCCTCGGGTGGGGACGGCGGCGAACCGGGTCCGACGACTACGCCGCGTGTCCGACTGGCCGCCCAACGTATCCACGAGGTGACAACACGCCCAAATCGCTGTCCCCTGATCGGCCTAACCGGACGTCAGGACCGCGCCCCGGCGGCCCCGGCCACGGCGCCCTCGGCCGCGACGCGCTCGAAGCCCGGCTTGATGACCTCGTCGATCAGCGCCAGCCGCTCGTCGAACGGGATGAAGGCCGACTTCATCGCATTGATGGTGAACCAGCGGAGGTCGTCCAAGGTGTAGCCGAAGGCCTCCACCAGGTGCTCGAACTCGCGGCTCAGGCTGGTGCCGGACATCAGCCGGTTGTCGGTGTTGACGGTCACCCTGAAGTGCAGCCGCCGAAGCAGCCCGATCGGGTGCTCCGCGTACGAGGAGGCGGCGGCGGTCTGCAGGTTGGAGGTGGGGCACATCTCCAGCGGCACCCGGCGGTCGCGGACGTACTCGGCGAGGCGGCCGAGCTTGACGCTGCCGTCCTCGGCGACGGAGATGTCGTCGATGATCCGCACGCCGTGGCCCAGCCGGTCGGCGCCGCAGCACTGCAGCGCCTCCCAGATGGACGGCAGGCCGAAGGCCTCACCGGCGTGGATGGTGAAGTGGTTGTTCTCCCGCTTCAGGTAGTCGAAGGCGTCCAGGTGCCGGGTCGGCGGGTGGCCGGCCTCGGCGCCCGCGATGTCGAAGCCGACGACGCCCAGGTCGCGGAAGCGGTTGGCCAGCTCGGCGATCTCCAGGGAGCGGGCGGCGTGGCGCATCGCGGTGAGCAGGGTGCCGATGCGGATCCGGCGGCCGGCCTCGGCGGCGCGGGCCTCACCGAGCCGGAAGCCCTCGTTGACGGCCTCGACGACCTCGTCCAGGGTCATCCCGCGCTCCAGGTGCTGCTCGGGGGCGTAGCGCACCTCGGCGTAGACGACGCCGTCGGCGGCGAGGTCCTCGGCGCAGTCGGCAGCGACCCGGACCAGGCCCTCGCGGGTCTGCATGACCGCGCAGGTGTGCGCGAAGGTCTCCAGGTAGCGAACCAGCGAGCCGGAGTCGGCGGCGTCACGGAACCAGGTCCCGAGGTCGACGGGGTCGGTGGTCGGCAGGCCGTCGTAGCCGATCTCGGCCGCGAGCTCGACGATCGTCTCGGGGCGCAGGCCGCCGTCGAGGTGGTCGTGCAGCAGGACCTTGGGGACGCGGCGGATCTGGTCCGCGGTGGGAACGCTGGGGGTAAGGGTGCTCTCCATCGCACAACGATACCTCCTACGCGCGTAGATCGGTGTGTGTTCTCGGTCTCCTCCGTGCATCTCCGATGCGGCTCGTGGTTCTCAGCTGTGGAGGGGCAGCCGGTCCCGCGCGGAGAGGACATACGTGCGAAACGCCTCGGCGGGCGGGGTGAGCGCACGACCGGTCACCCACGCCAGCGCGATCTCGCGGCGCGCGCCCGGCGAGGACAGCTGCAGCTCCGCCACATCGGGGCGGGGCGCCGTGGCCGGCGGCAGCACCGCGACCCCCAGCCCGGCCGCGACCAGTCCGCGCAGGGTCTCGGCCTCCTCCCCCTCGAACGACACCCTGGGCGTGAACCCCGCCTCCGCGCACAGCGCGTCGGTGATCCGCCGCAGGCCGTACCCGGGCTCCAGGGTCACGAAGGCGTCCTCCGCCACCTCGCCCAGCCGCACCCGCTGCCGGCCGGCCAGCCGGTGGTCGGCCGGGACGACCAGCCGGAGCCGCTGCTCGCCGAGCCGGCGCGAGGTCAGCTCGGGACCGTCCGGGCGCGGCGACACCACGCACAGGTCCAGCTCGCCCTCGCGCAGCCGCTGCAGCATCGAGTCGGCGTAGTCCTGCACCAGCTGGAACCGCACCTTGGGGTACTCCGCCCGGAAGCCGCGGAGCAGCGCCGGCACCGCCTCCGTCCCCATGGTGTGGAGGAAGCCGAAGGCCACCCGGCCGCCGACCGGGTCCGCCTCGGCCCTGGCCGCCTCCGCCCCGCGCTCGACCTCGGCGAGGGCCCGCTCCACCGCCGCCAGGAAGATCCGCCCGCCCCGGGTCAGCCGGACCGTGCGCCCCTCACGGGCCAGCAGCGCGACCCCCAACTCCTGCTCGACCCTGGCCACGGCACGACTCAGCGTCGGCTGCGGCATCGCCAACTCGGCTGCGGCGCGGGTCACATGCTCCAGCCGGGCAACGGCCGCGAACTGCGCCAGCAACGGCGCGAGCAGCACGGCGGGCGCCTCCGGCGCGAGCACGGCGACACCGCCCACGATGTCTTCTGCGTCACGCACGTGTTTCTGCCTCACGACTGACCTCTGCTCATACGCCACAGCATCAATCATCCGTCTTCGATGCATTGGACGCATCAGCGCCCCCGTCCTAGATTTCAGATATGCCGCCTGCCACCAGCGGGGCATCCGACGCACCGTCGCCGGGTGCCCTCACCTCGCCGCCCCCCGTCGCCGCCGCTTCCGTCACCGCGCCCGACCTGCGCCACCTCCCCGGCAGCCAGGGCCTGCGCCGCACCCAGCTCGCCCTCTTCGGCGCCGGGCTCGCGACCTTCCTGCTGCTCTACTCCACCCAGGCACTGCTGCCGGCGCTCTCCACCTCGCTGCACCTGACGCCGGGTCAGGCCAGCCTCACCGTCTCCGCCGCAGCGATCGGTCTGGCCCTCGCGGTGATCCCGGTCAGCGCCCTGTCCGAGCGCTACGGCCGCACCGCCGTGATGACGGCCTCCGTCTTCACCGCCGCCGCCATCGCCCTGGTCCTGCCCTTCGCCCCCGACCTCGGCACCCTCACCGCCCTGCGCGCCCTCCAGGGCATCGCCCTCGCCGGACTCCCGGCCACCGCGATGGCCTACCTCGCGGAGGAGGTGCACCCCACCGCGCTGGCCTCGGCCATGGGCCTCTACGTGGCGGGCAACAGCATCGGCGGCATGAGCGGACGGCTGATCTCCGGCATGGTCGCGGGCTCCTACGGCTGGCGCTGGGGCCTCGCCTCGGTCGCGATCGTCTCGCTGCTCTGCGCGGTGGCATTCCGCGCGCTGATCCCCCGGGCCCGGCACTTCCACCCCGGCCCGATCAACCCGGCTGCGCTGCTCCGCACCGTCACCTCGCACCTGCGCAACCCCCTCCTGGGACGGCTGTTCGCGCTCGGGCTGCTCTTCATGACCGTCTTCGGCGCGGTCTACACGGTGATGGGGTACCGCCTGGTCGCAGCCCCGTTCGGCCTGTCCCAGGGCCTGGCCAGCTCCATCTTCGCCGTCTACATCGTCGGCACCTTCGCCTCCGCCGTCTCGGCCAAGGTCACCGGCCGCCTCGGCCGCCGGGGCACCCTCTACCTGGCCATCGGCACCACCTCGGCGGGCCTGCTGCTGACCCTGCCCAACTCCCTCCCGCTGGCCCTGCTCGGCCTGGTCCTGATCACCGCCGGCTTCTTCACCGGCCACTGCGTCGCCTCCGCGTCGGTCGGCCGCACCGCCACCCACGGCCGCGCCCAGGCCTCCGCCCTCTACCTCGCCGCCTACTACCTCGGCAACAGCCTCGGCGGCACCCTGGGCGCCGACGCCTACCACAGCGCCGCCTGGCCCGGCACCGTCCTGGTCGCCCTCACCGCAATGGTCCTGGCCGCAGGGGTGACGCTGTACGGAACGGTGCACTCCCGCGCGACATCCGCACGGGTTCTCGCCCCCTCCCGATAGACCTTCGGTCGTTAGACTCGTCCCATGAGCATCGACGCCGCCACGTATGCGCGGTTGCGCGAGATCGCCGACCAGTTGCCGAGGATCCCCGGGATAGGGCAGGTGGAGATCGCCAACGGCGAGATCGTCATGATGATGTCGCCGGTCCGGCGGCACGAGTTGGCCGTCATGCGCATCAGCAGGCAGCTGAACGAGCAGTTGGAGGCGACGCACCCGGGGTTTGTCGCTCATGCGGGCGCGGACATCGAGGACGTCGGCCTGGGGCGGCTTCGGCGCCCCGATCTCATGGTGTTCCCCGAGGCGACCCTGGAGGAGGACTCGGCGGCCGTCTATCCTGCCGACGTGCTCCTGGCTGTGGAGATCGTCTCCAAGTCCAACCCGGAGAACGACTACGACGACAAGGTCAGGGACTACGCCGCCATGGGCATCCCGCTCTACCTCATCGTCGACCCGCGTGACGGGACCGGGATCGTGCACTCGCAGCCCCGGTACTCCCGACGCGAGAGCTTCGTCTTCGGTGACACCGTCGCCGTCGGCCCTTGGCGCATCGACACGAGCGGACTGCTGACGTACGGAAAGTGACGCGCTGCACGGACCTGTCCCCGCTGTGAGGACAGGTCCGGGTTCGGACACCGGCCCGGGTATCGGCGCCGGCTCCCCCTCACCCGATCCGGTCCAGCACGATCGGCGCCGCCTCGAACGCCGTCCCCGGTGCCGAGACGGTGATGCCGGTGGTGAGGGCCTCCAGCGCGTACGCGAATCGCTCCGGGGTGTCGGTGTGGAGGGTGAGCAGCGGCTGGCCCTCCGTCACCACTGCGCCCGGCTTGGCGTGGAGTTCCACGCCCGCCCCGGCCTGCACCGGGTCCTCCTTGCGGGCGCGGCCGGCGCCGAGGCGCCAGGCGGCGACGCCGACGGCGTAGGCGTCGAGCTCGGTGAGGACGCCGGTGGCGGGGGCGGTGACGACGTGCTGCTCGCGGGCGACCGGGAGCGGGGCGTCCACGTCGCCGCCCTGAGCGGTGATCATGCGGCGCCAGTGGTCCATCGCGGAACCGTCCTTGAGAGCAGTCTCCGGGTCCTTCCCTCCCACGACGCCCGCCGCCGCCAGCATCTCCCGGGCCAGGGCGAGCGTCAGCTCGACCACGTCCGCCGGGCCGCCGCCGGCCAGGACCTCGACCGACTCCCGGACCTCCAGCGCGTTTCCGGCCGTCAGGCCCAGCGGGGTGGACATGCCCGTGAGCAGCGCGACGGTGTTGACGCCCGCTGCCTTGCCCAGGCCGACCATGGTGCGGGCCAGTTCCTGGGCGTCCGCCAGGTTCTTCATGAAGGCGCCGGTGCCGACCTTGACGTCCAGGACCAAGGCGCCGGTCCCCTCGGCGATCTTCTTGGACATGATCGAGGACGCGATCAGCGGAATCGCCTCGACCGTGCCGGTCACGTCGCGCAGGGCGTAGAGCTTCTTGTCGGCGGGGGCCAGCCCGTCGCCCGCCGCGCAGATGACCGCGCCGGCCTCGCGCAGGACGTGCATCATCTCGTCGTTGGAGAGCAGCGCGCGCCAGCCGGGGATGGACTCCAGCTTGTCCAGGGTGCCGCCGGTGTGGCCGAGGCCGCGTCCGGAGAGCTGCGGCACGGACGCGCCGCAGGCGGCGACGAGCGGGGCCAGCGGCAGCGTGATCTTGTCGCCGACGCCGCCGGTGGAGTGCTTGTCCGAGGTCGGCATCGGCAGCGAGGAGAAGTCCATCCGGACGCCGGAGCGGATCATCGCATCGGTCCAGCGACTGATCTCGCGCAGGTTCATGCCGTTCAGCAGGATCGCCATCGCCAGCGCCGACATCTGCTCGTCGGCGACCTCACCGCGGGTGTAGGCGTCGATCACCCAGTCGATCTGGGTATCGGTCAGCTCGGCACGGTCGCGCTTGGCGCGGATGACGGAGATGGCGTCCATGGGATCTCCAAAGGAGGGAGGGTACAAGTGCATGAATCAAGAGCCGTGGCGCGGCACGGAAGCCCGTACCGCGCCACTCTACGCGCGTTGCATGTACGACTGGGAGAGGTCAGAGCCGCTCGGGTCCGAAGGCGTCGGGAAGCAGCTCCGCCAGCGGGCGGATCCCGGAGACCGACTCCACCAGCAGTTCCGCGCCGCCGTGCTCCCAGAGCAGCTGCCGGCAGCGCCCGCAGGGCATCAGTGCCGAGCCGTCGCCGTCGCAGCAGGTGAAGGCGACCAGCCGGCCGCCGCCGGTGGCGTGCAGCGCCGAGACCAGTCCGCACTCGGCGCAGAGCCCGAGCCCGTACGAGGCGTTCTCGACATTGCAGCCGCTGACGATCCGTCCGTCCTCGACCAACGCCGCCGCGCCGACCGGGTACTTGGAGTACGGGGCGTAGGCGCGGCCCATGGCCTCCTTGGCCGCGACCCGCAACGCGTCCCAGTCGATGTCGTCGATGCTGTCCACATCGGGCTGCTTCGTCGTCATGCCGTCATCGCCTTGCCTCTCTCGGATACCCGTTCCCCATTCTCGGTCAGCCCTTGACGTAGGGCTTGCCGGAAGCCGCCGGGGGCCGGGCCAGGCCGCCGAGCGCCGCCACCACGAAGATGGTGACCAGGTACGGAGCCATCTGCAGGAAGGCGCTGGGGATGGGCGTGCCCAGCGAGGAGAGCGCCAGGTTCAGCTCGGTGGCGAAGCCGAACAGCACGGCCGCGCCGAGCGAGCCGATCGGCGACCAGCGGCCGACGATCAGTGCCGCGATGGCGATGTAGCCCTGGCCGTTGCTCATGTCCTTGACGAACGCCGTGGACAGGCCGAGGGTCAGCCAGACACCGCCGAGGCCGGAGAGCAGCCCGGCCGTGATGACGTTGCGGTAGCGCAGTCCGACGACCTTGATGCCCACGGTGTCCGCCGCGGCCGGGTGCTCGCCCACCGCGCGGGTGCGCAGGCCCCAGCGGGTGCGGAAGAGCAGGAACCAGACCACCGGCACCAGCAGGTAGGCCGCGTAGAACAGTATGTTCTGGTTGAACAGCGCATCACCGATGACCGGGATCTTCGACAGCCCGGGAATGGCGATGGCGGAGAAGCTGGGCGGGGTGTTGTAGGTGGCCCCGTCGGTCGACATCAGCCGGTCGTAGAGGAAGCCGGTGATACCCGAGGCCAGCAGGTTGAGCACCACGCCGAGGACGACCTGCTCGATCAGGTACCGGTTGGCGAAGACCGCGAGCAGCGCGCACATCAGCGCACCGCCCAGGCAGCCCGCGACCAGCCCCGCCCAGACCGAGTGCGTCATCGACGACGTGAGCACTGCCGCGAAGGCGCCGAACAGGAACTGACCCTCGACCGCGATGTTGACCACGCCGGAGCGCTCGCAGAGCAACGCGCTGAGCGAGCCCAGGATCAGCGGAACGGCCGCGATCGAGGTCTGCTGGATGATCGAGGGAACGTTCAGCCCGATGCTGGACCCGGCGGCGGCCCAGACCAGGAAGGCCAGCACGAAGGAGGTGAAGTAGCCCACCGCCAGCCAGCGCTGGACCTTGGCGCTGATCGGGGCGAAGGCCCGGACCAGGCCGCAGGCGATCGCGATCACCGCGAGCGCGATGGCCACCGGTTCGGCGGGGGCCGAGATCGGGCCCGGGCCGCTGGAGGTGGGGTCGAGCTTGAGGGTGAACAGGGTGTGCACGCCGTGGCCGGTACGCGAGGCGAGGCCGAACTGCCACAGCGCGTAGGCGCCGACGACGGCCTGGGCGATTCCGCCGACCAGCTTGGACCGGTCGGTCTTGACCAGCGGGGCGTCCGTCTTGTCGGACCCGGTCAGGGTCGAAGCGGTGGTCATGCCTGGCCTCCGACGGTGGTGATGTGGAAGGGATCGGGGCTGGGCGGGGTCGCCTGCGGACCGGCGGCGGTGGTATCGATCTTGGTGGCGCGGAGCCGGAAGATCTCCTTCACCAGCCGGGGGGCGGCTACGAAGATGACGATCAGCGCCTGGACCACCGTGATGATCTCGATCGAGACCTGCGCGTTGGTCTGCATCGCCGAGCCACCGGCCTGCAGCGCGCCGAACAGCAGTGCCGCCAGCACCACGCCCCAGGGCCTGGTGCGTCCGAGCAGCGCGACGGTGATCGCGGTGAAGCCGAGACCGGCGTCGATGCTGCCGGCGATGGCGTTGTTGTTGGGGTTGGCCAGACCCAGGGTCTGGGTCACGCCGATCATGCCCATCAGTGCGCCGGAGATCAGCATCGAGGCGATCTGCACCCGGCTGACGTTGATTCCGGCGGTCCGCGCGGCGCTCGGGGTGAGGCCCACGGCCCGCACCTCGAAGCCGAGCTTGGAACGCTTGAAGAACCAGGCCACCACGAAGGTCGCGGCCAGCGCGAGCAGCAGGCCGATGTCGGTGTTCAGACCCGAGCCGAAGAGGTGCGGCAGCACCGCGTCCGCCTCGGCGGGCTTGGAGATCGACTGGCCGGCGTGGCTCGGGTCCTGGAACAGCGAGCTCTTCAGCACCCAGCCGACCAGGAACATCGAGGCCACGTAGTTGAGCATGATCGTGACGATGACCTCGTGCGCGCCGCGCTTGGCCTTGAGCCAGCCGACCAGGCCGCCGAAGAGCATGCCGCCGACCAGGCCGGCCAGCACCGCGACGATCAGGTGCAGCGCACCGGGCAGTGAGGTCCACTCGAAGGCGACGTAGGAGGTGAAGATGGCGCCGATGATGGTCTGGCCCTGGCCGCCGATGTTGAACATCCCGGCCCGGAAGGCGACCGAGATGCCGAGACCGCCGAAGATCAGCGGGGTGGCGTACTCCAGGGTGTTGGTGATCGGCCCGAAGAACTGGGACGGGGTGCCGGACACCGTCGCCGGGTCGAAGATCGCACCCTTGAAGAGCGCGGAGTAGGCGCTGGAGATGTCGTCCCAGGCGGAGGAGAGGAAGTCGCCCGGGCTGGCGAAGAAGTAGGCGGCCTTGTCCATCGTCGCGGTGTTCGACACGACGATCAGCACCGCGCCGACGAGCAGCGAGAGCACGATGGCCAGGAAGGTCACCATGGCGCTGTTCTCGGCGGTGAAGACATTGCGGATGACGGTGCCGACGCTGCGGTCCACCGCGGGTGCCGGTGCCGCGGGGGCCTCGGGCGCGGGGGCCTCCGGCGCGGGGGTGGTGGCCTCCGCGGGGGGTACGTCCTTGGATGCGCTCTGATCATCCGGGGTGGGCGTGGTCATGAGGTCGCCTCCTCCGTGGGGGTCGTGGTGGCGTCAGGAGCAGCGGCGTCAGAAGCTGGTGCGTCAGAAGCTGGTCCGTCGGGGCCGGAGGAGGAGGCGGCGGCGCCCTTCGCCGCGGCCGCACCGCCGTCCGTGATTCCGGCCATCAGCAGGCCGATCTCCTCCCGGGTGGTCTCCGGGGAGACCGTGGCGACGATCTTGCCCCGGTACATCACGGCGACCTTGTCGGCCAGCGCGAGCACCTCGTCCAGTTCGGTGGAGACCACCACGACCGGCCGACCGGCGTCCCGCTCGGCGACGATGCGCTTGTGGATGAACTCCATCGCGCCGACGTCCACGCCGCGGGTGGGCTGGGAGGCGACCAGCAGCCGCAACGGGCGGGAGAGCTCGCGGGCCACCACGACCTTCTGCTGGTTGCCGCCGGAGAGCTTGCCCGCCGGGTGCGCCGGGGCGGTTGGCCGGATGTCGAACTCCTCGATCCGGTTCCTGGCGTTCTTCTCGATCTCGGCGAGGTCGATCGACAGGCCCTTGCCGAACGGGGCGGTCTTGTAGAGGTCGAGCACCAGGTTCTCGGCGATCGTGAACTCGCCGACCACGCCGTCGTGCCCGCGGTCCTCGGGGACGAAGCCGATTCCGGCGTCCAGGGCCTGACGCGGGCTCAGCCCGACCAGCTCCCTGCCGTCCAGGCTGATCGATCCGGACTCGACCGGGACCAGGCCGAGGATCGCCTCGGCGATCTCCGACTGGCCGTTGCCCTGCACTCCGGCGATGCCGAGGATCTCCCCGTCGCGCACCGTGAACGAGACGTCGTCGACCGCGGCGTTGCCGTGCTGGTCGCGGATGGTCAGGTGGTCGACCTTGAAGGAGTCGGCGCCGGGGGTGTTCGGCTCCTTCTCCACCACCAGGCGGACCGAGCGGCCGACCATCATCGAGGCCAGGTCCTGCTCGCTGGAGGAGGGAGATGCCTCGCCGACGACGGCGCCGCGGCGGATCACGGTGATCCGGTCGGCGATCGCCTTGACCTCTTTGAGCTTGTGGGTGATGAAGACGATCGACTTCCCGGCCTCGCGCAGCGAGTTCATGACCACGAAGAGATCCTCGATCTCCTGCGGGGTCAGCACGGCCGTGGGCTCGTCCAGGATCAGCGTCTGGGCGTCGCGCACCAGCGCCTTGACGATCTCCACCCGCTGCTGGACGCCGACCGGGAGGTCGCCGACCAGTGCGTCCGGGTCGACCGGGAGGCCGTAGCGCTCCGAGACCTCGCGGACGTGCTTACGGGCCCGGCGGCGGTCCAGCAGGCCGAGCGGCCCGGGGCGGGCGCCCAGTTCCGCCTCGTCGCCGAGGATGATGTTCTCCGCCACGGAGAACACCGGGACCAGCATGAAGTGCTGGTGCACCATGCCGATGCCGTTGGCGATCGCGTCGCGGGGGCTGCTGACGGTCTTCACCTCGCCGTCGACCAGGATCTGGCCCTCTTCCGGCTGGTAGAGACCGTAGAGGACGTTCATCAGCGTCGACTTGCCGGCTCCGTTCTCCCCCAGCAGGCAGTGGATCTCACCGGGCTCGACGGTCAGGTCGATGTGGTCGTTGGCGACCAGTGAACCGAATCGCTTGGTGATGCCGCGCAATTCAAGACGCACTTCAACTCCAATTTTTTGGGGCGCAGCACCCCTCACGCCGCGCATCATTGCCGATCGGCGGAAGCTGCCCGGGTCCGGTCGGACTGCCAGGACATGTAGGACGGGAGACAAGAACGGGGCGGGCGCGCTCGTTCGCGCGCCCGCTCCTGGGAACTCCTCGATCAGCCGGCGGTGGGCTGGTTCTTCGAGGCGATCTTGATGGTGCCGCTGATGATGTCCTGCTTGACCGTGGCCAGCTCGGTGGTCAGCGTGGCCGGGACCTTCGACTCGAAGTCGTGGTACGGGGCCAGGCCGGTGCCGTCGTTGGCCAGGGTGCCAATGTACGGCGTCGAGGAGAAGGTGCCCTTCGCCGAGTCGGTGACGACCGCGGTGACCGCGCTGGCGATGCCCTTGGTGACCGAGGTCATGATGACCGAGGCGTAGGACGCGTTGGAGATCGCGCCGTCGTCGTCGACCCAGATGGCGTTCAGCTTGCCGCCGCTGGCCTTGGCCTGGGCGAGCGCGCCGATGCCGGTGCCGCCGGCGACCGGGAAGATGATGTCCGCGCCCTGGGCCTGGAAGGTGGCGGCGATCTGCTTGCCACCGGCCTGGTCGGTGAAGCTCTGGGTCGGGTCGAAGGTGCCGCTCTTCGGCTTGGTCTCGTCCCAGCCGAGGACCTGGACCTTGGTGCCGTGCTTCGAGTTGTAGTACTGCACGCCCTCCCAGAAGCCGTCCATGTAGACGGTCACGGTCGGGTAGTTGGCGCCGCCGAAGGTCGCGACCTTGCCGGTCTTGGTCATCGCCGCGGCGAAGTAGCCGCCGAGGAAGGCGCCCTGCGCGGTGTTGAACTCCAGGCCCTTGATCTGCGAACCGGTCGAGGAGTTGTCGACGATGGCGTAGTTCTGGGTGGGGTTCTTCTTGGCCGAGGCGACCGTGGCGTCGTTCATCGCGAAGCCGACGGTGACGATCATCTTGCAGCCCGCCGAGACGAAGCCGGAGATGTTGCTGGCGTAGTCGTTCTCCGTGGCGGAGGTGGCGTTCTGCACGCTGATGTTGGAGTCGGCCTTGGACGCGGCCTGCATACCGGCCCAGGACTCGGCGTTGAAGGAGTGGTCGTCCAGGCCGCCGGTGTCGGTGACCATACAGGCCTTGAATGCGGCGCCGGCGGCGGTGCTCGAACCAGTCGCGGCGGACGAGCTGGCGCCCGAACCCGACGTCGAGACAGGCTTCGATCCACAGGCCGTCGCCGTCAGCGCGACCGCTGCCGCTACCGCCACCAGCGCGAGGGGCTTCCTCATCACAGTTCCTCCCGACAAGAGCCCGCGCACCGGTCCGGCGCGGATTGAATGCGACGTTAACGCGCGTAGAACACGATTGTGTTACGTACGCTTGGGCGTTATCAGATCGTCGCAATCCACCCGAGTGGGGTACCTTTGCGGGCTGTCCGGCCCCTCCGGTTCATCGGCTGTGCATCATCCCAGCACAAGCGCGGTGAACAGCTCCAGAGCCACGCCGATGGCACCCTCGTCCGCGTCGAAAGTGCCTTGGTGCAGATCCCTGGAACCGGACTCGGCGAGACACCGGACGCCCAGCCGGGCCAGCGCGCCGGGCGCCTGCTCCAGGTACCAGGAGAAGTCCTCGCCGCCGAGGCTCTGCTCGGTGCCCTCGACCTGCCCCGGGCCGAAACAGCGGTCCATGGCGTCGCTGAGCATGCCCACCGAGACGGCCTCGTTCACCACCGGGGGGACGCCGCGGTGGTAGTCGAGCACCCACTTGGCCCGGTAGGTCTCGGCGATCTGGCCGACCAGCTCCTCGATGGCGCCCGGCGCCTCGCGCCAGCCGTCCAGCTCCAGGCAGCGGACCGTCCCCTCCAGCTCGGCGCGCCGGGGGATGACATTGGCCGCCGATCCCGCGGCGATCCGACCCCACACCAGACTGACGCCCCAGCGCGGGTCCATCCGCCGCCCGAGCAGGGCCGGCAGCTCGACGGCGGTGCCGGCCACCGCGCCGACCAGGTCGGTGGTCAGATGCGGGCGGGCGGTGTGGCCGCCCGGGCCGTCCAGGCTGATCTCCAGGCGGTCGCAGGCGGAGGTGATCGCGCCGACCTTGAGCCCGATCCGGCCGACGTCGACCTTGGGGTCGCAGTGCACCGCGAAGATCCGCTCGACCCGGTCCATCCCCCCGGCCGCGATCACGTCCAGCGCGCCGCCGGGCATGACCTCCTCGGCCGGCTGGAAGATCAGCCGCACCGGCCGGTCCAGCCGCCCCGCGTCGCGCTCCTCGGCGAGCAGCAGTCCGAGGCCCAGCACGATCGAAGTGTGCAGATCGTGGCCGCAGGCGTGGGCACGGCCCGGGACCGTGGAGCGGTAGGGGACGGTCTCCGGCTTGGCGTCGTCGATGGGCAGTGCGTCGATGTCGGCCCTGAAGGCCAGGAACGGGGCGTCCGCCGCAGCTCCCTCCGGAAGGAGGTCGCAGATCAGGCCGGTGCCGGCGGGGAGCACCCACGGCTCCAGGCCGGCCTGCTCCAGCCGCTCTTTGAGCAGCGCGGTGGTGCGGACTTCCTGCCGGCCCAGCTCCGGGTGCCGGTGGAGGTCCCGGCGGACCTCGATCAGCTCGGGCATCAGGGCTCGCACGCGCGCGCGAAAGGGAGTGGAGGCGTGGGACTGCTGCGGGGAGGCGGACGCATCGTCAACTGACTGGCTCACCTCAATGAGCCTACGACTCTGGGACGGCTGGGGCAGGAGATCGCCGGAATCTTTACCTCCGAACGGGGAAGAACCCGACCGCTCGGCGCTTGGACCGACTGTCGCTGGGTATGACATAGGGTTCGCTCCCCTCCTGCTGGGCCCGGACAATCGTCCAAACGATCGTCTGCCCGCCAGGACACGTGCGATCCCGGGTGATCTGGATCACGCCGGGGTCAGCGCGGGGCCCCGGCCGGAGCAGGCCCGGCTGTCGGACCCGCCGCCTACGATGATCCCGGCACGGGAACGAGACCGGAGGAGTCGCGACATGGCAGGTCAGCACATCGAACAGGTCGCCGTGGTGACCGGCGCCAGCAGCGGCATCGGGGCCGCCACCGCGCGGCGGCTCGCGGCGGAGGGGTTCCGGGTGGTGCTGGTGGCCCGGCGCGCCGAACGGATAGAGGAACTGGCGAAGGAGATCGGCCGGGCGGCCTCGGCCTATGTCCTCGACGTCACCGACCGCGCCGCCGTGGACGCCTTCGCGGCCTCCCTCGACCGGGTCGACGTCCTGGTCAACAATGCCGGCGGGGCCTTCGGCGCGGAGTCCGTCGCCGACGGCGACCCGGCGGACTGGCGCCGGATGTACGAGGTCAACGTCCTCGGTGTGCTGCACATGACCCAGGCGCTGCTGCCCGCGCTGCGGGCCGGCGGGGCCGAGACGGGGGCCGGGACGGTGCTGGTGCTCTCCTCCACCGCGGCCTTCGTCCCCTACGAGGGCGGCGGCGGCTATGTCGCGGCCAAGGCCGGCGCCCACGCCATCGCCGGGACGCTCCGTCTCGAACTGGTCGGTGAGCCGGTCCGGGTCATCGAGATCGCCCCGGGCATGGTCCGCACCGACGAGTTCGCGCTCACCCGCTTCGGCGGAGACGCCGCGAAGGCCGCCTCGGTGTACGCGGGCGTCGACGCGCCGCTGACCGCCGAGGACGTCGCCGACACCATCGCCTGGACGGTCACCCGTCCCCCGCACGTCAATGTGGACCTGCTGGTGGTCCGTCCGCTCGCCCAGGCGGCCGCGCACAAGGTCGCCCGAAAGCTCTAGCCGCCAGGACACGCGGCGTAGCCCGTTCACCCGTACGAAGCCGTCTCATCATTCGGCGGTAAGGGTCTCGACTTGATAGCCGATTCGAGTGAATCCTTATCCCAGGGAAAACGGTGCCGCAGACTCGGAGGGCCTTGTCCCGCAAGGCCTCCGGGTGCTCGGGCTGCCCTGTCGTCCCATCCGTGCCACGCAACCGGTCCTGTCACTCCACCGTCGGTGCCCATAGAAGAGGGGCATGGCGAACCGCACCAGTCTCCAAGCGCCCTCACCCAGTTCGACCGAGGAGGACCCGCTGACCGGCGACATCCCGGCGCAGCCGAACCAGGACAGCATGCCCCCCGCCACCGACCCGACCGTCGGTCCGGTGGCCGGGCCGTCGGGGCTGCCCTCGGGGCTGCGGCGCTTCAACGAGGCCGACTTCGGCGCGGCCGAGGAGGCGCTGCTGGCCTGCTGCGGCAGCCGCCGCTGGGCGCTGCGGCTGGCCGTGCACCGCCCCTACCCGACCGTGTCCTCGCTGCTCGCCGCCGCCAGCGAGGCTTCGTACGACCTGTCCTTCACCGATCTGACGGAGGCTCTGGCGGACGAGAGCAGCATGCCGCAGCCGCTGCTGGGGATGCGCGCGCCCGGCAGCCAGGCGGCGCACACCGCGCTGCAGGCGGCCCACGCCGCCTACGAGGCGCGCTTCGGCCATGTGTTCGTGGTCAGCCTGGACGACTGCCCGGCCGAGGAGATGCTGGACCAGGTCCTGGTCAGCCTGCGGGCCCGGCTCGGCAACGACCCCGACGAGGAGCGCAGCACGGCGGCCGAGGAGCTGCGGCGGATCGCCCTGCACCGGTTGGAGCACCTGGTGGCGTCTCACGCCTCGGCCGCAACATGAGACGGCGGGGGTGATCTCCCCCACACGGCGGCCGCCGTCGGCGTGTCCCGGCTGACCTGGCCCGGAGCCCGCCGGCACGGGTCCGCCGCAGGCCGAGGCACCGATTCGGCGCGGGCAGGTCGACGGAGCAGTCCGCTAATCCGGGCGGCCGTTACGCCGGGCTGGGCCGTTTGATCATCCTGCCGACCCCCGGCGGGCTGACCGCCGGTTCCCGTGGCTACGATGGCCGGGGCCGGTGGACCATACCCGGCCGGGCTGACGACCGACACCGATGCCGGCCGAGCCCCCGCCCCGCTTCCGGAGGGTTGTTCCGTGCCGGCTGGAACGCTGTACCGCGGCCGGGAAGGCATGTGGTCGTGGGTGGCTCATCGAGTCACCGGCGTCCTCATCTTCTTCTTCCTGTTCGCCCACGTCCTCGACACCGCTCTTGTCCGGGTCTCACCGCAGGCCTACAACAGCACGATCGCGACGTACAAGACCTGGCCTGTCAACCTGATGGAGTACGGCCTGACGGCCGCCATCCTGTTCCACGCGCTGAACGGCCTGCGGGTCATCGCGGTGGACTTCTGGGCCAAGGGCCCGAAGTACCAGCGGCAGATGCTCTGGACCGTAGTGACCGTGTGGGTCGTGACGATGGCGTTCGCCTTCTACCCGATCCTGCAGGAAACCCTCCGCAACTGGTTCGGGTGAGGCGAAAATGGCTATTGAAACTTCTGGTTCCGTATCCGGCGTCGAGCTCACCAACGCTCAGCCGACGGACCCCTCGGCCTTTCTGATCGAGCCCCCGCGTGCCCGCACCAAGAGGACGGGCCGCAAGTCGCGGACCAACTTCGAAATGCTGGCCTGGCTGTTCATGCGCCTGTCCGGCGTGGTGCTGGTGTTCCTTGTGCTGGGTCACCTGATCATCCAGCTCGTCCTGGACGGCGGCGTCACCAAGATCAGCTTCGCCTTCGTCGCGGGCCGCTGGGCGTCCCCGTTCTGGCAGGGCTGGGACCTGCTGATGCTGTGGCTGGCGATGCTCCACGGCGCGAACGGCATGCGCACGGTCATCAACGACTACGCGGAGCGCGACACCACCCGTTTCTGGTTGAAGGTCCTGCTGGTGACCGCCACGGTCTTCACCGTGCTGCTGGGCACCCTGGTGATCTTCACCTTCGACCCGAACATCAGCTGAGCGCGGACGGACGAGGCAGCAGACTGACATGCAGGTACACAAGTACGACACCGTCATCGTCGGCGCCGGCGGCGCCGGAATGCGCGCGGCCATCGAGTCGACCAAGCGCAGCCGCACCGCCGTGCTGACCAAGCTCTACCCCACCCGGTCCCACACCGGCGCGGCCCAGGGCGGCATGGCCGCCGCACTGGCCAACGTCGAGGAGGACAACTGGGAGTGGCACACCTTCGACACCGTCAAGGGCGGTGACTACCTGGTCGACCAGGACGCCGCCGAGATCCTGGCGAAGGAGGCCATCGACGCGGTCCTCGACCTGGAGAAGATGGGCCTCCCGTTCAACCGGACCCCCGAGGGCAAGATCGACCAGCGCCGCTTCGGCGGGCACACCCGCGACCACGGCAAGGCCGCGGTGCGCCGCTCCTGCTACGCGGCCGACCGCACCGGTCACATGATCCTCCAGACGCTCTACCAGAACTGCGTGAAGGAGGGCGTGGAGTTCTTCAACGAGTTCTACGTCCTGGACCTGCTGCTGGCCGAGGTCGACGGGGTCAAGCGGACCGCCGGCGTGGTCGCCTACGAGCTGGCCACCGGCGAGATCCACGTCTTCCAGGCGAAGGCCGTGATCTTCGCCTCCGGCGGCAACGGCAAGTTCTTCAAGGTCACCTCCAACGCGCACACCCTGACCGGCGACGGCCAGGCCGCCGCGTTCCGGCGCGGGCTGCCGCTGGAGGACATGGAGTTCTTCCAGTTCCACCCGACGGGCATCTGGCGGATGGGCATCCTGCTCACCGAAGGCGCCCGCGGTGAGGGCGGCATCCTCCGCAACAAGGACGGCGAGCGCTTCATGGAGAAGTACGCGCCCGTCATGAAGGACCTGGCCTCGCGTGACGTCGTCTCCCGGGCGATCTACACCGAGATCCGCGAGGGTCGCGGCTGCGGCCTCGACGGCGACCACGTCTACCTGGACCTGACGCACCTTCCGCCGGAGCAGCTGGACGCCAAGCTCCCGGACATCACCGAGTTCGCGCGGACCTACCTCGGCATTGAGCCCTACACGGACCCGATCCCGATCCAGCCGACCGCGCACTACGCTATGGGCGGCATCCCCACCAACGTCCAGGGCGAGGTGCTGCTGGACAACGACACCGTCGTCCCCGGCCTCTACGCCGCGGGCGAGGTGGCCTGCGTGTCGGTGCACGGCGCCAACCGGCTGGGCACCAACTCGCTGCTGGACATCAACGTCTTCGGCCGCCGGGCCGGCATCGCCGCCGCCGAGTACGCCTCCACCGCCGACTACGTGGAGCTCCCGGAGAACCCGGCCGAGCAGGTCGTCGCGCAGCTGGAGCGGATCCGCAACGGCAACGGCAGCGAGCGCGTCTCGGACATCCGCAGCGAGCTGCAGCAGTCCATGGACACCAACTCGATGGTGTACCGCACCGAGGCGACCCTGAAGCAGGCGGTGGCGGACATCGCCGCGCTGAAGGAGCGCTACCGGCACATCTCGGTGATGGACAAGGGCAAGCGGTTCAACACCGACCTGCTGGAGGCCGTGGAGCTGGGCAACCTGCTCGACCTGGCCGAGGTCACCGCGGTGTCCGGGCTGGCCCGCAAGGAGTCCCGCGGCGGTCACTTCCGCGAGGACTACCCGACCCGGGACGACGTCAACTTCATGCAGCACACCATGGCGTACCGCGAGGTGGACGCCGATGGGAACACCAGCATCCGCCTGGACTACAAGCCGGTCGTGGTGACCCGCTACCAGCCGATGGAGCGTAAGTACTGATGAGCACCCCCACGATCGACGCCCCTCAGCACGGGAACCCGCACTCGGCCGGCCTGGACGCCGCCGAGTCCGGCAAGGTCGAGCTGATCACCATCACGGTCCGGATCCGCCGGTTCAACCCGGAGGAGCACCCGGACGCGGTGTGGGTGGACTACCAGCTCACCGTCGACCCGAAGATCCGCGTCCTGGACGCGATCAACACCATCAAGTGGGAGCAGGACGGCACCCTGACGTACCGTCGCTCCTGCGCCCACGGCGTCTGCGGGTCCGACGCCATGCGGATCAACGGCAAGAACCGGCTCGCCTGCAAGACGCTGATCAAGGACGTCTCGCCGGAGAAGCCGATCACGATCGAGCCCATCAAGGGCCTCACGGTCCTGAAGGACCTGGTCGTGGACATGGACCCGTTCTTCCAGGCCTACCGCGACGTGATGCCGTTCCTGATCACGACCGGCAACGAGCCGACCCGTGAGCGGATCCAGTCCGAGGAGGACGTACAGCGCTTCGAGGACACCACCAAGTGCATCCTCTGCGCCGCGTGCACCACGTCCTGCCCGGTCTTCTGGAACGACGGGCAGTACTTCGGCCCGGCCGCGATCGTCAACGCCCACCGCTTCATCTTCGACTCGCGCGACGAGGGTGCGGAGCAGCGGCTGGAGATTCTCAACGACCGCGACGGGGTGTGGCGCTGCCGCACCACCTTCAACTGCACGGACGCGTGCCCTCGGGGGATCGAGGTCACCAAGGCGATCCAGGAAGTGAAGCGGGCGCTGGTTACTCGTCGCTTCTAGGAGATTCTGGGGGCGCGGGGAACTGTTCTGGTCAACGTGCACGTAGGTGCATGGTTGGCAGCGCAGTTCCTCGCGCCCCTTTGTTGTGGTTCAGGCCTTGTGGCGAAGGGATCTGACGCCGAGGGAGCCTACGACCAGGCCCAGGACGAGTGAGGCCAGGGCCAGGGTGGCGTGGATCCAGAAGTAGGCGGTGGGGCGGGAGTGGTCGCCGTGGGTGAAGGCGAGGCCCTCACCGTCGGCCCACAAGTTCTTGAAAAAGGTCACCCAGATCCAAACCGACCAGATGCCGAAGGCGGTCAGGAACCAGGAGGCGCGGCGGCTCAGTCTCATGGAGCAAGTATCCCGGCCAGCCATTGGTGTGCTTTTACCAGGGGGTGGTTCGGTCGCCGCCATCGATTGGGTACGGTCTACCGGTGCACAACGATCTCCGTACCGCAGCCGTGGTGTGCATCGCCGCACTCACCGCTGGACTGGTTTCCGCCGTTCCCGCTGCGGCGGCGCCCACGCCCTCTGCGAGTGGCACGGTGACGCCGAGGCCGCCCGCCCGGATGTCCACGGTCGGCGGTGAACGGCTGGGGCTGTCCGGTGTGCAGGTGCAACTGGCGGCAGGGGCGCCGGCGCTGCCGGCCAAGCTGACCGCGCTGTCCTGGATCGTCTCCGACACCGGGACCGGCCAGGTGCTGGCGGCGAAGAACGCTCACTGGGCGCTGCCTCCGGCGAGCACCCTGAAGACGCTGTTCGCCGACACCGTGCTGCCGAAGATCCCGACCACGGCCACCCACAAGGTGACCGACGCGGACCTGGCCGGGATGGGTGCGGGCAGCAGCCTGGTCGGCGTGCTGCCCGGCCAGACGTACAAGGTGTCCGACCTGTGGCTCGGCGTCTTCCTGCGCTCCGGCAACGACGCCGTGCACGTCCTCTCCGCGATGAACGGCGGGGTGGCGGCGACGGTGGCCCAGATGCAGGCCCAGGCAGTGAAGCTGGGCGCGGGCGACACCCACGTGGTCTCCCCGGACGGGTACGACATGCCGGGGCAGGTGTCCTCGGCGTACGACCTCAGTCTGTTCGCGCGGGACGGGATGAAGGACGCCGACTTCGCCCGCTACGCAGGGACCGGCAAGGCCGAGTTCCCCGGCGGGCCGAACACCAAGGGCAAGCCGTTCGAGATCGACAACACCGACCGGATGCTGCTGGGCATCGACGGCGTCCCCCGCTACGAGGGCCTGATCGGTGTCAAGAACGGCTACACCACCAACGCCGGCAACACCCTGGTGGTGGCGGCCAGGCGGGGCGGCCGGACCATCATGGCGACGCTGATGAACCCTCAGGACCACCAGTTCAACACGGTCTACACCGAGGCCAGGGAGCTGCTCGACTGGGGCTTCGCCGCGGACGGCAAGGTCACCCCGGTCGGCAGCCTGGACGCGGCCACGACCGCGACGCACACGGCGGGCTCCGGGAACGGCTCGGGGGGCGACGCCGTGAAGGCCCCGACCAAGGCCGCACAGGCCTCGGTCGGCGCCTCCGGCGGCAGCTCCGGCGTCAGCGCACTGGGCTGGGCCGGGGCTTCCGGCGCCGGCCTGGTCGCGTTGGCGGTGGCGACCGGCGCCTCGCTGCTGATGCGCCGTCGGCGGCGCATCGCCCGGCGCAGCAGGCCGCTGCCGACGGTGAACGGGCTCGACTGACCGGCTCAGTTGCCGGGGTCGGCGGCGGCGTCCGAGTCGGCCGCGTCGGCGGCGCTCTGGGCCGCGTCGACCTGCTGCTGCATCTGCTGGACGGTGCTGCCGGCCACCCCGGTGGGCGCGGCCGACGGGGTGCCGGCGGGCGCGGTGCCTGCGGCCGGGGTGTGCGAGCAGGCGCCCAGGGTCAGCATCGCGGCGGCGGCCGCCAGCGCCAGGCCTGCGCGGATCGGGCGACGGCTCATCAGGAGGCTCCGCCGCCCTGGTTGTTGGCGGAGCACCAGGTCTCCACTGCCTTGAGGTCGCTCAGCCTGGTGGTGAGCGTGCCGACCATGGCCTGACGGGTGGTCAACCGGTCGTTGAGGTAGGTCTCGATGGCGGTGTTCCCGGCCGCCTTGGCGATGTCCACCCGCTTCTGCAGCCGCGCGATGGAGCCACGCTCGGTGGCGGGGCCGTGCAGCCGGGCCAGCGCACGGGTGATCCGGGCGTCGACCCTGGGGGCACGGGCACAGACGGCCTTCGCCTCGCGCTGGGCGGGGGTCTTGGTGGCCCCGGTGGACGGGGAGGCGGAGGCGGACGGGGAGCTGTCGCTCGGCGCCGCGGCCGAGGCCGGGGTGCTCGCGCCGATCAGCGCTCCGGTGAGGGCGATCCCGGCGAAGGCCGAGGTGAGGGTCGCGCGACGGGTGGGCATGGCAGGTCTCCTCCACTACGTCGGAGCGCGGTTGGCGCCCCGTCTGCGGGGAGCGTAGGAATCGTCCTTGTGGAAACGTTGTGGTCCGGTTGAGCTCACGTCAGCCGTCGGCGCTGAGCCAGTCCCGGCGCAGGGGGAGGGTCGGGGTGGAGGCGGCCAGCGGCAGGACGACCTCGGCCAGCGCGCCCGTCCCGGCCGGCGGGTCGGTGAAGCGGACCGTGCCCCGGTGCAGGGCGATCTGCTGGGCGACCAGGGTCAGTCCGAGCCCGGATCCGGGGCTGCCGGGGCCGCGCCGGAAACGGTCGAAGACCGAGTCGCGCTGGTCGACGGGGACACCCGGGCCGTGGTCGGCGACGGTCAGGACGGCGTCGGTGTCGGTGCGGCTCAGGGCCAGGTCGATCCGCGCCGTGCCGTCCGCCGACCTTCCGTGCACCAGGGCGTTGGCCAGCAGGTTGTCCACCGCCATCCGCAGGCCGGGCTCCCAGCCGTGCAGCCGCAGCGATCCGGCCGAGGACCGCACCGTGATCACGGCCTGCTGGTCGCGGCGGCGCGCCTCGGCCGCCGCCGACTCCGCCAGCTCCACCAGGTCCACCGGACCGAAGGCGTCCTGCTCGACCAGGTCGCCCTGGGCCAGCGCGCGCAGCGCGGTGAGCGTGCCCAGCAGCCGGGCGTGCTCGGACTGCAGGTCGGCGAGGATCTCGGCGCGGTCCTCGGCGGCCAGCCCGGGGTGCTCGGTGAGGACGTCCAGATTGGTGCGCATGCTCATCAGGGGGGTGCGCAGCTCGTGCGAGGCGGAGGCGGCGAAGGCCCGCGCGGTCGCCAGCGCCTCCGCGGTACGGGCCGCCTGCTCGTCGTAGCGGGAGAGCACCGACTGCAGGGTGCCGGCCAGCTCGTCCACCTCGACCACGCCGGTGGGCCGCTCGCTGAGGCTCGGCCTGGTCGCCGGGTCGTCCGGGTCCAGCCCGCCGGTCCGACGGCGCAGCAGCCGCAGCGGGCGGGCGGCGCGCTCCGCGACCAGGTAGGCGAGCAGGCCGCCTAGCGGCGCGGCGACGAGGGCGACCAGGACGATACGGCCGCGTACCGTCCGTACCTCGTGCTGCACGGCGGAGGCCCGGGCGAAGAGCCACAGCGTGCCGCCGGGCTGGGCGGCGCCGGTGGGGATGGTCTGCGCCAGCGCCCGCCAGGCGGTGCCGTCGGCGCCGACGACGGTCTGCGGGCGGTCGGCAGCGGCGGGGAGCGGGACGGCGAGGTCGGGCTGGGCGCCCGCGCTGTTCAGCACGGTGCCGTCGGCGGCGGTCAGCCGTACCCCGGCGTCCAGCGCGGCCGCGCTCAGCCGGCCCTGCTGGTTGGCCTCCTGCCGCAGCCGTCCCGCGGCGGCAGCCCGCAGCTCGGTGCGCGCGTACGGGAGCGCGGCCGCGGCGCGGTCGCGCAGCTGTCCGTCCTGTCCGGCCCGCAGGTCCCGGCCGACCAGGCCGAGCAGCAGCAGCCCGGCCAGCAGCACGAGCACCGGCACGATCACGGCGGTGACCAGGGCGATCCTGGTGGCGAGCCTCACGGCCGCCGGTCCCGGTCCGGCTGGTCGGGCTGGTCGGGCTTCAGCACGAAGCCGACGCCGCGGACGGTCTGCACCAGCCGGGGCCGGCCGCCGGCCTCCAGCTTGCGGCGCAGATAGCTGACGAAGGTGTCGACCACATCGGTGCGTACGTCGAAGTCATAGCCCCAGACCCGTTCCAGCAGCTGGTCCCGGGTCAGCACCAGCCCGGTGTTCCGGGCCAGCACCTCCAGCAGGTCGAACTCACGGCGGGTCAGCTCCACCGGGTCGCCCCGGTAGCGCGCCTCGCGGGTGGACGGGTCCACGGTGAGCCCGCCGACCGTCAGCAGATCGGTGGCGCGCGGCGGCCGGCGGCGCAGCAGCGCGTGCAGCCGCAGCACCAGCTCCTGCAGCGCGAAGGGCTTGACCAGGTAGTCGTCGGCCCCGGCCTGCAGTCCGGCGAGCCGGTCCTCCAGCTGGTCCAGCGCCGACAGCATCAGCACCGGGGTCTCGTCGCCGCGCTCGCGGAGCCTGCGGCAGACCTCGGTGCCCGGCAGGTCGGGCATGGAGACGTCCAGCACCAGCACATCCGGCGGTGCCTGCGTCAACGCCTCCAGCGCCGCACGGCCCCCCTCGGCCAGGGCCACCGTGAAGCCGCTCAGCCGCAGCCCGCGCTCCAGCGACCGCCGGATCGCGGCGTCGTCGTCCACCACCAGAACCCTGCCGTGTCGCTGCTCTGCCATCGCGGACCACCGTCTCCTGCTCGTGCTTGCGGGAAGCAACCATGCCAGACCGGGCCGTCAGCGGACGCGGCGGAGCCGGAGCCGTCGCAGCAGGGAGCTGCTCGCCGCGCCCAGCCCGAAGGCGGCGGCCAGGGCCGCCGGGCGGGAGCGCGCCTGCGCCGAGGCCGGTTCATCGGGCCGCTCGGACGGGTCGTCGGCCGCGGCTCCGGGCGTCCCCGTGCCGCCGGCCTCGGTCCAGGCTTCGACGGCTCGGGCGCGGGCTCTGGCTCGGGCGGCTTCCGGGTCGTCGGTGGCGGTCCAGGCGACGCAGAAGAAGAGCCAGCGGAAGATGAAGTTGATCCACAGCAGCAGGGCCACCGGGGTGCCGAAGGCGCCGTAGATGTTCTTGCCGGCGACATTGCTGAGGTAGGCGGAGAGCAACTGCTTCAGCAGTTCGAAGCCGACCGCGCCCAGCAGTGCGCCCTCGACGACGACGCGTCTGCGCTGGTCGCCGATGCGCGGCAGGCCCACCAGCAGATAGGCGAACATCAGGGTGTCGGCGCCCACCGCGATCAGGAAGCTCGCCGCCGACAGCAGCAGCCGGCCCCAGGACTGGTGGGCCACGCCGAGCCAGGAGGCGAGCTGTCCGGTGAGCGCCGAGGTCGCCGCCGAGGCGGCGATGGACACCGCGGCCACCACGCCGAGGCCGATCAGCACCCCGACGTCCAGGGCCTTGCGCAGCACCGCGTTGCCGGGCTCGATGGGCAGCCGCCACACGGTGCGGATGGCGACCCGGGTGGTGTCGACCCAGCCGAGGCCGGAGACCAGCAGCAGCACCCCGCTGATCACTCCGACCGTGGCGGCGTTGCGGACCAGCGAGTCCAGGTCCAGCGAGTCCGCCAGCGAGGGGAGCTGCCTCGCGATGGCGTCCTGGATGCTCCGCACCCGTCCGCTGCTGAGGGTGGCCGCGGCAATCGCCATGGCCACGGTGAGCAGCGGGAACAGGGCCAGGAACCCGAAGAAGGTGACGGCGCCCGCGAGCCGGTTCGAGCCCGCCTTGTTGAAATGGTCGAAGACCAGGTAGGGACGGCTCCGCAGCACCCGGGCGGCGACCGGTCCGAGCACCGGCAGCCGGGTCAGCCAGTCCATGACGTCGACCGGTCCTGACGGCCGGTCAGACCGCGAGCCGACGGAACAGCGGGCGCGGCAGGTGCCGCAGCCCGGACATGACGAACCGTAGCGCGGCCGGCGCCCACACCGTCTCGCTGCCGCGCTGCAGCCCGACCAGGATGGCCTCGGCGACGGCCTCCGGGGTGGTCGCCATGGGCGCCTCCGGCCGGCCCTCGGTCATCCGGCCCCTGACGAATCCGGGGCGGACCACCATGACGTGCACGCCGGTGCCCTGCAGCGAGTCGCCGAGGCCCTGGGCGAAGGCGTCGAGCCCGGCCTTGGTGGAGCCGTAGATGAAGTTGGCCCGGCGGGCCCGCTCCCCCGCGACCGAGGACAGCACGATCAGCGAGCCATGGCCCTGGCGGCGCAGCGCCTGCGCGCTGACCAGCGCCGAGGTGACCGCGCCCAGGTAGTTGACCTGGGCGACGGCGGCGGCGGCCATCGGGTCCTGTTCGTCCTTCAGCTGGTCGCCGAGAACCCCGAAGGCGAGCAGCACGGTGTCGATGTCGCCCTCGGCGAAGACCTTGCCGAGCACCGCCTCATGGGTGTCCAGGGCGGTGGCGTCGAAGTCGTGGACGGAGACCTCGGCGCCGAGCGCGGTGAGTTCGGCGGCGGCCGCGGTGAGCGCGGGCGAGGGGCGTCCGGCGAGGTGGACCCGCCTGGTCCGGCCCTGGACCATCCGGCGGGCGGTGGCCAGGCCGATCTCGGAGGAGCCGCCGAGCAGCAGCAGGGACTGGGGCTGGCCCAGGGCGTTCTTCATGGTCGGGACACCTTGGAGTCGGGACACCTCAGAGACTGAGGCGGCGGGCGAGGTCGGAGGTGAAGCGGTTGCCCGGGTCGATCCGGGCCCGCAGGGCGCGGAAGTCGTCGAGCCTGGGGTACATCGGCGCCAGGGCCTCCGGCTGCAGCCGGGAGTCCTTGGCCAGGTAGATCCGGCCGCCTGCGGCCAGAACTTCCTGGTCCAGGCCGTCGAGCAGCCGGCCGAGCCCGGGCAGCCCGGCGGGGATGTCCAGGGCGAGGGTCCAGCCCGGGGCGGGGAAGGAGAGCCAGCCGGGGTCGCCCTCGCCGAAGCGCTTGAGGACGGCCAGGAAGGTGGGGCAGCGGTGCCGGCTGATGGTCTCGACGACCCGCCGCAGCGCGGCCTCCTCGCCGTACGGGACCACGAACTGGTACTGCAGGAAGCCCGCCGGGCCGTAGACCCGGTTCCACTCGGGCAGACCGTCGAGGGGGTGGAAGAAGGCGGGGATGGTCTGCAGCTGTCCGCGCCGTTCGCGCGGCGCCCTGCGGTACCAGAACTCGTTGAAGGCGCCGACCGTGGCCGCGCTGAGCAGGCCGCCGGGGAGGCCGCGCGGCACCGCCGGGAGGTCGGCGGTGCGGAAGGCGAGCGGCGAGCGCAGCTGCCGCGGGCCGAGCCGGTCCAGCGGGGCGTGGTCGCCGCGGGTGAGGACGGCGCGGCCGAGCGACGCACCCCGGGCGAGCAGGTCGATCCAGGCGACCGAGTAGCGGTAGCGGTGGTCGGTGGCGTCCAGACGGGCCATCAGATCGTCGAGGTCGACCGCCCGCTCGGTGTCCACGCTGATCAACGAGGTCTGCACGGCCAGTAGTTGGATCTGCGCCGAGAGGACCACCCCGGTCAGCCCCATCCCGCCGGCCGTGGCCCAGAAGAGGTCGGGGTCGTCGGCCGGGGTGAGGGTGCGCACCCGGCCGTCCGCGGTGAGCAGCTCGATGGACCGGACATGGCGGCTGAAGCTGCCGCTGACATGGTGGTTCTTGCCATGCACGTCGGCGCCGAAGGCCCCGCCCACGGTGACCTGACGGGTCCCCGGGGTGACCGGGACGAACCAGCCCAGCGGCAGCAGCAGCCGCATCAGCCGGTCCAGACTGACCCCGGCCTCGCAGTCGAGCAGACCGCGTTGGACGTCGATGGAGCGGATCGCGCTGAGCGCGGTCATGTCCAGCACCGAGCCGCCGGCGTTCTGCGCGGCGTCCCCATAGGAGCGCCCGAGCCCGCGCGCGACCACCCCGCGCTCCCCCGCCGCCAGCAGCGCGGCGACCGCCGCCTCCGCGGTGGCGGGCGAGGTGACCCTGGCGGCGGTGGGCGCGGTGCGGCCCCAGCCGGTCAGCGCGACGAGCCCGCCGGACGGTGGAGCCTGTGGTCCTTGCATGACCATGAACGTAGCGCCCCAATCGGTTGAAACCGGTGATACCGCCTAGCGACGCGCCTGGGCGGCCAGCAGCTCGTCCACGCCACCGCCCTGACCTGCTGTGATGACCTCCTGGGCGTGCGGGGTCAGTCTGGCCACGTACTGGTAGCCGAACAGCGTGGGCCGCAGCCCGACCAGCGCCCGGGACAGCGCCGAGGCCGCCCCGGCCGCCGCCCCGGTACCGGCGAGCTGCACGAACGGGGAGCCGGTGGACCGGAGTTCGAGGAGGTCGTAGCCCGCGTTGCGGATCATCCGGCGCAGGCTGGAGCGGGAGAAGAAGCGCAGATGGGTCTCGTCGAGAATGCCCCGGCGGTCGTAGTCGAACGCGCCGAGGGCGACCCGGAGCCGTGAGTACCAGTGCCCGAAGTTGGGCACCGAGAGCACCAGTTCGCCGCCGGGACGCAGCACCTGCTGCACCTGGCGCAGCAGCCGTTCGGGGTTGACCAGGTGCTCGACCACGTCCCCGGCGACCACCAGGTCGAAGGGGCCGTCGAGGTCGGACGGCAGCCCCTGGTTGAGGTCGGCCAGCAGGAACCGGTCGGTGCGCTCGCGGACGCCGGGCACCTCGATGTAGTCGACGCCGGTCACCGTATGGCCCAGCTTGCGCACCTGCTCGGCGAAGAGACCGCCGGAGCAGCCCAGGTCAAGCACCGTCATCGGCTCCGCCCCGGACAGCATCGCCAGGATCTCCGCGTGCGAGGAGCCGTCGCCGGCCTTGAACGCGTACTCCTCGGCCTTGGGCACCCACGGGCAGCTGCCGAAGCCCTTCATGGCGAGCCGGTACTCCAGCACGTCCTTGACCACGTCCTTGGCGTACGTGAGGCCGTTGACGTAGCAGATCTCGTCCCCGTAGTAGGTGGGGATCGGGACCTCGACGATGCGCTTCCCCGCGTCGATCAGCTGCACGATGATCTGGGTGTCAAAGTCGAAGGCGTCGGTGTTGCGGTCGATCAGCAGCTCGCGCAGCGCATCGACCCGGTAGGCGCGGTAGCCGGAGTGGAACTCCGTCAGCGAGGTGCCCAGCAGCGAGTTCTCGATCTTCGTCAGCACCCGGTTGCCGAGCCACTTGTAGGCGGGCATGCCGCCACGGCGGGCCGCGCCCGAGTCCATCATCCGGGAGCCGAACACCGCGTCGGCCTCACCGCGTTCGATCGGCGCGACCATCTCGGCGATCAGCTCGGGCGCGTACTGCCCGTCGCCGTGCAGCATCACCACGATGTCCAGCCCACGCTCCATCGCCAGGGCGTAGCCGGCCTTCTGGTTGCCGCCGTAGCCGAGGTTCTTGGTGTGGCGCATGACCACGGTGGGCGGGGCGTCCTCCCGCTGGGACCAGCGCCAGCCGGCCAGGAAGGTCGCGTCATGGCTGGCGTCGTCCATCACCAGGATCTCGGCGATGCGCTCACGGAATTCCGCCGGGATTCGCTGGAGCGTTTTCGCCAGAGTGTTCTCCGCGTTGTACGCGACGACCAGGACGCCGATTCTGGGGGCGGTCGGGACAGCGGGCTGAGGCATGGCACCGACACTCTCATGGGGAGCTTGCGGCGCAGACCGGTCCTACTGTCATCCTTGCGCTCCCCATCTGCAGGTTCGCCGCTTCTGCCGAGCAGAGATCGTCACTCGAACTGATGGTCCGGTCCCCGGGAACGTTGCCGGACGGTTCGCGTGGTCGTTGGTCCTGGACATGAACTTTTTGAAGTCGCGTCCGCTGCGGCTGGCACGGGGCCTTTCCATCGCCGTCGCCCTGATCGCCTTTCTGCTGAAACTGGATATCGCCGCCCACACGGTCGGATCCGCGGACGCGCAGTTCTTCCATGGATTCAGTGAGGCGATTCTCCGGGTCGGGCCGTTCCACATCTACGGAACACGCCTCCGGCGCGGACTCCCGGTCTACAACCACCCCCCGCTGACCGGCCTGGTCCTGCTGCTGCTGGGACATCTGGCCAGGCACGGCGTCGCCTTCACCACCCTGATCCGGATCCCGCCCTGCTTCGGCGACCTCTGTTCCGCCGTCGTGGTCTTCGAACTGACGCGGCGTCGGCAGCGGC
Organism: Streptacidiphilus sp. EB103A; assembly: GCF_041261405.1. Classification (NCBI taxonomy): domain Bacteria; kingdom Bacillati; phylum Actinomycetota; class Actinomycetes; order Kitasatosporales; family Streptomycetaceae; genus Streptacidiphilus; species Streptacidiphilus sp. EB103A. The sequence goes on along the minus strand of NZ_JBGCAQ010000023.1, from coordinate 13,578 downwards.
TGCCGACCGCGCTGGGGTGCTCGGTGGCGCTCTCCGCCAGTCCGGTGCTGGTCTGCGTCTCCGCCTACCACGGCAACACCGACTCGCTGTGCGTCATGTTCGCCCTGGTCTCGGTGCTGCTGCTGGCCGACCTGGGGTCGCCGGTCTGGGCCGGGGTCGCCGCGGCGCTGGCGATCAGCGTCAAGCTTCCGCCGGTCGTCGCCCTCCCACTGCTGCTGGTGGGCGCGTTCAGGATCGGCCCCGGCGCCGCCCGGCGCTTCCTGGCCGGCCTGCTGGCGACCCTCGCGGTGCTGTGGGGCCCGGCGCTGGTGCTGGAGCCGCGCGGACTGCTGCGCAACGTGCTGGAGTACCAGGGCGGCGGCGACCGCCAGTGGGGCCTGCTGCAGGCCGGCCGCTGGCTCGGGGTGCCCAGGCCGGTGCTGGACTTCCTCTACGGGAGCGGCCATCTCCCGGTCGTCGCCCTGGTCATGGCCTTCGGCGCGGTGCTGGCCTGGAAGCGGCCGAAGGAACTGCCCGTCGTCACCGGGCTCACCCTCTCCGCGCTGCTGTTCCTGTCGACAGCGAGCGGCGTGCAGTACCTGGCCTGGGCCGCGCCCGCGATGCTGGTCGTCGGCCTGTGGCCGGGGCTCTGGTACAACGTCCTCGGCGGTTCGCTGCTGGTGCTGATCTACACCCGCTGGAGCGGCGGCTTCCCCTGGTACCGGGTCCATGTGACCCGGTGGAGCGACGGTGAGCTGTTCCTCGGGCTGCTCACCTGGGCCGTGCTCGGGCTGGCGATCGGCTACGGGGCCTGGCAGGTGTGGCAGTCCGACGATGTGACCCTGCCGCAGCCCCGGCCCGACGAGCTCGGAACAGGTCAGCCGAGGGTCAGCATCCGGTCGACCGCCCGGCGGGCGCCCTCCGCGTCGAGCACGCCGCAGTAGGCCTTCCGGAAGGACGCATAGCGCTCGGCGTGGGCGGCGGCCACCGCGTCCAGGTCCAGGAGGGCTTCCAGCAGCTCCTCCTGGGTCCCCAGCAGCGGGCCGGGGCTGTGCCGGGGCAGGTCGATCTCCAGGCCGCGGACCGAGTCCCGATAGTGGTCCAGGTCCGGGGTGAAGAACAGCACCGGCCGGCCGGTACGGCAGAAGTCGACCGCCAGTGAGGAGTAGTCGGTGACCAGGACATCGGCGAGCAGCAGCAGTTCGACGGCGTCCGGGTGGGCGCTGACGTCGGTGACCGCTCCGCCGATCGGGAACGCGGACACCGTGTCGGGATGCCGGCGCACCAGGACCCGGTAGCCGTCGCCGAGGGCCTCGGCGAACGAGGTCAGGTCCAGGCCGGGGGTGAAGTCGTAGCGCAACGGCCGTCCGGACACCGCACGGTGGTCGCGGAAGGTCGGCGCGAACAGCACGGTCCGCCGGCCCTCGGGCAGGTCGAGCCGGCGCCGCAGCACCTCGGCGAGCTTGTCCCGGTCCTCGGCGTGCAGCAGGTCGGTGCGCGGGGAGCAGTCGCTGAGGATCTCGCCCTGGAAGTCCCAGGTCCGGCGCAGCGCCGTGGCGCCGGACCGGTTCGGCGCCAGCAGCAGGCTCCACTGCCGGGACTGCTCGGAGAGTTCCGCCAGCCGACTGTGGTCGGCGTAGACGGAACCCCGCAAGGCCAGGCCGGTGCGCTTGACCGGAACCCCGGCGCCGCACTGCACCACGGTCTGGCCCTCCCGGCGCCGGAACCAGGACGGGAGCTGGGTGTTGGTGACCAGATAGCGGCAGGTCGCCAGCGCCTGATGCCATTCCGGGCCGCCCAGGGCGACCGCCCGGGCTGACGGCGGCAGCGGCGCCTGCTCGTCGTCCACCGTCCACAGGTGCCGCAACTCGCTGCCACGGCCCAGCAGTTCTTCGTGGATGGCACGTGGCGCGTCGCCGTACTGCCGTCCGTCGAAGCTGCTGTAGAGCACGGTGTCGCGCAGCGGCAGCCGCCGGGCGGCGGGGTAGGCCTGCCGGGCCAGCTGCCGGATCCGGTAGGGGCTCTGCGCCTCGAAGCCGGGCGCGGCGGCCGAGCTGAGCACGAACATGTCGCGGTAGCAGGCGATGACGGCGAACTGCCGTCCTGCACCGGGGCGCTCCAGCGGCAGCCCGGCCTGGGCGGCGGTGGCGAGCCGCAGTGACAGCTCGCCGTCCCTGCTGTCGGCGCCGGTGCGGCGCAGGAAGCCGTACCAGTGCCCCTCGCGCAGCGGGAGCTCGCCGCCCAGCCCGGGGTGGGCGGCCGGGTCCAGGGCGGCGGTGAAACGGCCGTCCGCATGCTCGACCGGGACGGTCACCTCCTCGTGCAGCCCGCTGTGGCGCAGTACCAGCTGCACCGGCCCGGCGGTCGCCGGCAGTGTTCCGGCGATCTCCAGCCGCCCGTCCGGTGTCCAGGAGAGCGTCCCGGCGGTGGGGCGCCGGGTCCGCTCCAGCACCAACTGGCCCTCGGTGCCCGGCAGCAGCTGCAGCTGGTCGCCCAGGCGCGGATCCGGTCCACCGGGTCCCGGCGGCAGCGGGTAGCTGCCGGCGGCGAGCCCGGGCAGGGCCGTGACGACCAGCTGCGCTCCGCCCTCGGTGACCAGCCGGGACCACCAGCCGTCGACCGACCTCGGGGCCAGTTCGTGCGGGCCGTCCTCGGTCACCGGCGCGACCGAGGCGACCGCGTCCAGCGGCACGGCCGCCGTGAAGCCTCGCCATCCGGCCTCGGCCTGCCCGACTGTCACCGGGGTCTCCACCCGTGCCTCGGAGTCTTTCTGATTGACCGTCAACCGGACCGGCCGGTGCTTGTCGCGCACTCGGCCGGTGATCTCCAGGCAGCCGTCCACCAGCCGATGGCCGTCGATCCTGGCCTGGACCTCCTCGACCCTGAGCGTCAGCGCCCCGTTGTCGAAACCGATCCTCAGCAGGGTGTCCGCGTCCAGCGGCCGGACCCGGGTGAAGTCGACGTTGGCGCCGGCGGGCCGGATCGGTGCGTGCCGCAGCAGACCGGGGCGGCCCAGCGCGACCCGCAGCGTCCAGGCGCCGGCCTGCCACTTACCGCCGAGCTTGAACCGCTCCGGGTCGACGGAGAGCAGGAAGCCGGCGCCGGCGTGGTCGTGCAGCTCCTGCCCGGAGCCCCGTCCGGCGGCGACCGACGGCCGGCTGCGCAGCCGGAGCAGCGTCCGGCGCCGGTCCGGGCCGGTCAGTACGGCGGCCCGGAGCGAGGTGAGCGGCGAGCCGGCCGGAAGGTTGTCGACATAGGCGCAGCCGTGCAGCTCCAGTCGGCCCTCGGGCGACCAGCGCACCTCCTCCAGCTTGGCCAGCAGCGGCAGTTCGTCGCTCCGCAGAGCCACGGTCCGGGCCGGGAGCGCGATCGGCTCGCCGGAGCCGGTGCGGTAGACGGCCCGGCGCCGGACGGCTCCGGCGACCTCGAAGCCGTTGTGGCTGCGCTGCTCCAGCAGCAACAGGTCGAGCAGGTCCGCCGTGCGTCGGCCGCGGATCAGCTCCCACTTGGCCCTCAGGTCGACCGGGAGTTCGGCGAAGTCCTCCGGCGCCAGCCGCTCGGCGAAGGCGGCGGCGCCCGCCACGACCGCCTCCCGGTACTCCTCGCCCGCCTGCGGGAAGGCGTCCAGCAGAAAGCGGAAGTCATAGGAGAGGGTCTGCTGCTCGAACGTCCGCTGATGGACCGGCGAGCGCTCGGCGAGGAACCGGCTGGTGCGGTTGACGGCCTCGATCCGGTCGCGGGCGCCCTGCGCCTCGGCCGCCCGCTGGGTGATGGAGCCGCTCCTGATCCGCCAGTAGTAGACGTGCCGGTGCACCACGTCGACGGCCTCCGCCAGGAAGTGCGCGGGGACGGTCAGCGAGATGTCCTCGTAGAGGACGCCCTCGGGGAAGGCCAGCCGGTGCCGCTCCCAGAACTCCCGCCGGAACAGCTTGTTGCAGGCGATCCGGTCGGTGAGCAGCCACGGCTCCCGGGTGACATGGGTGCCCAGCACCGTCTCGCGCAGATGAGCGTGCTGGTGGTTCTGCACCCGGCGGTCCGCCTGCAGCCGGTACACATTGCCGGTCGCCAGGTCGGAGCCGCTCTCCTCCAGCGCCTCGTACAGGTACCGGTACGCACCCCGGGGCAGGACGTCGTCGCTGTCGACGAAGCCCAGGTACCTGCTGTCCGGATGGACCGAGCGGACGCCCAGGTTGCGGGCGCTGCCGAGGCCGCCGTTCTCCTTGCGCACCAGCCGGAACCGGGAGTCGACGGCCGCGTACTCCTCCGCGATCTCGGTGCTGCCGTCCGTGGAGCCGTCGTCCACCAGCACGACCTCCAGGTCGGCCATGGTCTGTGCGGCGATCGAGTCCAGGCAGTCCGCCAGGTAGTCCCGCACATTGAAGACGGGCACGATGACGCTGAGTTGGGGTGACATGGCGGCAACCTGTTCCGGGCGGGACGCGGAACCGGGGAATCCCCGGTCGGACGTCCAACCCGGGCGCTCGGAAGAAGGTCACCCGCCCTCGCCCGTTCAGGTGAATCCGGGCGCATCGTCTGGACAGCGCACCAGATTTGACAGAATGTTACCAGATCACTACGTTCCGCTGTCGATGCAGGCCGTGACGCCACCCTCCGGCCCAGCCGTGCCCCGCCTGGCCCTCGACACGACGGATTCCCATGCCCCGCTTCAGCATCATCGTTCCGGCCCGCAACGCCCAACGGCACCTCAGGACATGTCTGGAGTCCGTGCTCTCGCAGTCCTTCGGCGAGGTCCAGCTCATCGTGGTGGACACCGCGTCGACCGACCACACCGCGGCCATCGCCGCCGAGTTCACCCGGCTGGACGCCCGGGTGCTGATGCTGACCTCCCGTCGGCCCGACGACGAGGACGCCGCCCTGCGCCTCGGCGCGGACCGGGCCTCCGGCGAGTACCTGCTGCTGCTGTCCGCCGACGACGTGCTCACCCCCGAGGCCCTGGCGGTGCTGGACCGCGCCCTCACCGCCGCCGGCGACCCCCAGGTGCTGGTGTTCGCGCACCGGACCGACGACTGGCAGGGCCGCCCGCAGCCCGCCAAGGGCGTGGTGCTGCCGACACAACCGGGCGGCGGCACCGGCACCACTGTCGGCGGACCCGCCGTTCGGCCCGCGCTGCTGCGCCTGCCGCCGCTGCGCGCCAACCGGGTGCTGCGCCGGGACTTCTGCGCCCCGCACGGTCCGGGACCGCTCCCCGGCGCCGACTCCGAGCTGGTCTTCGCCTACCGCTCGCTGCTGGACGCGACGACCGTCGCCACCACCCCCGAACTGTGCCTGGTGCGCCGGATCCAGCGCGACCCCCGGGTCCCGGCCACGCGGCGCCCCTGCGACCCGGCGTCGCTGAGGGACTTCGAGGAGCTGCTCAACCGGGTCCAGGGCGATCCGGCGCTGGCCCGCCTGGTCCTGGAGCGGATGGTCCGCACAGTCCTGGACGAGCTGGCCCGCCCCGGCACCGCCTCCCGCTCCGAGGCCGCCGCCTTCTTCCGCACCGCGGCCGACAGCTGCGCCCGCTGGCGACGGCTCGCGGCGGGCGGGCTGCCGGGGCTCGGCGGGCTGCGGGCCCGCGGCGTGATCACCGGCTCACGCCCGGCGTTCCTGGCCGGCCAGCTGCTCGACCGGGCCCGGAAGCGCCTGCGGGAGAGCCGCGAGCGGGTCGGCCGGCGGGCCACCGGCTACGCGGTCAGGGCCGCCCGACGGATCGGCGGGATGCTGCCGATCCGCCGCGACCTGGCGCTCTACTGCTCCTACTGGGGGGCCTCGACCGGCAGTAACCCCGGCGCGATCCACGCCTGCGCCCGGCGGCTCGCCCCCGGCGTCCGCGGCGTGTGGGTGCTGACCGAGAAGGGCGCCGAGACCGCGCCGCCGGGTACCGACCAGGTGCTGCTGCGCTCCCCCAGGTTCTGGTGGTACGCCACCAGGGCGGGCTGGCTGGTGACCAACTCGGGCCTCGGCCTGGTCCACCCGAAGCGCCCCGGGCAGCGCTTCCTGATGACCCATCACGGGACTCCGCTGAAGAAGATGGGTCTGGACCAGCTGGACCACCCCGCCTGCTCGGCCAGGGTCAACTGGAACCGGCTGATGGCCATGGCCGGCCAGTGGGACCTGAGCCTGTCCTCGAACCGGCACTCCACCGAGGTGTGGGACCGGGTCTTCCCCGGCAGCTTCGAGAACCTGGAGGCCGGCTACCCGCGCAACGACGTGCTGGCCACCGCCACCTCCGCCGACGTGCTGCGGATCAGGAAGGAGCTGGGGATCCCGGCCGGGAACACGGCGATCCTCTACGCGCCCACCCACCGGGACCACCAGCGGGAGTTCCGGCCGCAGCTGGACCTCGCCCGGCTCTGCCGGGCCCTGGGCGACGGCTGCACCCTGCTGGTCCGCGCGCACTACTTCTACGGCGAGGACGCGTCCCTGCGGGACCTGCAGCGCCGCGGGCTGGTGCGGGACGTGTCGCAGCACCCGTGCGTGGAGCAGCTGATGCTGGCCTCCGACGCCCTGGTGACCGACTACTCGTCGATCCTCTTCGACTACGCCAACCTGGACCGGCCGATCGTCGTCCACGCCCCCGACTGGGAGGTGTACCGGGAGATCCGCGGCGTCTACTTCGACCTGCTGTCCGGCCGCCCCGGCGAGACCCCCGGGCTGGTGACCGCGGACGAGGACACCCTGGCGCTGGCGTTCCGCTCCGGCGCCTGGGACAGCGAGCACTCGGCGGGCCTCCGCGCGGCGTTCCGCGAGCGCTTCTGCACCCACGACGACGGCTTGGCCGCGGAGCGGGTGGTCCGCACCCTGTTCCTGGACGGGCAGGACGTCCCCGCGGTGCTGCCGCTCGCCGACCGCGCCCACGCCCCCTCCCCGCGGGAGGCGCTGCGGCTGCTCGCCGAGGAGGGCAGCACCGTGATCGGCCGGCAGGACGACCGCTCCGCCGCCGGCGCCCTGGACGCTACGGCCCGTCAGTGAGCAGACCGTGAAGAACCTGTCCATTTCCCCTGCGGGGAGGGTAGGGTCACCCGCCAGGGATCCAGCACCACCCCGAGTCGCCCACCCCCACCTCTCGGAGCGTTCAGAGTGTCCTCTGCCACCGCCCCCTCCCCCGCCTCTTCACCGGCGCCGGCCCGCCCGGAACAGCTGGACGACATACCCGGCTGGTTCTTCGCCAACGACCGCCTGCTCTTCGACTGGTTCCTCGGCGACCACCAGCGGGAGGTCCACGGCGACCTCCTGGAGCTGGGCGCCTACCTGGGCAAGAGCGCGACCCTGCTGGGCCGCCATCTCCGCCAGGACGAGATCCTGACGGTCTGCGACCTCTTCGACTCGGACGCCGCGGACGACGCCAACAGCGCCGAGATGGCGGGGTTCTACCGCTCCACGCTCACCAGGGTCAACTTCGAGCAGAACTACCTGGCGTTCCACGACCGGCTGCCCGAGATCATCCAGGCCCCGACCTCGGTGCTGGCCGACGGCCGCATCCCGGCGGGCAGCTGCCGCTTCGTGCATGTGGACGCCTCGCACCTGTACGAGCACGTGGCCGGCGACATCCAGGTCGCCCGGAAGGCCCTGGCGCCGGACGGGGTGATCGTCCTCGACGACTACCGGGCCGAGCACACCCCCGAGGTGGCCGCCGCCGCGTGGGAGGCCGTGTTCCAGCACGGCCTCCATCCCATCTGCCTCTCCTCGCAGAAGTTCTACGGCACCTGGGGCGACCCGGAGCCGGCCGTCACCGCGCTGCGCGCCATCGTCGGGACCTGGCCGGGACGCCACACCATCGACACGACGATCGCGGGCGAGACCTTCGTCCGGCTGGGAGGAAACGGGGAGCCGCCCGCGTTCCCCGCCTCCCGCTTCCACAGCCCGTCGGTGCTGCGGCCCACCGTCCGGACCGCCCAGGAGACGGCCCCGGCCTCGCCGCGCCGGCCCCGGCTGCGGCGGCTGGCCGCGGACCTGCTCCCGCCGCTGGCCGTCCGGGCCGTGAACCGGCGCCGGAGGCGCAGCAGCTGACGCACCGTCGGCGCCGTGGGCGCCGCAGGCCTAGAGCTCCTCGGGCCTCGGCGCCGTGGTCCGCTCCGCCAGCGGGATCACCGGCAGCGGGGTGCTCTCGCCCAGGAAGACGGTTCGGACCACGCGCTCCGCGGCGCGGCCGTCGTCCAGGGCGCAGAAGCGCTCACGGAAGGCGCTCCGCAGCGCGGCGTTCGCGCCGGAGCGCCACTCGTCCGAGCGGAGCAGCTCGGTCAGCTCCTCCTCGCTGCTCGCGGTCGCGCCGGGGCTCTGCCCGGGGCGGCCCGAGAAGACGTCCAGGTAGGTGCCCCTGGTCTGGCGGTAGACCTCCCAGTCGTCGGCGAAGACGATGATCGGCCGGTCCAGGTTGGCGTAGTCGACCATCAGCGACGAGTAGTCGGTGATCAGCGCGTCGGCGGCGAGGGCCAGCCGCTCGACCGAGGGGTGGCCGCTCACGTCGATGACCCCGGGGGCGTCGACCGGCGTGTATCCCGCCGGGCTCTCCCGGTCCAAGAAGTGGGTCCGGTTCAGCAGTACGTAGTCCGGTCCCAGCGTGCGGGCCAGCCGGGCCAGGTCGAGACCGGGCCGGTAGCTGGCGCGGTACTCACGCGTGGTCGGCGCGTACAGCAGCACGGTCTGCCCGGGCTTGACGCCGAGCTCTTCGCGGGCGGCCAGCACCTCGGCGGCGCCGGCCGTGCTGTAGACGTCGTTGCGCGGGTAGCCGTACTCCAGGTTCTGGTAGTCGGAGGGGTAGACCCGCTCCCAGACCTGCGAGGAGAAGTGGTTGGCGCTGAGGCTGTAGTCCCAGGTGTCGACCCGCCGCAGCATCGCGTGGAAGCTCAGCGAGGAGCCGGCCGCCGGGTAGTCGCGCAGGTCGGTGCCCATCCGCTTGACCGGGGTGCCGCAGTGGGTCTGCAGGTAGACCATGCCTTCGCGCTTGGGCGCGCTGTCCGCGAAGGGCACGTTGCTGACCGAGTAGGCGGCCCGGGAGGCCACCTCGCGGTACTCCCGGGAACCGGGCGACACCACCGTCAGCCCCTCGGGGACGTCCTTGCGGCGCGCCGCCTCGACCACCCAGACCGACCTGATCTCCGGGGCCAGCTCCTGCAGCTTGGCCTGGATCGCCGCCGGGTTGCAGGCCGGCAGCCGGTACCGGTAGGAGGAGAACAGCGCGAGCTGCGGGTTCAGCGGCAGCCTCCGCTGGGCGGCCTGGTAGGTCGTCAGCAGGCCCTGCGCCACCGCCTTGGCCGCCACCGGCCGGATCTCGTTCACCGTCCGGCCCGCGGTCCGGGCCAGCCGGCCGAGCGGCCGCTGCTTCCAGTCGCCGCCCACCGCCAGGGCGGGGGCGCCCTCCGGCCGGTGCCGCCGTTCGGCCTCGGCGGCGAGCTCGAAGAACTCCTTGCGCGCCTCCGGCGGCACCCGGTCCGGGTGGTTGCCGATGGTGCGGCAGTGCTCGACCATCCGCTTGTGCAGCAGCGGCAGCCAGCGGTGCAGCTCGGGGCGCTCCTGAAGGAAGGCGAAGACCAGGTCGTACTGGGCGAAGACGTCGAAGTGCCTGCGGCTGACCGTGGCCAGGATGTTGCCGCCCTGCCGGCGCTGCCGGTAGTGAACCACCACCCGGTCGAGCGTGGCGATGGTGGCCGCCGACAGCATCACCGGATAGGTCCACGGAGTGTCCTCGTAGTACCCCGCCGGGAAGCGGAAGCCGTTCCGCTCGACGAAGTCCCTGCGGTAGGCCTTGTTCCAGGCCACCATCAGCAGATTGAGGATGTCTTCGCGATCGGCGGCGGTGAAGACCTCGGCCCGGCCGACACCGGTCCGCAACGCCCCGGCCGCACCGTCGCGGCTGCGCACGGTCCGCTCGTCCCAGTAGCTGCGGGCGTAGTCGTACACCAGCACCTCGGGCTCGCCGGTGGCGTCGAGCCGGTCCGCGATCGCCCGGAGCGATCCCTCGGTCAGGGTGTCGTCGCTGTCCAGGAAGATCAGGTAGTCGCCGGTGGCCGCCTCGATCCCGGCGTTCCTGGCCCGGCCCAGGCCGACGTTCTCGGGCAGGTGCAGCACCCGGACCCGCTGGTCCGCGGCGGCGTATGTGTCCAGGATCTCGCCGCTGCCGTCCGGCGAGCGGTCGTCCACCCCGATCAGCTCGAAGTCCCGGTAGGACTGTTTGAGGACGGAGTCCAGACAGGCGCCGAGGTAGGACTGGACCTGGTACGCGGGCACGATGATGCTGAACCGGGGCATGGTGCACCACCCTAGCGTTCGACCCCCGGGAACCGTCCCGAATCGGTGGGCGTCTTGCCGAACGCCATCCGATCGAACGGCGGGTGTCGTGCATCCGAACAGCGGGTGCCTGGCATCGGTCGGCCAGATAGGGTGAAGGCCCATAGGCGGACGATCAGCTGTCAAGTACATCCGCCGTGTCGCCCTGTCCCAGAAAGGCCCGCCGCACCTCATGGCCCCCCGCCTCTCCGTGGTCGTCCCGATCTACAACGTCGAGCTGTACCTGGAGGAGTGCCTGGCGTCCCTCGCAGCACAGACCTTCGACGACTTCGAGGTCGTCATGGTCGACGACGGCTCCACGGACTCCAGTGCCGAGATCGCCGAGGCCTTCGCGCGACGTGACGCCCGCTTCCGCCTGGTCCAGCAGGAGAACAAGGGCCTCGGCCCGGCCCGCAACACCGGCACCGCGGCGGTCGACCCCGAGGCCGAGTTCCTGACCTTCGTGGACAGCGACGACATCGTCCCGCCGAACTCGTACCAGCTGATGATCGAGACGCTGGAGCAGACCGGCTCCGACTTCGTCGCCGGCAATGTGCTCCGCTTCCGGGCCGTGGGATCCAACCCGTCCTGGGTGCACCGCGCGCCGTTCGCCTCGACCAAGCTGAAGACCCACATCAGCGAGCTCCCGGCGCTGGTCACCGACCGCACCGCGTGGAACAAGGTCTACCGGCGCAGCTTCTGGGACGAGCACGCCATGCAGTACCCCGGCATCCTCTACGAGGACGCCCCGGTCAGCGTGCCGCTGCACTACCTCGCCAAGTCGGTGGACGTGCTGGCCGAGCCGGTCTACCTGTGGCGGATGCGCGAGGTCGGCTCCAGGTCGATCACGCAGAACCGGACCGACCCCAAGGGTCTGATCGACCGAATGGCCTCGATCAGCATGGTCCGCGAGTTCCTCAAGGCCCAGTCCGCGTCCGACCCGGAGTTCCGCACCTACCTGCGCTCCTACGACCACAACGTCCTGGTCGAGGAGATGCTGATCTTCTTCCGGGCGCTGCCGATCGCCGACGAGGAGTACCGCGAGCTGTTCCTCGACCATGTCGGGCCGATCCTGGAGGACATCGAGCCCACGGTCCTCAACAAGCTGGCCGAGGGTCTGCGGATCAAGTTCTGGCTGACCGCCAAGCGCCGGATGGCCGACATCCTGGCGATCCTGGAGTTCGAGAAGGAGTACCCGCGGGCCATCCCGACCCGCGGCACGCTGCGTCCCAAGGCGGACTACCCCGCTCTCAGGGACAGCCCGCCGCTGGACGAGGCGGTGGCGACCCTGGTCGCCGCCGTCGGCCTGCACGCCACCGTGGACGAGATCACCTGGCAGGACGGCTCCCTCAGGCTGGAGGGCCACGCCTTCCAGAAGAACCTCGGCGCCGAGCACCGCTACGACTCCGTCCGCGCGCTGGTTCTGCGCCAGGGCGGCAAGAGCAAGCGCACCCTGCTGCTGCCCACCCGCACCGTGCGACGTCCCGATGTGACCGCCCGGGAGCGCAATCTGCCGTTCCACCACGCCGACTGGTCCGGCTGGTCGGTGACGGTCAACCCGGACCGGCTCAAGAAGCGCGGCGAGTGGAAGGACGGCAGCTGGGGCGTGACCCTGGCGCAGTTCGGCGCCGGCCGTCCGCGGCGGACCCGGATCAAGGAGGGGCTGACCGGCTCCGGCCAGGTGCCCACCCCGTTCTGGGTGAACCAGGACGTACGGCTGATCCCCGAGATCTCCGACCAGCACCTCGGCCTGCGGGTCGAGACCGTCAAGGCCCGGGTGTCCTCGGCCAGGGCCGTCGACGGACTGATCGAGCTCAGCGGCTCGATCAAGCCGCGCAAGGGCCTGGACGCGGTCCGGATAGAGGTTCGGCACACTGAGGACGGCAGCAGCAGGAAGCTGCTCTACCCGGTCGAGCTGGGCGCCGAGGCCGACGGCAGGGTGCCCTTCACCACCCGGATCGACCCGGCCGCCCTGGAGCAGGTCCGGCTGGAGGAGGCGGAGATCCGCGCCAGCGCCCGGACCCGGCAGATCGACCACTGGACCGCCGAGCTGCTGCTCTCCGACGACAGCACACTCCCCCTGGTCGTCGACCAGGGGGCTGACAGCCCGTCATCGGTGCAGTTCCCCCTGGTCAAGGACGGCGCACCGGCACGGCCGGGAGACCGCGCGCTGCTGGTCCGCTCCTCGCCGCGGGGTTATCTGCAGATCTGTGATCAGCGGGTGCAGCCGGTGGTCGAGGCGGTCTCGGTGCCGGCGGACCGGTCGGCGTTCCTGCTGGAGGGCAGCTACCCGGTCGCCGGCAGCCACCACTTCGACCTGGTGCTGCGCCACAAGCAGCACACCCGCCGCGCGCAGACCCACCGGGTCCAGGTCACCGACGGCACCTTCCAGGCCCAGCTGCCCGCCTACCCCAACGACGTCTACGGCGGCGAACTGCCGCTGCGCGCCGGCGAATGGGAACTCCTGGCCCGCCTCGGCGACCACCAGGCCGACGAGATCAAACTGCACCTCGCGCCGCGCGCCCACACCAGCGTCCCGCAGCAGGTCCAGGCCCGCGGCAAGAGCGTCACCCTGGCCCGCCGCTGGTACGACTGCCTGCTGCTGACCGCCGCCGACTCCCTGACCGGCCACGAAGCCGGCCCCTACCACCAGCGCCGGCTCCGCCAGGACAGCTACCCCGCCGCCCGCACCCAGCCCCTGCGCCCCGCCGTCCTGTACAACAGCTTCGACGGCGGCCCCTACGCCGACTCCCCCCGCGCCATCCACCACGAACTCATCCGCCGCGGCACCCCCCTGGAGCACCTGTGGGTCGTCGACGACCTCCAGGCCGACATCCCGCCCACCGCCACCCCGATCCGCCTGCACAGCCCCGAGTGGTACCAGGCCCTGGCCACCAGCCGCTACCTGGTCACCAACACCCCCCTGCCCGCCTGGATCCAGCGCCGCGAGGGCCAGACCCTGCTGCAGACCTGGCACGGCACCCCCGTCAAGCGCATCGGCCACGACTTCGACAACGACTGGTACGCCGACCCCGACCAACTCCACGCCCTGGACCAGGGCGCAGCCCAGTGGAACCTGCTGGTCTCCCCCAACCCGCCCAGCACCCCGGTGCTGCGCCGGGCGCTGCGCTACACCGGCACCGTGCTGGAGACCGGGCTGCCGCGCACCGACCAGCTCCACGCCCCGGACCGCGACAAACGCGCCCAGGCCATCCGCGAACACCTCGGCCTGCCCGAGGGCAAAACGGTGGTGCTGTACGCCCCCACCTGGCGCGAGGACCAGCTCGGCTTCGACAACATCCTGCGCCTGAACCTGCAACTGGACCTGGCCGC